>MGGC01000036.1:0-2502 GCA_001792215.1 Candidatus Woesebacteria bacterium RIFCSPHIGHO2_01_FULL_38_10
GAATCAGCACTTATCTGTGGAGAAAAAGAGGAAGCAAGAAGATATAGACAGGATTTAATAGAAGTAATCTCCAAATCTTCAGGGCAAGATTGGGATTTACTAGATGACTCTGAATTAAAAGGAGGATGTAAGATTTTTGCTTCAAAACGGGTTGCAGAAGCCTTAAGTAGACATTTTGGGAAAAATTTAATATCCGTAGTTACTGATATTGAAAGTATTATTGATGGCGAGCATGTAATCACTAGACATGTGTACATGAGAGATCAGGGTAGGAATGAGATAATTGATCCAACCGCAGGCCAATTTTTTAAAGAGATTCCGCCTGAATATCAAGAGTTGTTTTTGGGAGGACTGTTTGTAGGAACTCCGGGTCAGTTAGAAGAAGTTTGGATGGATCCGAGAACTGAAATCCGCAATGTCGGTGATATCGATAGGGATGAGGCTTTCCGAAGGATATGGGGAGAACAAGGTATAACTTTAGAAGGAAAGCAAGCCGAAGATAAATCTCCTCTTTGGGAAAGAATAGCAAAAAGAGAGACAGGAGCAAATCCTTTAGTTGGCAAAGAAGAAAAAGCTCAAGGGACACGCGCTCAGGAATTGGTAGAACGAATCGGAAACCCATCTTTATCTTTAGAAGAAAGACGGGAAGCAATTGAAGAATTAAGAAAAATCAACTCTGGATTGGCAGAAGTTTTGGAGAAACAAGCGCTACAAGCAAAAACCGTAGACGGAGAGGAACAAAGAATAAGGCAGTTGGTAGAGCAGGAGAGAGTCAGATATAGAGAAGGAAAATTGAAAGAATTAGAAGAGGTGAGAGAAAAAATTGCTGGGGAAATTGAAAGTTTAAAAGCACAAAAAAGAGAGATTGAAGAACGTTGGCCCATATACGCAGCCGGGGGCGGAATCTTAAGATTCCGGGAAGATTTTGGAGATTGGGGAGTATCTTTATTTGAGGGAGAATATCCAAGAGGAAAAGCTGAGGTTGTGGCTGAAATTAGGACCAAGATAGATGAAAGAATAGAAAATTTAGGAAAAAAGTATAATGACCCTTTTAACTTGATTGAAAGAGTCTCTAATCCGGCTTTATCAGCAAGAGAAAAAGCTCAGGCTTTAGAAGAATTGCGCCTTCTCGACATCATAGATGAAAGACAGAAAGAAGCTTTGGGATTAATATTAGAAGCTCAGTTGAAAGAAACTTCAAGTAAGAGAAAAGAAGCAAGAAGGCTTGGCCGAGAGTACGTTCCTGTTTCTGGTTTGAGTTGGAATGAGTTGGGAAGAGGAGATCAACTGGATGTTGTCCAAGCGATTTGGGCGGTTATCCCAAGAGACATAAGACCAGAGTTTGGCTACGATTTAGACGAACCCCCCTATGACAAACTGAGTATTCCTCCTGGATTTAATCAACAAGGAAGATTTACCGGGGAAGGTTTGTCCGATGATCTTCGTGATGAACTTTTGCCTTTTTTAGAATATCAGATCTTTAAGAAAGAGTATCCGAGCTTGGCCAAAGATATCGAAAGAGCAGCCAGAAACCTCGGAATAGATACTTCCAAAATGGACACTTCTTTGGCTACCTTTTACGCGACTTTGGGCATGGGTGCAGGAGCAACAAAAGCTATAGCCAAAGTTCTTGGGCAGGTTTTAGAAGATGCGGTTACTGCGGCGGTTTACACAGTTTATGGGAGCGGTTTGATTGCTGGAGAAGCAGTTGGTCTAACTAAAGATTTTGCCACCCACCCGGTCACTAAGGCGGTGGCGAAAGAGGTTGCAAAAGTAGCTGTTGTTGGAGCTGCAGTCTTAGGTAAAGGAGCAGTTGAGGCTAGTAAACTAGGGGCCCAAGGAATTGGAGGATTGGCGGATGTGGGTGGAGAAACAGTTGGGGTTGTTAGAAAGGTAATTTCCGGAGATAGATTTAGTAAATTAACTGAATGGCAGGGTCAAGGTTTGATAGGACGGGCAGCTGAGGCCGGAAGAATTGTCGATGCAGAAAGACTTCTTAAAGAGGCTGAAGAGTTGGTATCTCAAGGCAAAGGTGGTCGGGAAGGGATAGATAGGGCAAGGCAGGCAGTTGCGGAAGCCGTGCAAGAAAAAGCTGAAGAAAAAGTAAGAAAAGAAGCTGAAAAACAAGAAGTTTTAGCTAGGATAGAAAGAAAAAGAGAGGAAGCGGGTTTAACTGAGACAATAGCTGGTAGTATGAGACGCGCTTCGGGATGGGTCGGTGAGCAGCTTGCAGAAAGTGGAGAAAAAAGAGGTAAAGAGATTGCTGACTACCAGGCTCAAGAGGCGGCAAAAAAAGCAGCAAGAGCTGAAGGAAGAAGACAGTCCCGACAAGTGCCTGCGCAGAGAGGAACAGAAAGAGCAGAACCAATCAGTGCGTCTGAACTGGCGAAGGGGGAAAAAGCTAAGCAAGAAGAACGAAAGGGGAAAGGAAAAGCACGATCAGAGGGAATAAGCCCGGGTAAGGTTGCCGGAGAAGCGGTTAAAACAGCAGCAGAAGGAGCG
>MGGC01000036.1:2510-18225 GCA_001792215.1 Candidatus Woesebacteria bacterium RIFCSPHIGHO2_01_FULL_38_10
GGGAAGAATTGGATCGGCTGCAAGCCAAGTGCTTGGGGAGAGGATTAAAGAACGCAAAGAAGCCGCTTCTCATCTCAAAAAAGCACCAGAGTACGAACCCTCTTTTGCTGTGCCAGAAGAGCTGGGTGAACCAAGTCCAATAGAAAAAGCGATTGCTGAGGGTATATTAAGAGCACCAGGGGCAGGCGAAAAAGTTCGTCAACATATGGAAGAAGAGTATGAAGAAGCTCTACCAGTTGAACACGCCTATGATAGGAGTACTCGCTTGGGAGATGTGAAGACTATAATGGAAACAAGAGGCAAGAAAGCTGCAGCTAAAAGTGTAGAAGAAAGAGCCGGGCGTTTGGTTGCAAAGGAAGGAGAAAAACCAATAGATATCCAGACGAGTGAAAGAGTTGAGAGATTAAAAGAACCTGAAGTAGAAGTATTAGAAAATGCTCAAAAACCTCAACAACGCCGTTTAGCTAAAAAAATGCCTTTACCCAGTGAGTAACTTAAATGAAAAAGAAAAAATTAAAAAAGAAGAAAATATTTTTTTTACTTTTTCTCACAGTTATCTTACTAGCGATTTTTGCTTTTTATCTTTTTTTAAAACTTGGTAGATTCAAATCTTTGAAGAAGAACTCTGGTGACACTTTACCCAAGCTTGAAACTAATGAGGTTATCTGGAAGGAGTATAAGAATGAAAAATTTAGGTATTCTCTCTTAGTTCCCCAGCATTTATTAAAAAAAGAAGTCAAAAATGAAGAGGGTTACTTAAGTTTTGTCAGGTTTGAAGAAAACGAACTTACGCGGGCGAAAAGAGTGGCTGTTGGTGTTAGTCGGGGTAGGCGGGAAGATGAAGTAGATAAAGTTAAGGAACAGATGAACGAAAGTGGTTTAGCTAGTCTTATCAAAGAGGTAAAAATTAATGTTTCCGGACATGAGGCCAAGAGGTTGGATTATCAAGCAATCGACAGCAAAAATAGGGATCCCAGGGCGATAGTTATCTTTGACAACGGTATTTATACCTATTCAATAAGTACCCATCCTGAACAGGCAGAGAAAATAATTGAATCTTTTAAGGTTTGGTAGAGTTATTTGGGCCAGGAGGAATTAATTAATAAATCGTTTCTGTCTTTTGCCAGATCTTTCTGCCAGATTGCCTCAGTTACAAAGGGCATAAAGGGATGAAGGAGTTTGAGGGATTCTCGAAGCACATATTCTAATGTCTTTTGTGTCTCATTTCTGCGGGATTTGGTTTTTTCCAAATAATTGTTGGCAAACTTATTCCAGATAAAATTGTAAATGTCTTCCGCCGCTTCATTAAGACGGTATTTATCCAGGGATCTGGTAACTTTCTTGATTAGTGTTTTGAGCTCTTTTATAATCCACTTATCGTCTTCATTAAAAGGTTGTGATTTAACATTGGGCACTTCCAATTTGTTTTGCAAGATAAACCTGGCAACATTCCAAACTTTATTGGCGAAGTTTCTTTGTCCTTTAATATTATCCTCGGATAGAGCAATATCGTTTTCAACCAGAGTTCCCCAAATAAGACTCATCCTTACAGCATCAGCGCCATATTTTTGACTCATAATTAGGGGATCAATCACATTTCCTTTGGATTTGCTTATCTTTTCTCCGTATTGATCGCGAACAAGTCCATGAAGAAGAATCTCTTTAAACGGTACTTCTCCGGTTGCATAAAGACCAAGCATTATCATTCTTAAAACCCAAAAAACCAAAATATCGTAAGCGGTTTCCAATACAGAGGTTGGATAAAAATATTCAAAGTCCTCTGTTGCAGGAACATCGATTGCTAATTTTAACCCCTTAGCCGCTGGAGTAGAATTTTTAAGACTTGTTTCTGAGCCAGTCAAAAGAGTGGCGAACGGCCATTGTCCTGAGGAAAACCAGGTGTCAAAGGTGTCAGGGTCTTGAGTTAATTTCTGACAGCCACAGTTTTTACAAGAATCAGGTTGTTTGCCTTCAGTTATCGTCCATTCAAAACATTTATTACACCTCCAGGCTGGAATTCTTATTCCCCAGACAATTTGCCGGCTGATGTTCCAGTCTTTTAGATTTTTAAGCCAGTTTCTGGCAACTTTCTCGTATTTTTTGGTAACTATCTTTACCCTTTTATCGTTAATTGCAGTCAGTGCAAGTTTTGTTAAGGGCTTTATTTTTATAAACCATTGTTTTGACAAAAGGGGTTCAATGGGGGTTTTATGTTTATAACAAACTCCGACCGTGTGATGAATCTTTTCGATTTTTTTAACCTTTTTTTCCTGTTCCAGGTCTTTTGTAATTTCTTCCCGCGCCACTTCAGATAGAATCCCTATATACTTTGGCGGTGTATTTATCATTTCCCCCTTTTCGTCAATTACTGATATTTTGGCAAGTTTATGTTTTTCTCCTATTTCAAAATCAGTCGGATCATGTCCGGGAGTTATCTTCAGGGCGCCTGTTCCGAACTCCGGATCAACCAAGGCATCGGCAATTATGGTAAGCTCTCGTCCAACAATAGGAAGAACTGCTTTTTTTCCGATCAAATTTTTGTACCTTGCGTCTTTGGGGTTAACGGCAACCGCTGTGTCTGCGAAAATTGTTTCCGGACGGGTTGTTGCAATAATTACCGTTCCGTAGTCCAGGTAGTAAAAGTTGTCCTCCCGCTCAAGATAATTTACTTCAAGCTGAGAAAAACTGGTTCCGCATTTTGGGCAATAGTTGACTATTCTTTCGCCCCGATAGACAAGCCCATCATCATAGAGTTTTTTGAAAGTTTTATAAACAATTTTTACAATTTTCGGGTCAAGGGTAAATTTGTTTCTGGTCCAGTCACAGGATGCACCCAGAGCTCTAAGTTGACTTTCCATATTTTTTTCGTTTTCCAGAACATATTCCCAGATCATTTTGTATAGGGTATCTCTGTCGTAGTCAGAACGGCTTTTTCCTTTTTCTTTTAACTTTTTCTCAAATACATATTGGGTTTCTATGCCCGCATGGTCTGCTCCCGGAAGCCATAAAGTGGGATTACCTTTCATTCTATGGTAGCGGGTTAAGATATCCTCAACGGTTATAAATCTTGCGTGACCGATGTGAAGATTTTCATTGGCGTTGGGAGGCGGCATAATAATAGTAAAAGGTTGTTGGTTGTGAGTTGTGGGTTTTTTGGGAGAAAATGCACCCGACTTCTCCCAGAGTTTATAAATTCCTTTTTCGTAGTTTTGGTGGTCGTAAAACTTGTCCATGTTCCATATTTTAGCACCAAACTTGCTTTTTGCAGAGAGAGTAACTATTTCGGATAAAAAGAAACTGAGCTAAGTTACTTAATGAATTTATAGACAATCTAGGAAGGTTTAGTGGACACCACCGCTTAAATCAAAAAAAAAGAATTGGGTTAAAAATAGATACTCAAATACTTCCCAACACTTCACGTTTGCAAACAAACAGATTTGAATATAAAAAGGATAAATTGGCTTTTTTATTGATCAAGGTTCGGAGGTATTTTCCCGTCCCAGGAGGTTTAAGAAGGGGTTATCAATTTTTGCCCGAGGGAGTCTGTCGACCGCATTAAGGCGCTTTATTTGAACAAATTTTCCTTCAAGATATTTAAAATATGCCGCGACTCCTATCATAGCAGCGTTATCACCACAAAGTTTTTTTGTATAGGGAAAGTAAATTATTAGGCCCAATTCTTTAGACATTTTTCTTAGTCTTTTTCTTAATTCATTGTTGTTGGCAACCCCGCCGCCGACTAATAAACTTTTAATTTTTTCATCTTCTTTTACAACAATCTTAGTAATTCTTATTAGGTGTTCAAAAGCGATGTTCTGGTAGGAGGAAGCTAAATTTTGTATTTTTTTTCTATCAATAGGCTTTTCTTTTTCAATAAGTTTGTAAAGAGCTGTTTTAAGACCGGAGTAGCTGAACTTTTTTTCTTTTTCCCGGCCAAGCATTGGGATGGGAAGTTTATAGGAAAAGGGCTTTCCTTCTTTGGCAATTTTTTCCAAAATGGCTCCGCCCGGATAACCTAAACCCAACATCCTTGCGGCTTTGTCAAGCGCCTCTCCTAAAGCGTCATCCAATGTTTGAGCCATAATTCTATAATTCCCGATTTTATTGATAAGTATTAGCTCTGTGGTTCCCCCCGAGACAACCAGTCCTAAAGCTGGAAAGGAAGGATTTTGCAATTTTTTCGAATTTCTAACTTCATACTTTGTATTCTTCCTAGCAAAAGGACTAAGTAGATGACCTTCTACATGATTTATTGGAATGAGCGGTAAATTGTGTAATCGGGCGATTCCCTTTGCTTTTTCTATGCCAACTCCTAGTGCAATACCCAGTCCGGGTCCGCAAGTCACAGCAATAGCATTGATGCCCGATGTTTGGATTTTGGATTTTTGGAGAGCTTTGTTTATGACAAAGCCAATTCTTTCATTATGCTGTCTTTGGGCTAACGAAGGGACGATTCCTCCCCAGTTTGCGTGAAGGGACGCCTGTGACCAGATAATATTAGAGAGCACTTTCGTTCCCTGGGTTACTGCTGCTGCTGTTTCATCGCAAGAGGTATCTATAGCTAGAATTTTTAATTTTAGATTGTTATTTTGCATTTTTAATTTTGAAGTTTGAATTATCTACAAAATTCTCCAGGAAATTAGACGCTCATTTTCAGCTTTTCCGTAGGCAATTTTTACCCAAACTATTATTGCTTCTTCGTCGTATCTTCTTATGACATCACTAACTTTCTCAGCCCATTCGATGGAAACAACAATCCTTTTGTCTTTGATTAAATTTTCAAAACCCAGGCTTTCTAACTCATCAGCTGTCTGCATCCTCCAGGCGTCGATGTGGACTAATTGATGACTGGTAACTGATGACTGATAAGAAAGTTCTAAATCGTAGGTGGGGGATACCACTTCTTCCTTTATTCCCATTGCCAGAGCCAGCCCTTTTGTAAAAATAGTTTTTCCAGCTCCCATTGGCCCTTCCAAAGCAAAGATGATAACTCTTTTACCTAGATAGTTTTCGTATTTCTGCCAAAGTTCTTTTCCGATATTTTGTGTTGCCTCTTCACTGCGAGATAACAGTTCGTTTTTATCTTTCAGTTTTATATCTCCTTGTCTTAGTATTGCCGGGTCGTCAATTGTTGTGTCTATAACCGTTGACGATTCGTTATGGGGAAGTTCACCGGCGTCGACTATTAAATGGATTAACTTCTTTTGTTTGTCAGAGATATTTTTCAAAATGTCGGAAATTTTATAAGGCCTTTTTTGATAGGCTGCATTTGCGGATGTAGCCGTGATTGGCTTTCCCATTTTTTCAATGACTTCTAAAATTAGTGGATAATCAGGAATGCGTATACCAAGAGTTCCTGTTTCTGATTCAATTCCTTGTGCAACCTCGTGCTTTCCCTTAGAAATGATAGTGACAGGACCAGGTAAAAAGGTTTTGTAAAGGTTTCTTGCGGTTTTGTTGAGAACGACATATTCCTCGGCCATCTTTTGATTGGAAACAGCAACGGAAAAAGGTTTACCGAAGGGGCGATTTTTATACTCGGTTAGTTTTTTGACTGCTTTAGGGTTGGTTGCATCAACCATCGCGCCGTATAGGGTTTCGGTCGGCATAATCACCAATCCGCCCTTTTCCAGAGCTTCTATAATTTCGCAAACTGTTATCTCATTTTTGTTTTTAATGATCATAATGATGGTGTTATTATAATTTTCGTTACTTGTCTAAATTACAGGACCTGTTCCCCGAAGAAATTTTGCTTGCCAGGGTTGGTAAATGGAGTAAAATGTTTTTTCAAAAATTGTTTTACCATCCTTTTCAACTCTGTAATCAAATTTTACTTTCGCTCCCCAAGCCTTATAATCTATCTGTTTGATTTGCCCCAGGGGGAGTGTCGGGTCATCTATGTATTGGTCTTCAGGTGGAGGGACAATATCAGTTATGGTTGGTTTTGTAACTTTACTTATTCTTCCGTCTTTACTTCCATAAATTTCAAAAGTTAAAGTTAGGGTTTTTTCCTCAAATATTGTTTGAATAAGAAGGTGTCTAGAAAAATCGTTTTTAAATTTAAGGTCAGTGGTTGGGGAGTAGATGGTTGCGTCAAGCCCTGGGGCTGAGTCTTGCTCATAGTAACTAACCCTGTAGGAGTGCGGTCTTCTTTCTGTTATGGGGAGACCTGCATCTAGTGCAGCTCTAAAAAGGGTAGTTGAAACTTGACAGACTCCGCCTCCATCGCCAAGAATGGTTTGTCCGTCTTTGATAATATACGCTTGTTTATAGCCAGTAAAAGTGGAAACATCTCCCAAAGTTTGGTTAAAAGAGAAAGTTTCTTCCGGAGCGATTAAAACTCCATTAAATTTTGAGGAGGCAAGTTTAATATTGTGGATTCTGGAGGCAATTGAACCTTTGAATTTTGAACTTCCCTTTCCAATCAACTCTCTTATTCCAAGATTGTTTACTTCATCTAAAGTAATTAAAGGAGAAGCAGTTTTTACAGGTATGGTTAAATTTAGATTTTTTTCTTCACTTTTCTCCAGTTTATCAATATTTAATTTAATAAGCTCCTCTAGTTTTTCTGTGTCAACCCTAACCCCTTCTTTGGCCGCTTGGAATTCTTTGACTTTTTCTCCTTCGAATCTGAACACAGCATTTTGCGGATCTCTATTTATTTGAGAAGAGGTTTTTCCAATAATTTTTTTAATCTCTTCATCTTGGTAATCATTAATTTTAAGAAAGCTAAATATCTCCTTTTCTTTAATCAAAAGATTGTAAACTTCATAATTGAAGGTAAGACTCTTACCAATTAATTTTTCAGCCCTTTCCTTTAAAACCTCCACTTCTGTATCTGAAAGCCTAGGGTCAATTGTTCTTAAGGGGATAAAGACGGGTGTATAGTTAGCTGTGGATAAACGTTTTACGATTTCCTTTTTTAATTTAAGCGTTTCTACTTTTTCTCCTGGACTGCCTTTATTCAGAAAAACTGTATTTTCTTCGAAGGTTGCTTTAGGATATACAGGTTCTTTACCAAGCTGGTTTGAAATAATAGATAAATATTCTTCAAGACTTTGATTATTAAAATTAATAATTAGAGGTAACTCCTTTTTATTAAGAATTGAAAATGGAAGATTAATAAAATTTTTGATAAGCCCTCTGTTTTTTTTTGCCTGGTAGGCACTATCTACCGAAGCTTGAAAGTCAAAACTAAAGTTAATTTCTCTTAAAAGTAAGTCAAATTTTTTATCGTTCGTTATTAGAATTAGTTTCTCCGGCTCATTTACGTTTTCTTTAAGGTACTTTTCAGCTTCCATGCGGGTTTTTCCAGAAACTTTGTATCCTGCAAACTCGATGTTTGGAAGAATTCTATCCTCATATAAGAGGTAAAAAAATGAAAGGAAGAAAAGAGGGAGGGTGGCAATAAATACAATAAATATTCTAATTTTGGGATATTTTTTAAAAAGTAATTTCTCTTTCATTTTCTAACGGCTACTGTATACTAGAATTGAAAAAAGATAAAGGTAAGATTTCAGACTTTGGTGACTGTCTTGCTAAGTAGTATTATGGATAAAACCGAGACATCAGGCCAGGATGGTTTTTCGCAACAAGTTTCTCATTCAGATGAAAGTAATGTAAAGATTGGAATTTCTTTGTCAGAAAGATTAACAGCTTTCTTTCAACTGATATTTTCAAAGTTTTCATCTAAAAAAAAATTATTTGTCTTGATCTTCATATTAATATTTACGCTTCTTTTTATTCTTACGTTTAGGCTCAGAGGTAAAAAAGAAGTTTTTTTTGGCAAAAAAGGGGAAATAGTCTGGTGGGGTTTAACTATTGATGAGACAGAAATAGTGCCTCTTGTCTCTGCATACGAAAAAGAAAATCCAGGCATAAGAATAACTTATATCAAACAATCCGAAGCGGATTATAGAGAAAAATTGACAAATTCTTTGATAGAAAATAGAGGGCCTGATATTTTTGAAATTCACAACAGCTGGCCTTTGATGTTTGCAAGCCAGTTGGCCAAGCTTCCTCCTTCTATTATGGAAAAGAAGGAATTTGAACAGACTTTCCATCCAATTATTACTTCTGATTTAACTTTAAACGGAGCAATTGTAGGAATTCCCTTGGAATATGATGCTTTAACTCTTTTTATCAATGAGAATATCTTTTTGTCAGCAGCTAAAGTTCCGCCAAGAACCTGGGATGATTTCATAAACCTGGTTGATCCTTCCAGGAAAGGCAGCCTGACAATTTTCGGTAGGGGGAGAGAGATCGTTCAATCTGGAGCCGCGATCGGGTTTTCCGGAAATATTGACCATTGGCAAGAAGTTGTTGCCTTAATGCTTTTACAAAACAAGACGGATCTGAAAAATCCAATAGGAAAATTAGCTCAGGATGCGCTTTCCTTTTTTGGATCTTTTTCCAAGATGGGTGTTTGGAACGAAACTTTGCCCTCTTCAACTGATGGTTTTGCAGATGGAAGAGTTGCTATGTATTTCGGTCCTTTACGAAGCGCATTTAAAATAATCAAGACCAACCCAGAACTTAAATTTAAAACAGTCCGACTTCCACAACTTCCCAAGGACGCACCTCAAGATCCCGATTATTCGTATGCAACATATTGGGTTCAATCTGTCTGGGAGAAAAGTGTAAATAGAGAAAACTCCTGGAGGTTTTTACAGTATTTATCGAAAAAAGAATCACTTGAGAAACTTAATGAAAATATTAAGCTTTCTAGAGGATTGAAAAAACTTTCCCCTAGACTTGACTCGGCAAATTTTTATGTCAAAGATTTGATTTTCGGATCAGTAGTTGCTCTTGCCCCCAATGCCAAAAGCTGGTTTTTGGCTGATGAAACTTTTGATGGAGAGATGGGAATAAACTCTCAAGTAAGCAAAGTTTTTGAAAAGGTTTTAGTTGGAGGCGTAACACCCAAAAAACTCGAAGCTGCCTCGCAGGAGATTAGAACTATCTTGAGTAAATATCAAACGTTTAATAGATAGTTAACGAATTTCTAGTTTCATTCCAACTTTCCGAAAACCCAGCTCAGTTGGAATGAAGTGAGGCCAGGTACCAGACGGTTGGCGAAGGAGTGAGCAGACTTGTCCGTCCTGCCTGCGTAGGCAGGAGGAATAGTTCGCAACTTGGTTGAAGTAGTTTATTCTCCTCTTGACAAAGAGTGGTTTGCTTTATTAAAATAGCACTCGCAGAAACTGAATGCTAAAAATATAGGTTAAAAAACATTGTGGCAAAAAAGAAGTTAAATATAAAACCAACCCCAGGCTATCTTTTACTTGAGCCATTAGAAAAAGAGGGGAAAACTTCAGCAGGCATTTATCTTCCTGAGTCTGCAAGTGAAAAACCCCAAAAAGGTCGGGTTATTGCTGTTAGTGATGATGAGGTTACAGATTCGGGCGCAAAAAGAAAAAGTCCGGCAAAGAAAGGTGATATTGTAATTTATAAAAAATGGGGGGCTAGTGAGGTAAAAATTGACGGGCTCGAGTACCTTTTTGCAAAATTTGATGATATACTCGCCGTGGTAGATTGAGGTATTATGGCCAAACAACTGAAATTTTCAGACGAAGCAAGACAAGCCCTAATGAGGGGTATTGACATTGTTTCAAAGGCTGTGGTTACAACCTTGGGACCCAAGGGCAGAAACATTGCTTTAGATAAGAAATGGGGAGCTCCAAACATAGTTCATGACGGAGTTTCTGTTGCCAAAGATATCGAACTTCAGGATCCGTTTGAAAATATGGGTGCGCAATTAGTAAAAGAAGCCGCAGACAAAACCAATGACGCAGCCGGTGACGGTACAACTACAGCCACACTTCTGGCTCAAAGCATAACCTCAGCCGGAATGAAAAATATTACAGCCGGTGCCAACCCAATGATTATAAAAAGGGGTATTGAGAAGGCGGTTGAGGCTGTTGTCAAAGAACTTCAGAAAATTTCAAAGCCGATCAGGGTAAGAGAGGAGATTGAACAGGTGGCTACAATCTCAGCCGGGGACTCTGCCATTGGAGCCAAAATAGCTGAAGCTTTAGATAAGGTCGGGCGCGACGGAGTGGTAACGGTTGAAGAAGGGAAGGGGTTAACCATTGATATTGAATACAAGGAGGGTATGGAATTTGACCACGGGTATGTGTCTCCTTATTTTGTTACCAATCCTGAAAAAATGGAGGCAGAAGTTGAAGATCCTTATATTTTACTTACCGATAAGAAAATTTCTTCGGTTCAAGAACTTTTGCCCTTTTTGGAAAAGTTTGTTAAGGTTTCCAAGACTTTAGTTATTATTGCTGACGAGGTTGAAGGAGAAGCGCTAGCCACACTGGTTGTTAATAAACTTAAAGGTTCTTTTAATGTCCTTGCGATTAAAGCTCCCGGATTTGGTGACAGAAGGAAAGAGATGCTTGAAGATATTTCAGTCTTAACAGGAGGCGTTGTTGTTAGTGAGGATGCTGGGCGAACTTTTGAGTCGATTGATATAGCTGACTTGGGACAAGCTGATAAAGTTTGGGCGGACAAGGATAACGCCAGAATTATTGGGGGTAAAGGTGATAAGGCCAAGATAAAAACAAGAATAGCCCTTCTGAAAAGACAAATTGCAGATACAGATTCAGATTTTGACAAAGAGAAGTTGGAAGAGCGTTTAGCCAAGCTTTCCGGCGGTGTTGCTCAAGTTAATGTGGGTGCAGCGACAGAGATTGAGTTGAATGAGAAAAAGGAAAGAGTGAAAGATGCAGTTGGCGCAACTAAAGCGGCAATTGAGGAAGGAATTTTGCCTGGGGGGGGAGTGGCCTTACTTAGAGCCAGAAAGGCGCTTGATACACTTAAAGTTGAAAGTGATGATGAGCAAGTAGGAGTTGATATTGTAGAAGTGGCTTTGGAGCAGCCAGTCCGCTGGCTGGCTAAAAACTCGGGTGAAGATGATGGATTTGTATTAAGAAAGATCCAGGAATCAAAGACGTCTGATTTTGGGTTTAATGCGTTAACTGGGTCTTTTGGTTCGATGACCAAGTTTGGAATTTTGGATCCTTTAAAAGTAACCCGTTCTGCGCTTCAAAATGCAGCCTCAGTTGCCATGATGGTGTTAACAACAGAAGGGCTTATTACCGATATACCTGAAGAAAAGAAAGCGGCTCCTAATCCAGCTATGGGAGGGATGGATTACTAAACTTTAGCTTCTTCTTGTTTTACCAGAAGGTGATTTGTGCGTAACAAAAAGGTTTATACCGAAATGATAAAACCTATTTCAGATTAAGAAAAAAATTTATCTGACCTCTTGTACATACAGCGTGTCCCAGATCCGTTGTTGCCCAGCCCACTTTTTGATAATCCTTCCATTGTTCGAGCAGAGACTAATTTAAGTACCCAATTCCTTCTTTAATATAACCTTTATTGTGCTAAACTGTCAGTCAGATTAATACTAGGTAACATGCAAAAAACATCTCTTTTTTATCGAAACAGTGTGCAAAAGTGTCTGGTGATAGGAAAGTAAGAATTGCAATGGAGTGGTCAGAACTTGTAAGAAGAGTTAACAAAGAAGGTAAAAATCAGACTAATGCTAGAAACGGATCAAGCACAACTTCTTAAGTCAATAACTTCCTTATGATTACTGGTAGTTGGGGTGTTATCTATTACGCAAGACCCCATGCTTCCCGTGATATAGACTTTGTTGTCGAACTGCAAAACAAAGATATTCTCAGGGTTCTCAAAGCCTTTAGGGAATTATCTTTCGAGTATCTTATACAAACGGATAGTATAAAGGAGGCGATTGAAAAAAAGATTTGTTTAATATTGTCCACCTTCCTACAACACTAAAGCTTGATTTCTGGTTATTAAAAAATAACGCATTTGATGAAAGCCGTTTTGCCAGAAGAAAAAAGGTCAAACTTTTAGATCGATTTATGTCAATCGCAACTGCCGAAGATACGATCCTTAATAAACTCACTTGGTATAAACAATCTAGAATAGAAGAACATTTAGTAGATGCTGCATTTATATATCAGATACAAAAGGAAAATCTAGATGAGGGTTATCTTAATAAGTGGGTAAGAAAACTGAAGATAACAAAGTTATTTAGCGAATTACCGAAGATAGATTTAGATGAATATATGTAATCCAATACGCTCCTAGTGGGGAAGTCTGATAAGTATGTTTAAGGAAGAACGGTTAAGGGGTCGATAGGTTTTCCGTTTTTATGGATTTCTAAATGCAGATGATCTCCAGAGGCAAAACCAGTTGAACCGACATTTCCGATGGTGTCTGACTTACTAAGTTCTTGGCCTGGTTTTACATCGATTTGGGATAAATGGGCATAAAGAGAGGAAAAATTGCCTTCATGGTCGATTAAAACAGCATTGCCATAAGCCAGTTTTGAATAATTTATTTCTCTGACCCTTCCGTTCATAATCGGGTAAACTTCATCTCCAGTGATTCCGTCAAAATCTATTCCTGGATGATAGAATTTGTATCCTTGGGAAATTTTTATCTCTTTAAGAGGGTATTGAACAGTTTTTTCCGTTGTCAGAATAAGAGGAACCTCTCTTAAATTGATTTCCTCGTTATTGAAGCTTTTATCTGTACTTGTATCAATCAGGTTTGCTGTAAATATCATTAAGGCTAAGTTTGTGCCAATAAGTTTTTTTATCTTCTTATGTTCGAAAACATGTCTAAAGAACCTTGAGATTTTGTTCCCACTTCTTGTTCGTAAGACTGTACTGAGGTTGGGTATGATGGGGGAATTAGAATCTTCTCGCCTTTTTACCAAACGTAAATCAAGACGATGTCGTGTAAACAGATTAATAGGAAGGTGTACCATATCCCTCACGTTTTCCCAGTGAGGAGTGGGTGTGGCTAAAGAAACTTAAAGCCACCAAAAAAGCCTCGCACTTTGCGAGACCTATAAAGAGTATTCTAGCAAATTGAAGATAAAAAGGCAAATTTTAGAGACTTGGAGATCCGGGCGGGAATTGAACCCGCGCATAGATGTTTTGCAGACACCCGCGTTTCCACTTCGCCACCGGATCAGGAGATACTTTTCATTTTACTCCAAAAGAAATTAAAGACAATACTCTAACTAAGACTCTCTAGAGGTTTGACTGTTCAAATTCAGTAATGGATTTACTTTTTGCTTTGACTGTTATCTTTTTTGGCAAGGCAAAAAGCGACCTTATAGGATCTTTTCTTATTAAATTAACCACTTTTCTCACTTCCTTCTGGCCAGAAACCCCGGATCAGCAACCTTTTTTACTATAGCTGCCGGCCCGAAGGTTTAGCACTCCGGCAGTTTGACTGCTAACTGATAATTTAATAAGGATGAGTCAAGTTGTCAGGAGCAAACTTTTTTGCTAAACTTGGCTCTCGTGAGAAAAGTTAGACTTTTTGCTTTGGTCTTTTTATTAATTATTTTAATTATAGGCTTTAGCTTTTTTCTTATTGGTTATCTTAAACCCAAAGTAGCTGGAATTTACATTGAAACGAACCCCCCTTCCAGTGTTTTTATTGAGGCTGTACAGGTAGGAAGAACGCCATATAGGGAGACGAGAAATCCCGGTGAAATTACTCTTAAACTGGTACCTGAATCATTTGAGAAGCCTTTGGCTTTTTATGAAACAAAGGTAAATTTGATCACTGGAATAGAGACAGTAGTAAAAAGGGATTTTGGAGAGTTAGATGAAACATCTTCAGGAGAGATGATCTCTTTTGAGAAGGAGGGTAAAGATGAGGCAAGTTTGATTGTCTTATCTATTCCGGATTCGGCTCAACTTTCGCTTGACGGGAGCCAAAGGTATATTACCCCTCATAAAATTACTGATATCCTTCCCGGAGAGCACACGCTGGTCTTAAGCACCAGCGGTTATTTTGAAAGATATGTCAAAGTTAAAACCCATGCAGGCTATAAATTAACCGCTTTGGTTCAATTGGCTAAAAAGGAGGAAGAAAAGGAAGAAGAGCCTGCGGAGTTGCCTGAAGAAAAGGGAAAGAAAGAAGGTCCTAAAGTAGAAATACTATCAACCTCTACAGGATTTTTAAGAGTAAGAAAGGAACCATCAACGTTGGGAGAGGAAATTGCTAAAGTTATGCCGGGAGAGATTTATGACTTACTTGCCATTGATGAAAGAACAGGTTGGTTTAAGATTGCCTATGAGCAGGGAAAGGAAGGTTGGATTTCCAATCAATATGCTCGAAAAGTTGAAGAGGAAGAGGCTAAAGATAAAATATCTACTCCAAGTGCAACGCCCACTAGCAAATTAAAGATTAGCGTTACACCAACGCCCACTCCCAAACCCACGACTACACCTTAGTTTATTTTTACTTTGCCTTGGGCAGGCAAGATCAGTATGTAGTTGAACCAAGCTCAGCTTGGTCAAACTCCGGTCAAGATAATTATTCCATCTTATAGGATAATGTTGAAAATTCGTTTTTTTTAGAAGGGGGTGATTTAACATGGCTCGAGAATTTGGCTCTTATGATGATTTTTTAAAAGCAGTTGAAGAGTTAGAGGAAGTTAAAGCATGTAAAGTACCTGTCGGCGAAACAGTACTTAATCCTCGAACTGTTCGCAAGAGTGGACTTGGTGACAAGGTGGAGAGTACTTATTCTTTAAAACCTGTTACTAGATTGCCAAATAACCCAGATGATAATTTTCTCGGTATGGTCCGTTTTCGGGAAGGAGGAGAGAGGGTTTTTTTAGGCCGGGCGCGTAGAGTTTATAAACCTTCGTCTCAGCAAAAATAGGTGTGGTCTGAAAATAGCTTTATTCGAACTGGCGGAAAAAAAGAGAAAGCAGGGTCGAGGCAAAGCCAAGAAAAAGCAGGGAGAAGTGGGTGGTTGTTAAGTGCTAACTTTTAAAAATATACCCTTTCCCTCTTTGGGTTTGAAGGCAGTTACTGGAAACCCCATTTATCTCGAGTTTATCCCGCAGTCTTTGCATGGTTTTTGAGATTGTATATAAACTGTAAGCTTCTTCGCTTGCAAAAATTATTTCTGCAATTTCGTCATAGCTTGCTACTTCCCCACTTTTTCTAATTAAAAGCGTCAGAATTTCTCTTTCACGCTGACTTAAATATTTAGCTGTCTTGCCATAAATTTCTGGCATTTTGCCGTTAAGAGAGAATATTTTTTGGCTTTGTGAGATACCCAGTTTTTTGTAGAAATCCTCTGAGACTTTTATAAGTTTTGCTTTTTGTTTATATCGGACTTGTTTTATTGTTGGGGTCCAGTTGGTTTTTGCTTGGTATTTTTTTAGTACCTTGGCAAGAATTGATTCAGTTAGTAACCAGTCGGTTAAAAGTTCTGATTCGCTCCATGTTCCATCGAATTTTTTAGTTAAATCGGTTCTTGTAAGTGAACTAATAAGTGCTTCCGTGATTGCATGAATGTCTTGATCCTCCCGAAGCCAAAGAGAAAAATCAGCCGGGTAAGATTTTGGTATATTAAATGAAGTGTTTGTACCAAATAATGTTGGATAGATTGCAATGCTTTTAATTGCTTTTCCTTTTTGTGGTATGAAATTTTCAATTGTTGATACAATTTCGTTTTGAGCTTTCTCCCATGTATTTCTAACTTTGTCGTAGTTAGGTAAGGGAAAGTTTTTGTCGTTAACAAGATTTTTAACTTTATTAGTAAGTTTTTCATCGGTTTTTATCGGAATGCAAGTGTTGTCTATCTTTTGAACTTTTTCCCAGAATCTTGGGATTTGGTGGTAGGATAGATTGGG
>MGGC01000036.1:18239-32058 GCA_001792215.1 Candidatus Woesebacteria bacterium RIFCSPHIGHO2_01_FULL_38_10
TTTTTTTAGAATATATCCAAGCCGTTTTCATATTAGAGATTATACTAGATATCCCGTAGTTTCTTAAATGGAGCTTAATTTTTCTTTTGATTTAAAAGGAGGTAACAGGTTGTTTAAACAAATTAACCCGTCGGGTTGATGAAGTTTGAATATACTTAAGTATTTACTAGTAAGTTGTATGTGCTACTCCTCCGTAAAGTATCCAGATAACTAGCCCTGTCCAAAGAATGACTGAGGAAACTAAGGCTTTATCAGTAAGAAGGAGCTTTTCAGGCGCTTCGCTTCGATTTTCAAAAATTAACGCCTGATACCTCATTATTCCGAAAATGACCAATGGGATGGTTGACATTAAGAGTTTACTTATAGTTGTTGTTCTTGATATTTCTGCTAAAAATATCCAAACAGGAATGGAGGCAGGAGGAGATTCAAAAAAGGTAAACAAGGCCCAGCTCATCCAGGTAGCATTGGCAAACATGGTAACGTAAGAGTCAAGAAGGGTGTCTGTATATTTGGAAAGACTTTTTCTGGTTATTCCCTTGGCTGAAGAAATACTTCCGAGTTCGGCCCTTCTTTTGCCCGAGGCCAAGAAAAGAGCCACAGATATAACACAAAGCAAAAACCAGACAGAAAGATGGGCATTAATTACAAATGCACCTGCGTAAACCCGGATTATAAATCCAGCGGCAATAATCAATATGTCAATTATGGGTATATTTTTTAAACCCAGACTGTAAAAAGTTTGAAGAAAAAGGTACCCCGATACTGTCAGGAAAAAAAGTGAGTTAAGCTTATCTGCTATAAAAAGTGAAGAAGAGATAAAAGCAAATATAGCCACTAATGCAAAAAAAGTGGGTAGTTTCCTAGAGGCGATGGGACGGAATCTTTTGATAGGATGGAGTCGATCTTCCTTTGCGTCAAGAAGGTCGTTAAAGATGTAGGCAGCTGAAGTCGCCAGATTAAAGGAAATAAATGCAAAGAGAGTTTTGCTAAAATGAGTGCTTTCAAAAAGTTTTCCAGTGAAAATCAAAGCCGCAAAAAGCGCCAGGTTTTTTATCCAATGAATGGGTCTGGCCACTTTTATCAGTTCAAGTAACAATTGCATTTTAGAGTTTAAGATTTTGGCCGATAAGTTAGCCATAAAAGTAATCCACCAACAAAGACGATTACTCCTAGAATTGTATATAACTTGTAAGACGTATTCAAATTAAGAGCAATTATTCCTAGAAAGGCACTAACTAACCAGTAAAAGGATGAAACTTGTCTTTTGCTGAATCCCGCATCGAGAAGTTTGTGGTGCAGATGCCCCCTATCGCCCCAGACAGGTGATTTTCCCGAAAACACTCGTCTTATTATAGTATAACCTGTATCAACTATTGGAACGCTCAATACTACCATTAATATTCCCACCTTTGTGGTTGAAAGAATAGATAAAATTGCTAAAAGATATCCTGCCAGGCTTGACCCAGAAAAACCAGGCATAATTTTTTGAGGATAGAAATTCCACGGTAAAAAACCAAGGTAGGCTCCGGCCGTAATAGAGGCAAGAATTATTACTTGCCATTGAGTAATATCCGCTGAAAATTTTGATGAAAGAGCTGCAATTGTTACCGCAGCGACGACAACGATCCCGGGAAGTTGCCCATCAACTCCTTTGGCTCCCATGTTGAGGATATTCATCATAAAGACAATCCAAAAAAGGGCGAATATATCAGAAACAAGCCAGATACTCCGGGCTTCACCCAGAAGATAAAAATTTATTTGAGGCTGAGAAAGGTCAACAATTCCGTTAAAAGGATTGGTAATAAAAGATATGCCGATTCCTGCGGCAATAGGAATAGAGGCAGCCGTAAATTGGATAAGAAGTCTTAAATAAGGATTTAAATCGAGTTTATCATCTGAAATTCCGACAAGAGTTATAATACTTGCGCCCAGAAGTATTCCCAGTAGATGTTTGTCTAGGGGAAGAAAAATTAAAGAGGCAACCAAGACTCCAAAATAGGCTGCAAGTCCTCCGGCTCTGGGAGTTGGATAAGTATGAATTACCTTGGGATGTTTATGTTTTTTGGGATCATCAATCAGGCCGAATTTCTTAGCAATCTTTATTACCAAAGGTGTAGAAAAAAAAGAGATAAAAGCTGAAACAAAGGCCGGGAATATTATGAGTTTGGGAAAGTTATTCATCTTTTTGACCTTTCTAAAAGCTTCCCACAAGCAATATTGTTTTAACTATCGTAATAAGTGAAAGGAAACTGACGGCAAAACCTGTTAAAATAAGTGCCTGTTGTAAAAATCTATTTTTTGTAAAGGTGGTAAGGATAAAATTTATGATAATAATAAAAATTGAAATAATCGCTGGGAGAGTAAGTTTGATTGCGCTTGCAAGTTGTTCTTGTCCTCTTGCCAACCCATAAAATAACGGTACTTCTGGCGGCAGGTTATTTTGTGAAACTAGGACAATGAGTATGTTTAAGATAGATAAGATTAAGGAAAAGTAAGCCATTTTGGCCAGAGGAATTTTTTCTAAATCTTCTTTTCTCGGTTTGTAAATTTTGGAAGTTTTAATTTTTTGTTTAAAAAAAGAACTTTTATTAACCATAGCTTAAGCACCTTTTAATTTTCTATAAATTGAATACCTAATTTTAAATTATTGATTTTACATAATTTTAGCAAATTTTGGGTGCCTTAGGCTGGCTGGAATTATGAGGTTAGCAAAGAACGGACTTGGGAATTGAGGAGTTTCCATATTTTGGCACTGTCTATAGTTTCAACCAGTCCGTAATTTGAAATTAAAAAATTATTAAGTTGAGGAAAAGGAGAAGCATCCGGAAGGATTATTATAAACGAGGGAGGATTAGATCTTAAGGCCTTAATTGTCTCCTCCTCATTAGAAAAGTCCTTGATGTGATAATCTGCAACATATTTTACTGGTGGTAGACGTTGACTTAACGCATAGATGTTGGAAGTATCTCCCCAGACAAAAATCTTCTCATCAGGTTGGGAAGACGATTTTAAAAAGGTTGCTATTTTATAATTTCTTGGGATATGGCTAGCGTAGTTTGAGAAATATTCTTCCTGAGAAATATTTTTGGAAATAAATTTAGCAAAGCGAATATAATAAGGAAGTGTAGGGTAATACCAGAACTTGAAGTAAAAAGGTGCAAAAACGGCAATAGTCAGGGGCATTATGGCAAGAACTTGCTCCAGATTTGTAAAGGTAAAAAGGATGCTACTAAGAAGTGAGATGGGGGCAACTGATTGGATAAGGTAGTGAGGGTAGGGACGTTCAGAGAGTGTTACGGCAAAAAGTGAGAAAAAAAGCCAAGCACAAATAAAGGAAAAATTTGGAGAAACAACTTTTTTCTTCCAATAAAGAGCTGAAAGCAGTAAGAGCACTATTAATGCCCTGGTAAAAAGCGGGGCATTTTTTAGAAAGAATGGTTCTTGAGAACCTACGGGTCTCCAACTAGATAGATAGCCAATGTTTTGGAAAAAGGCTGCAAAAAGATACTCAGTTAATGCCCCTTTCAAGAAGTACCAGATAAAGGTTAAAAGTATAGGTGTTATGAAACCGGCAGATAAATAAAAAATACTAAGGGAAATTTTCTTCAAATTTTTCTTGTTCAGTTTTTTGGCTGAGATAAGCCAGAAAAAAACAATTGCAGCTAGATCAAATGCTGCAGGTATTTTAAAAAGAGTTGCAATGGAAAAAAGTACACCCGAAAAAACTAAGTTTTTGGAACTGGGAGTTTTTGTCAAAAGGATATAGAAAGCCGCAATTGTAGGAAGAATCATAAAAAGCTCCGCGTTTACTATGTTTCCTTCAAGAAGGGGTAAAGTGGTAAAGAGTGCAAAGATGGTTGTTGCAATTAATTGAGAATTTTTCTTTCCCAAAAATAGAAATTCTGTAAGTTTGAAAAAGATAAAAACCGTAATTAAATGCCAAAGAGCAAGAATTGCTTTAAACCAGAAGAGATTTCCTGAGATAAAGGCTATTAGATAAAGAAGCGGAGGTTTATTATCATAAATTCCCTTATAGAGTGGTACGCCCTGTCTGACTGCCTCACCTAAAGTAAGATAAATCATTTCATCCCCGTATGAATAGGGTTCGAAAAAAGAGGGAATTCTTAAAACAAAGACAGTTAGAAGTAAGACAAAAAGCCAGATTGGGACGTTGAAAATATCAAGAACACTCTTACCCTTTTTCATATAAGATAAATTTTAATCTTTCGAAAGTTTTAACCTCAACTTCAGTATATCCGGGTAGTGAAATTTCATCAATAGGTCCACTGGTTATCACTCCAACTCTTTTCGCTGAATCTGGAATTTTTCTGATAATATCTTTTTCTTCCATCAGGGCCGTGCCAACAAAGAAGGGAAGATTACCAGCTCCTTCAGAAATATAAATAGGTGCTGGAATTCCGTAATATTTTGTTTCCCAAAGGTGATGGGATTTAGAATTCCAATTAATTAAGAAATCTCCTTCTCTTTTATTTTGTTTTATAAAGCTGGCATACTCTTTAAAGGGGAGTTTATCTGGATGGGTGAAGTAGTTATAGTCGACAATGGCAAAGATGATGATCAAGAAGGCAAAGACTATGTTTGAAGCTTTCTGTCTATTTGAAACTAGGAGAAGCATGCCCGCAGGGATGCTATAGAGAAGATAGCGGTTAAAAAAAATTGACTGAAAGTATTGGGAAATGGTCCAAGTTGCGATAATCGGGATTAAAAACCAGGATAAAAGAAAAAAAGTTTTTTTGTAATTTTCAAACCAATTTTTGATAAGTAAGCTTATAAAAACTAAAAGAAGGGCAAGGATTGAAATTTTGATATCAATAAAGGGAAGTTTAATAGAGCTTCTTATTCCTGTTGCTAGATAGTCAAAGACAAGTCCTATAAAATTTTTAGAATCGGGCTTCCCGAGCCAAAATCCGCCACCAACCATTTTTGTTTGTCTATATAAAGGTAAAAGCCATGGGGTGTAAGCGACTCCGATAGTTAAGAAAGCTTTAAACATTTTTTGGGCAACTTTTTTCTCGCCAAATAAAAAATCGTATAAAAACCATATTCCTTGAACAAAGAGCGCAAAGAAGGCAAAGTGATGAGAGTATAATGCCCAAAGGGTTGCTAAAACGTAGCTTTTCCACATTTTTTTTAGAAAAAAATACATCGAGGAAGTAACTCCTAATGCTAAAATCGAGTACATTCGCCCCTCAAAGGCATAGCTAAAGAAAAAGGGATTAAGAAAGGTCAATATAGCTGCCAAAAAACCTGTTCTTTTGTTAAAAAGGAAGGAACCAATTTTGTAAGTGAAGAAAACGGCTCCCAGAAAAAAAGTGAAAGCCAAACCACGAATATAAATTTCATCAGTTCCAAGAGTTTGAAAAACTAAATGCTCAAAGATGTTCCAAAGAGGTGGAGAAGTATCACGAGAGATTATTTTTATAATCTCGGGAAGGGATTTCATTGAAAGGATGGCGGAAAATCCCTCGTCTCCCCATATACTTTGGTTGGATACATTTTCCATATATTATGTAGACTCAGTTTAGCACGGCAGAAGGCTGAAAAAGAAGATATAATAGGTTTGTCAATGAAAAAAGTTCTTATAACAGGCTGAGTTGGATTTACCCCGTACCACCTTGTCGAATTGAATTCTCATATCAGCGTAGTTAAATTTAAAATATGGGGAAGAAGAAAGTACTAGTAACTGGAGGCGCAGGCTTTATTGGAAGTCATCTTTGTGACACGTTAATTAAAAGGGGGTTGAAAGTTGTTTGTGTTGATAATTTGATAACTGGTTCCGAAAAAAATATTAATCACTTGAGGAAGAACAAAAACTTTAAATTTATAAAACAAGACGTTGTAAAGGAAAAAGTCGGGGAGGGAAATATTAATTATATCTTTCACCTTGCAT
The DNA here is from genome assembly GCA_001792215.1 of Candidatus Woesebacteria bacterium RIFCSPHIGHO2_01_FULL_38_10. Lineage (GTDB taxonomy): Bacteria > Patescibacteriota > Microgenomatia > UBA8517 > UBA8517 > WO2-39-10b. The sequence goes on from MGGC01000036.1 coordinate 24,151, forward strand.
CCCCTGCATCGCCTATAGACTATCAGAACCGTCCCGAAGAAACAGTATTGGTTAACTCTCTTGGTACTATTAATATATTGAGATTGGCCGTACACAATAAAGCTCGCTTTCTTTTTGCTTCAACGTCCGAAGTTTACGGAGACCCACTTGAGCATCCCCAGAAAGAAACATATTGGGGAAATGTCAATTCCTTTGGGCCACGGAGCTGTTACGACGAAAGCAAAAGATTTGGGGAAACTATGACCTATATATACATTCATAAATACGGGATTGATGCTCGAATAATTCGAATTTTTAATACCTATGGTCCAAGAATGCAAAAAGACGATGGGCGGGTTGTAAGTAACTTCATAAACCAAGCACTTTCAGGTAAGCCTTTAACCGTTTACGGCGACGGTAATCAAACCCGTTCGTTTTGCTATGTTTCAGATTTAGTTTCCGGAATTGAAAAAGTAATGTTTACAGACGGATTGATAAAAGGAGAAGTATTTAATTTGGGAAATCCAGAAGAACACTCAGTTTTAGATTTGGCTAAAAAGATTAAAAAACTGACCGGTTCAAAATCTGAGATTGTTTTTAGACCGCGTCCTGTAGATGATCCCAGACAAAGAAGACCTGACATAACAAAGGCCAAAAGGATTCTCAAATGGGAACCAAAAGTTACAGTGGAAAAAGGATTGAAAAAAACGATTGGGTATTATCAGAATTTATAAGCTTTGAATTCGCCACAAGCAGGTAAACTACAATTGTTTAAATTGATTGTAGTTCACAACTTTAAAGGCGCGGTGGACACTTTTGTCTGGATGGGGATAAGGATGCGTTTGTGTTGTTGGAGGATGGGTAAGATATGGAAACCTTATGATTAAAATAACTTTTCTGCCCGAAACTAGGTTTGGCAAATGGTCGGTCGTATTAATGATGGCCTTTTTTGTTTTATTGTTGATGATTCGAATTCTTGCTACTTCTGGTCAGCAGGGAGGGGAAACATTTTTTGACAACCCCATTCTTGCCATTCCGGCTTTACTTATGGGAATTTCAGGTGTGTTGGCTTTCTTTACAGGGATTGTCGCAATTTTAAAAAATAAAGAGCGCTTCTTTCTCGTTTATATTACTACCACGATAGGCCTTTTGGTTCTAATTTTTTGGCTTGGAGAAATTTTATCTCCTCATTGAAACTCAAAACGGTACCTCTTGAGGGTGATTGGCAGGGATATCTTTTTCTCACAGGTTTTCCAAAAGACAAAAAATCGAGTTATTCCTACAAGTGAGCTTATTACTAAATGAAACTTGATAGGATTTCATTTGTCTGAGTGGTAAACTACAACGGAGATTTGGTTATGGGAGTTGTTGCGGGTATACTTAGCATGTTTTTTTGGGGAACGGCCATTTTTTTGGCTGCTTTGGCGTCTCGTAAACAGGGAAATGTTTTAACTCTTTTTTGGATGCAGCTGTTTGGATTTCTAGTTGGTGTGGGCTATTTTCTTCTTAATTATAATTCTTTTGTTTTTAATTCTATTTTTCAAAATATTCCACTTCTAATTATAGTGGCGATTCTACAAGTAGTAGCTTATCTTGCTTTTTATAAGGGTCTAGAAAAAGCTGAAGTTTCGTTAGTTTCACCTGTGGGAGCTGCTTGGGGTTTGGTGGTTGCAATACTTGGCGTAATCTTTTTTAAAGAATCGCTAAACACTTTTCAGATTTTGGCGATCGGGTTGATTGTTATTGGTATAGTTATGCTTTCTATAAATATTTCGGATTTTGTAAAATCAAAAAAGGTAAATTTGCTTATTGGTGTTAAGGAAGGTGTTATTGCTATGCTGGGGTGGGGAACATCTCTTTTCCTTCTAGTGTTTGTCACTAAAGAACTGGGATGGTTTTTACCTGCATTTGTCTTTAGATTTTTCGTCCTATTACTTTTAGTAGGTTATATATCATTTTCCAAAGGCATGTTTATTCCAAAATCAACAAAGTTCCCTCTAAAGTTACTTTTACTAATCGGACTTTTTGATATTGGCGGATTTTTCAGCTATTCATTTGGGGTGGCGGGGACACAAGCTTCCGTAGTTGCTCCAATTGGCAGTGCCTTTGCATTGGTATCTGTGCTTTTAGCTAAAGTATTTTTAAAAGAAAAGATTGATAAAAATAAGATGATTGGGATTTTGACCATTGTGAGTGGATTAGTTTTGATATCCATATAAAGACCCAGAAAAATAATTTGTCTTCAAATAAGCTTCGGAATTAGGAGAGATTAGTATACTTCGTAAAAACCTAAAGGTTCATAGTAGCCGTTTTCAAATTTGTTTTCCTGCAAATAATCATCTGCATCAGACGGGTCGAAAGCTGTTAAATGTTGCTGTAAAGCGATCTTCTTTTTTGAAAGATAATTATCTATAGCAAAAAATTTAACAGATGCTGCTGTGTAGGAGTCGGTCAGCAATAGTTTTTTGACTGTATGAGGTTCTAATTTATCTTTTTCAAATTGGCTGGTGAAAAATCCTCGATCTCTTGAGTAGGGGTAAACCGCATCGATTGTGATTAAAGCAGTGTTTCTATGGTCGCGGTGGTTGACCCAAGTGCTTCGATTGAAGAATTCAATGATACAGTTATCGGGATTATGAGTTATTACGAGATCGGGTTTAAATTGGCGGATATGAAATGCTATTTTCCCAATATTTTCAACACTCGCTTCAAGTTCTCCGTCGGGAATTTCCAGGTTGAAATTTTCTACCTCTTCTATTCCCAAGACTTTTCCTGCCTTAAACTGTTCAGCGACGCGCTGTTTTGCATACTCTTCCTCTTTTAATCCTTTTTTGTCTTTCATTCCTTTGCCGCCATTGGTTGTTGCTACTAGACGGACTTGGACCCCATTGTCAATAAGTCTTATAATAAGCCCTCCACAACTTATTTCCATATCGTCTGGATGCGCAAGGACTACAAGGACATTTTTAACATCTTTAAAAGTTTCTTTAAATGAATCTTTGATTTTCATTACCTGTATCATATAAAATTTCCTCGAATGTTTAAAGAGATAAAGATAAGAAAGGCAAAAGTAAGCGACGCTGAGGCTTTACGTAACTTAAGATTACAGCTAGTTAAAGAGAACCCAAAGACGTACGGGGTTGTTTTCAATACTGAAAGAAGAAAAAACATTCAGTATTTTATTGATTTAATTAAAAAACACAGCAGTTTTGATTCAGGAGTATTTCTTTTAATTAAAAACAGAAAGTTAATCGCTATGGGGTTGGTTAGAAGAGAAAATAATAATGATCCAACTATTGGTTATCTTGGTTCTTTGGGGGGTTTTAAAAAAATATCAAGGAAAAGGTTTAGGAAAAATACTCTTAGAGTATAGATTGGAGTGGACTAGAAAAAATACTAAATTTAAAAAAGTTAATACAATCGTTCAAAAAGAAAATATAAAGATGTTGACTCTTGCTAAAAAGTATGGGTTTAAGATAGTGGGTGAAGGAACTTACTTCAAAATTCCTGAGTATTATCTTGAAAAAAAATCTATGATTGTTCAAGAGCACCACGGGTTTTACCCGTGGGTGAATTGAACGATCACGAACTCGCCGAAGGCGAAGCCGAGGATACAATGGCTAAAGCCGTGGTAGTTCATAAAAGTTTGTCTTCAAATTAGCTCCAGTATGAAATAATGGTACAATTTGATTGTGGAATTTATAGACAAGAAATTGACAAACAATGAGATTCTAAGTCTCCGAAAGAAATATGGTGATTATATTAAGCTTACAGTCGACATCGAAAATGCCTGGATTGTTGCTGGAGGAAAACTTCACGCGGATGGTGAGAAAATTTTACTTGATAAAGGTGCAAGACAAGATAATATTTGGGGAGGAGGGATTAATTTAAATGATAATCAAATTGATACAACTGCTGTACTTAATCTAAGACCTGGTTTAGGTAATGATAACTTGGAAATATTAGATAAAGAAATTCGCAATAAATTTCATAGTATAGTCAAAACGTATTTTGAAAAGATATGACGTTGAATAAATACGATTCTACATCCGATGCGATAGCTGATCTTTATCGTGCGGCTTTCTATTTGGCTCGCCAATCAAAGAAGGTTGGAATATCATTTCTTATAAAAGCTAAAGACAAACTGGGAGATAAGGTATCTTTAGATATAGACAAAATATCAAAAGGTAATGTTTTCAAGAAACCTTGCGATTACTCTTATTGGGCCGAAAAAATTCTTGATGAATACAAAAGACTAAAGTTTGGGCTATAAATTTGTTTTCAAATTAGCTCTCAGGAAATAGATGTTCGTCCTCCCCTACCTATAATCGGGCGGTCGGCTTGTTTCCAAACAAACTCGAATAACTGTCGTTGTTGGTCTGCGAGCTCTTTGCTGTAAATTTCCAGACAGAAACCGTCCTTTTTGGCTTCATAAATTGTAACTACGTTGTTGTAAATGAGAGTTTCCATGTTTATTTTAAGCTTGTTTGGGCTTATGTATCGAATATTCATTACTTTTTCGTGATAACCTTCAATCTCAGTATATGGTTCATGATAAGCCTGATTTGTAAGTTCTCTAATTTTTATTTTTTTATTTATAAATTCATTTCTGATTTCTTCTGCTTGTTTTTTAGTAAACATTGCATTCAAAGAAGAGTAACTTGTTTCAAAAATTAGTATTTCACCTTTAGCTCGCAGAGAATTTTTGGTTACTCTCAGCAAACCCACTTTTCCTGAGTAAGTTAATATTTGTTTTTTCATAATGGTTTAAACGTTAACTGCTATCCCAATTATACCTACAAAAGCGAACAAGATACCCAGGAACTGCCTCCAAGAAATTTTTTCATCAAGAAATAAAAGTGAAATGATGATAACTAAGACTCCACTTGTTGCTGTTATAGGGGATGCAATGGAGGCGAGTGTTTTTGAAAACGCAATCCACAAAAGCCCTGTACCTATTATATTAAAAAGTGAACCAGCAATAGCGTTTTTGTAATCGTAGGTTTTGGTTTTAATTTCGCTGAGTTCTTTTAAAATATTTTGCTTTTCGAGATTTAGATAAACCAAAGCTACAGGGACTTGGACTAGTGCTAGTGCGAAAAGAAAAGTAAAATCCATTGTTTTGTTGATAACTCTTTTGGATAAAGTATCTGATAAGCCAATAGCAACTGCCGCAACGACAGGCCAAAGGATCGCTCCACTTTTTCTTAGTTCTTTCCTGTTGAGTTTGGATGGTAGGTAGGAAATTAAAGTGCCGAAAATTGTTATTCCAACAAAAGCTGTTAAGGGAGGGGTTAGCACTTCATTGTTTACTAAGTAGGAAAATAATATGGTGTATATGGGATAGCTTCCGATGAGAATTGTTGTGATGCTTAGTTGGCCTTTTGATAGCGAGTAAAAAACTAAGGCTTCGGAAAGAATGGCAGAGAGAATGGCGTAGAGAAGCACTTCTTTGAAAAGGGCTAGCTTGATTCCAAAAAATATCGCGAGCGGTATCCAGAGGATTAAGCCGAAAGTTGCGTCAAAAAAGAAGGCAACAGAAGGAGCTAACTCTCGATAACTCTTCTTTAAAGAAGCCTGAGAAAGGGCAAGGAAAAAGGAAGAGTAAATTGCAGCTACTACCCCTGACATTCCCTAATTATAGTCCAAAAGCTGTTTTTAAAAAAAGAAATAAAGTTTATCTTCAAGTTAGCTTCGGAGAAGAGTACGAAGCTAATGATTGGAAATTCGGGTTTGGGAATAATTTGGATATTGCATTTTGGCAAAGAGGGCTTTTTAATAAACTAAAAGGTGTGAAACAAAGCCTATCATTTATTTTTAAAGCTTTACCTCTGACAATTTATGGTCTATTTCTTCTTTTTGCAAGCTCGGCAGAAGCCCAGGCAGCCGACATTCGAGTATCAGGTTTTAACTCGTCAAGAAACCCGGCGCCGTTAACCGGATTTACTCCAAATGTGTATTTTGAGGAGGATTATGCGGCGTCGTTAAGAAATACCTTATTGGATGAATCAAATTTCGGCCCCGGAGGAACCATTAGTTGTTCTGTTAACTTTCAGCCGTTTGTATCGAGTGTTGTAAGAGGTTCTTTGGTTTCCGGAGGACAAAAAAGGTCTGAGGTCTTTTTTGCAGGTATTTCCAATCGGGAGCTTGCGGGTGATGAAGCAAGCGAGTTGGCGGATTTTATCCGTGCAGGAGGAATTGTTTATGTTAGTGCAGAGGCTTATTCAGCCTATCAGGGATTAGGAATTCCTGGTTTTGAGGGAACTAAATTTAATCCTCTTTTTTCTTCCTTGGGAATTTCGGATAGTTTTCCGCAAGGTGAAGTTATTGATTTTCATCCCTGTGGCACGACATCAACACCGATTGGTACGCCGGTGACAACGGGGCCTTTCGGAATCATTGACCCGATAGGTCATTCTATTTTCAATCCGATAAATACCTCAACTCTTCAAAGTATCGCAACAGGATTTAATGAGCTTTGTTTTATCGGATTTTCTTTGGAGGAGGAAGGAGTTATCTCTCCTCTGGCAGCAGAAAGCGGACAGTATGACAGGACTATTCTTGCTGAAGGGCAGTTGGGACAGGGGTATTTGGCGGTATCGGGAGAAGCACTCTATACATATTCGGAATATGATGAAAATATAAGGAATTATTTTTTGAATTTATTTGCCTTGGCTTGTCCGGGAGGGGCGGATCAGCCTCCGGTTCCTTTTTTGGATTTGCCCTGGGATTATCAGGGGAAGGGTTTGAGTTTTTCCGAAGCGGCAACAGCGATTGGGTCATATTTTGATCATGAATATCCGTTTAGTGATGTGGGAAGTGTTTTGGGTGAACCACTTGAGGCTAAAGGATCAGTACTTAGCTTTCAAGGTCCGCCTAGAGATTTAACATTGAACTATTCGAACCACGATGGTTATGACTGGTTAGGACCGGCTCGTGTTCACAATGACGATCCTGTTTTGGCTGCAGCATCCGGAACAGCAACTTTCTACAAAGCGGATAAAAATAACACTGCCTGCGGAACCTGGGCTTGCGGCAATGTTATCGTAGTAGATCACGGTAATGGTTATCAGACAAGATATTATCATCTTCAGGAAATGACCCGATCTCCCAAAGTTTTACTACGCCACGCTTTGTAAATGGAGGCGAGGTGATAGGTAAAGTCGGTTCCACCGGCAAGTCGACTGCTCCTCATATTCATTTTTCTGTTATCCAGGATAAAGACCAGGACGGCGATTTTAATGATGACAGACCCGACGGGTTAACCGACCCCTTCGGCTGGCAGAGCGAAGAAGAAGATCCCTGGCCGAACTACTCCTTTACCTATAAAGGGGTAGAGCGAACCGGCAATAAAAGTCACTACCTTTGGACAAACCCGATTGCAAATTTGTCAAGCGAACTGACGTCAAACGGCGGATACTTTCGACTTGAGCGCTATGAACTTAATTTTCCTCAAGACGCGACAGCTGATCCTCTTACAGTTGAGGTGCAGTATTCCCCAAGTGTAACGATTTCCGACTCCTTTGAATCTCTTGGTTCAGGACTTTATCTTAACGTTATCGATGCAACAGGAAATCCTATTACGACCTTCCCTCAGGAATTCACATTAACGATTGATTTTAGTGATTTTGATATCAGTAAGTACAAAATAAGTTCAATTTCGATTTATTCATCCGGCAACGGCGTGGATTGGGCTAAAGAGGAAACAGATGTTGATTTTGCAAATAGTGTTGCAACGGCAACTTTAAATCACGCAAGCTATTTTGTCTTAGGCGGGGAGAAAGCAGACGCTGCGCCTCCAGAAACACAAATTTTACTTTCCGGAGAAGAGGGAGAAAGCGGATGGTTTAGATCTGATGTAAGTATCACTCTTTTTGCTCAAGATGGAGATGAAGGATCGGGTGTGTACTACACAGGTTATAAAGTTGA
>MGGC01000036.1:32138-53038 GCA_001792215.1 Candidatus Woesebacteria bacterium RIFCSPHIGHO2_01_FULL_38_10
AGTTTTGGGGATTGATGAAAACGAGGTCGAGGTTATTTTTGTAAAATCTGCTTACAGGCTGAGGCCGGATTTGATAACTCTAAGAGATAAGGCCGGGAATACGTTGAAGTTAGAAGGTGAATTCAGGCGTGCGGATACAAACGATATCTTTTCTTTCAAATCTATTCGTTACAACGAAGGTGCATCAATCTTTTTTGGGAGAAACTTTTATTCAACTGCTTTTAAATTGGATAGGTATTCTAAAAAATTAAGTTACCTGTTACAAAATTGGTATGATAAGAGTAAAACACTCTTGGCAATTATATATAATGCAAAGGGTGATAAAAGCGAGATTTACACTTTGGACGGAAGTGGAAATATCCAAAAAGAGACAAAACAGGGACTTATGCTCTTGTTTATAAAAACCAATAATAGTAATCTGGAATTCGGATACGAATGAAAAAGAAGGGAATATTATTAATTTTCTTTGTGATTTTCGTCTTAACAATTATCTATTGGTTTAGTTTTCGTAAAAGCGGAGATGAAACAACATTACCTAAAGCTCCCAGCCTAACCGAGATTCAGTTGAAACCATTCCAATCTACAGCATCAGATTTTGCTGTTCAAATCCCAATAGATTACAGTGTGACTGAAAAATGGGTAACTACGGAATTTACCAGTGGTAAAGGCTTGATTCAGATGGGTAGGAATGCAAACGATTCCAATTCACTGAGAGAGTATCTTCAGGATGCGGATGAGAAAAATAAAACAGAAATTATATCCGATAAAGAAGAACTAATGGTTAATAATTATCCTGCAGCGACACGAGTGGAGCTGAGGGGTACTGTTTATGCCAAGTTTTATTATATCTATGTTGATGACTGGGTTTACGTTTTTTCAACAGAATCGGAATCTCTTTATTCTGACCTTGACCAAATAGCCAAATCTTTCCGCTACACTCCCTGACTTTCCGAGATTTGGGTGGGCTTACTCAGAGAAAACAGAAAAGTCGAATAGTGAATAGCGTAATTTGTCTTCAATTTTGCTTCGGTAAGGTATTGATTTTTAGTGAAAAAATATGCTACTATCTGTTGAGGTTTGAGTTAAAACCTCAACAGAACGCACTTAATTTGCTAATTCCCCCCGGTTCATTTCGACCCGGGGGTTTTCTTTGCTTACATTGAGATCTAAAATAGATTATGCCCAAGGTGTTGGTTCAATTTGACGGAAGTAATTTTTACAACAAGGTAAAAAAATTATCAAAAAATAAAATTCATTTAACAAACTATAACTACAAAGCTTTAGCATCTTTCATTGCAGGCAGGAAAAGGGTTGATATAACTTATTACGTTGGTGAGATTCGGAAATACCCAGGAAACAAAAAATCTCAAATATTATATTCAAATCAACAGTCTCTATTTTCAAATTTAAGAAAGCAAGGGGTTGAAATCAAGTTGGGTTATTTGTTAATGTCAGAAGGAAAATTTCACGAAAAAGGCGTCGATGTCCAAATTGCGGTCGATATTGTACGAGGGGCAATAAAGAGTGAGCACGATGAATTTTATTTAATTTCATCTGACACAGATCTTCTTCCAGCTATTAAAACAGCGATTTCTGAAAAGAAGAAAGTTATTTATGTAGGGTTTGAGAATTTTGTTAGTCGTGCCCTTATCAACAACTGTTCTTCATACAAAATACTTAGGAGTAAAGAAATAAGTCAGTTTATTTAAGATGAGGAAAAATAATTTGTCTTCAAATTAGCTCCGGAGTAAAATTAGATCGATGAGTAAGAAATTGTCACTATCGGAGTTTTTAGTAGAATCCAATAAAGCGGGATATGCTGGCGGTGACAGTAAAACCTAGACAAAAGAAAAAGATGGATCAACAACGATTGTTTTTGAAAGTGATCCTTGGAAATCACACGACAACTTTTTTGGAGGAGAACCTTACGATGGGAGAATTATTGTCACAAAAGAAGGGCGTCCCTATTGGATGATGGTTTATTATGGTTGGGTCAAAAAAGGGGTTGATCCTAATACAATTTATCCGATTCTCAAAGAAGCTTTAAAAAAAATGCCGGATGAACATCCTTTCCGAGGTCCAGAAGAATTTAAGAAAGATAATTATGCATACAAAAACAAATGGGAAGGGGACGTTGAAAGATATTCAGGCGAGGAAGAAATTTTAGAAGGAAGTGATCTTGTCTATAAAGCAAATTATATGGGCGGTTTAGTAGATCAAAGAAAATAACTTCATACATTTGCCCCCAATCCAGCTTCGAGGTAAAATTGACCACAAAAGAATAATAAAAATTTTGTATGAACTTATCTGAAAGAGCAAAATTCCAAAAATTTTTACATAAAAAGATAAAACAATCTTTTATTCGGACAAAACATTGTTTTATTTTAGGTTGCAACAATCGAACCATAAAATCGCATTCTCTTTCAAGAGCTAGAGTTTTAGAGAGAATTTCTAAAAATGGAGAGGTTATGTATATGAGTACGGAAAATCTCGATAGTAAAGATAGTTTTAATTTATTTCCAACTGGTAAAGCAAAGGCAACAACCTTTCCGGGTTTTTGTGACGAACACGATAAAATATTTGAACCAATTGATGCACACCCTTACGAAGTTGGAAATTTGTTGCAAGAGTTTTTATTTGCTATGCGGGCAGTAGCTAGAGAATATACCGTTCGTAAAGCGATGCAAGATAGCTTAGAGGAATAAATAAGAAGTTCTGAAGATTTTGAAAGAGTAAACGGGAGAATTTCATTGTCTAAGGAAGGACTTGAACTTATTAAACTTTTTAAAATTGGTTTTACCAAAGGAACAAAAGAACTAGAAAAGTTGCGTATTAATTTTAACTTGAACTTTCGAACACAAAAATACAAATTAATTCGAACTGAGCCCCTAATTATTAAGGGGGAGTATTTACTAGTGGCATCCTCTTGCTTCAAGCTTGAAACAGATATTGAGGGAAATATAATTAACTTCGTATCAAGACTTTCTGACAAAGGAAGACCAATCTTTTTTACTTTGTTTCCACAAGATGGTAAGACATACTGTTTGTTATCATGGCAAAGAATGAATAAAAAAAGCTACAAGAACTTAAGAGGCTTAAATTTGAAAACTCAACACGAAAAGAAGGTAATGATTTCTAATTTATTAACGTCATATATAGAAAATTTTGCTGCAAATCCAGATTTTTGGAAAGATCTTCCTTTAGACGTACAAACTATTTTCAGGAAATATTGGGGAGCATCCTCTTTTTTGGAGGTTGTTCCTTTTATTTTTAATTCAGAATTCTCTTTATTCTATTAAAGAACCCATTTCCTCCGCGGCTTCTGATTTATTTAATCGAAACCTGATATAATACTGGAAAATATGGCTGTCAGAAAGACGATACAAATCGGTGACCCTCGGTTAAAAGCTGAAAACCTGATTGTAAAAGACCTTGGTGACCCAAAGATTAAAAGAGTTATTAAAGATTTAAAGGACACGATGAGGAAGAATGACCTTATTGGAATGGCAGCGCCACAAATTGGAGAGAATTATAAGCTATTTATTACCCAACCCAGAAAGACAAAAGCTAGAAAGTTGTCATTTACAGACAAGGTTAGAGTTTATATTAATCCGAAAGTTACCAAGTTCTCTGAAAAGAAAAATATGATTTATGAGGGATGCGGAAGTGTTCTAAAGGGAAATCTTTTCGGACCGGTTGAGCGTCCTCGGGAGCTTACTATTCAAGCTTGGGGTGAAGACGGGAAGAAATTTCAACTGCAGTGCAACGGGATTTTAGGAAGAGTTATACAGCATGAATATGACCATCTGTTAGGAATCGAATTTACAGAGAAAATTTATGATTATAAAAAGCTAATGGCAAGAGAGTTTTATATCAAAAATATCAGAAACTCCAAAGAGCAGCTTTCCGCTTCAAAAGTTACAGTCATTAAGCTGAAAGATTTAGCCTAAGAGTGGACAAGGTTTTCATAAATTGAAAAACCTTAACTATGGACACCTTTTTAGATTTTAAATTTCAAAAAAAAAGATTACTAAAAAATGTTAGCAGTTTAAAAAAGAAAGAAAAGGATAAGATAGTTGAGACATATAGGCAAGCAAAGAGATATCACATTAAACAAAAAAGAGACGAGGGAGGTCCTTATATCTTACACTGCCTTAGGGTTGCTAGTTTATTAATAGAGGAGTTGGATATAAAAACTGGAGATGTTGTCTATGCCGCCATTCTTCATGATTCTGTTGAGGATACAAGCTTAACTTTTAAAGATGTAAAAGATGGATTTGGAAGTAGAACCTATGAGTTGGTTCGTAATCTGACGCGGAAGGAATTAAGCGAAACGGAGTTAAACAAGTACCAGCAGAAGTATAAAAAGTTTCAGGAGATTATGAAAAAAGATTTTGATACAAGAGCGATAAAGGCTTGCGATTATTTAGATAATATGATGTCATGGTCATATATTCCAAAAGGTCACCCTTCGAGAAAGAAATTTCCAAGGTGGTTTCGTGAGGCACAAACTATGTATATCCCTCTTGCCGAATCCGTGGATAAAGGGTTGGTCCAGAAAATGGGAGCGACTTTAATTAAAGTAGAATGGACTAAATGTTCCCAGAGTTAAATAATAGAAAGAGAAAGTTACTTTCTTACTAATTTGTCTTAATAGTCATTTCCTTGCTGATTCGTGTCCCACCACAACACCACTGGTGAGATACCGCATAATTTATCAAGGGACTTTTCCCCGTACGACTGAAATTGATCCTATTCTTTCTAAGACACAGCTTAAGAGGTAAAACGGCTTCATGAGAAAAAAATATTATCCACTTTTGATTACTGCGTGCTTATTTGTTTTGCTTTTTTGGATAAGTGTAAGTGTTCCCAAACAAACGATAGAGAATTTAATAGGAAGTGCAGGAATTTTTGCACCTTTGGTTTATATTTTTCTGATTTTATTGACTTTTATTATTGCTCCACTCTCCGGTTCACCAATTGTCTTTGCAGGTTTTTATATTTTCGGACACAAGGTTGTGTTTTTGAATTTAGTCGCAAGCACAATAAGTACTGTTGTTAACTTTTGGGTTGCGAGAATTTGGGGAAGGAACTTAGTACGAAAATTTGTCGGGGAAAATAATATCAACAGGATTGATGAATTAGCCAGAAATTACGGATTAACAGTACTTATTGTCTTAAGAATATTTCAGGGGTCAATTCATGATTTTGTATCTTTTGCTGCTGGACTTACCGAGATAAAGTTTTGGCCTTACTTTATTATCTCAGTTTTGGTCTCAATCCCGGGAACCTTGCTTTGGTATTTGGTTGCTTTGCAAGTAGATACCCCAGTGCAGTTTATTATTTTAATCTGGGTTATTGCACTTAGTTTTTCTTTAATTTTCGTTCTTGGAAGAAGAGTTTTAAAAGGTAAGGCGAATTAAGGTTTTCAAATGCATTTCTGTAACTTAAGTCAAATTGTGCTAGTTGTGCCGACTGAATAATTTTCTTCCCGCTCGGTTGATATAGAAATTAAGCATGCTTATCGCAGATTGGAAAGGTGGAGCTTTTCTGCGAGTGCTTTCTTCAGCAGAGCGTTTTAAACTTTCTGCAATTTTTTTGGGATTGTCCCAAGTAAAGACTCCTTCTTCAAGATCTAGTGCAATACTTTTTTTGGTTACCTCCCCAGACCAATTTTTCTTCTTGACAATATAGTTTGTTTACTTCTTAAGAAGCAAACTCATTGTGTTAAATTTAAACTTTTTCCGTTACCTTGTATTGAATATATTTTCCTAGCATCAAGCGTGTATGAGCGTCCAGTCCCGGAAGGGCGGTAAAGATAAAACCGGCAACAGGCATGAGGACAAATTCCAAAGGCATGATTACTGCCCGCCAAAGGGGGAAGCCCTTAGGCCTTGAAGGTTTGTAAATTTTGTCAAAGACAAGCATAATGACTAAAAAAACAAGGGCGATAGTAAGGATAAAAGAGGATAATCTTGGAACTGTATAACCTAGAGTGGTTCTGGCAAAAGCAGGGTTAATTAAGGTAGGGACAGTTAAACCTATCGTAATAATAAACCAGCTGATTGGCCAGGTAAAATGTGACCATAAAGCCCAGGCCACTCTCATAGTTTTATTTATAAAAGGTATGCCTGGTGTTAGGAAGTAGTTTTTTATAATCCATGGATCATCCGAAACGCCCCAAGCCCAACGTTTGTATTGTTCGTACTGGTTTTTAATAGTTTTGAAAAAAGAAGTAGATAGTGCGGCATCAACATGTAAAGGAAGATAAATTGGTTCTACTTCAACTTTACCTTTCTTCTTGTAGAATGCCTTAAAAAATATTCCCCAATCTTCGGGAATTTTGTCTGCGTCCCAATACCCTACTTCGTCTAGAAGTTTAAAAGAAAGTGAGTAGTTTTGTTGATTTATTAGTCTATCGCGCCGGGGTAGTTGGGACATATTCCAGATAGATCCGAGAGTATTAGGTACTCTGGTCAGGGCCGGTAATTCCCAGATATTGTTGTAAAACATGATAGCTGCCTGCCAAAAATAAAGATACCTTTTTGGGTTGTCCAGGAATTTATAGGTAAGGACAGCAAAATGATTCGGGTGATATTTATGATCGGCATCACAGCTGGTAACAGTAAGGTAATTAATATCCATTTTCCTTTTATCTACCATTTCTTTCTTGACCCAAATCGCTGCAAAACGGGCATTTGATGCTTTTCCTTTCACTTCGCCTATGGTTAGTTTGTGGACAGTGACAAAAAAGTTAGCAAAGGTTTTTCCGAATTTCTCTTTCAAATCAGCAACCTTCTTTTTTCTCTCTACCTCTGGCTCTGCCGCTTCAGTGGCCAAACAGACCGTTATTTGATCTTTGGCAAGAGTTTGGGAAGCAATTGAATTAATAGTTCGTTCCAGGATATAAAGAGGTTCTTTATAGGTGGTGATAATTATGACGTGGTGGACTTTTTTCCAGTCGGGAAATTGTTTTATATCGGCAATCCAATCGTAATTTATTGAAGCCTGAATTTTAAGGTGTGATATGGTGGCGCTTAAGACAATAGTTAAAGATTGGTAAAACCAGTAAATATTGAAAGCAAGGATAAAATAGGCTACCACCTCTGGAATCACTAAAATTCCCCAATAGGGAAAAAGAATGACGTTCCAGGAGAAAAATCCGGGCAAGATTTCCAAAACTCTTAATATTCTCCTTTCGTGATTTAGGATAAATTTTTTAAGCATTGCTCAAGCGAGGAAAGAGCGATTTTGGTAATATTACTTTTGGTCCGTTAAAGATCTTTTCGATTGTCTCTGATGTTTCTGGCAGGAATGGTTTAAGATCATAGGCAATTTGCCTAATTTGTATGATTAAGTAGTTTATAGCTGCTTCCCTTTGTTTGCCTTTTAGATTCCAGATTTGTCTTTGGTTAATATAGACATCTGACTTTTTTATCTTTTCCCAGATAATTTCAAGCGCTTTATTTAGTTCATACTTTTCAATTGCTTTTGCTACCTCCTCACTAATTTCTTTTTTCCTTTTATCTTTTTTTATTAGATGTTTTCTTGCTAAGCCTGAAATCCTTGCAACCAAATTTCCCAAACCATTAGCAAGATCCGCTTGGTAAGCATCTTCAAATTTCTTGTGGGTAAAATCACCGTCCTCAAATGTCTGGATTTTGGAAAGCAAGAAATATCTAGTTGCATCTTTTCCATATTTCTTAACTAAATCATACGGACTTATTACATTCCCCAGACTCTTACTTATTTTTTGACCATTTACTGTTATAAAACCGTGAATGACAATTTGTTTTGAAAAGGGAAGTTGTGCTGATGCAAGCATGGATTGCCACATGGCTGATTGTTGACGAAGATTGTCTTTTCCTGCAAATTGGGTAACAGGCCACCATTTTTTAAATTTGTCTAAATTATCAGGCCAGCCAATGGTAGAAATATAGTTAATTAATGCATCAAACCAGACATACATCACATGTTCAGGGTCATTTGGCACCTCAATTCCCCAAGGCATTTTAGATTTTAATCTTGAAATACTAAAATCCTGCAGTCCTTTTTTAACAAAAGTTTTTATCTCCTTGAGTCTATTGGTGGGAATTACGAATTCTGGATTTTTATTATAAAGTTGGCTGAGGATTTTCTGGTATTTTGAGAATCGAAAAAAATAATTTTCTTCTTCATGGATTGCAATTTTCTTGCTGGGATGAATTGGGCATTTTCCATCAACTAACTCCGAATCCGTTTTTTCTAACTCACAGCCGTTACAATATTTGCTTTTATAGTTTTTCTTATAAATATCGTTGTTTTTAAGACACTTTAGCCAAAATTCCTGTGCAGCTTTAATATGATATTTGTCTGTAGTTCTAATAAAGTTTGTTGTTGACAGATTCAGAGACTTTTTCAATTGTTTGAACTTCTTAGCATATTCGTCGCAGTATTTCTTTGGATCTTTATTTTCTTCGCAAGCTTTGCTATAAACCTTTATTCCGTGTTCGTCAGTGCCAAAATTGAAAAATACATCGTAGCCTTGTAGTCTTTTAAATCTGGCAATAACGTCTGCCTGAACAGTTTCCAAAGCAAATCCGATATGCGGATCGGCATTTACGTATGGAAGAGTGGTTGTTAGATAGAATTTTTTCTTTCCCACAGTTTGTATTTTACAGTAATTTTAGTTTTTTTATCCACATAAATGCTTATGAAATAAAAAAAGCCTCCATTTTGGAGGCTTTCCTCAATTACAATATAAAACAACCCCTACTAGCTGGCTTCCATCATTTCCATTATTATCCCGCTCAGCGGGATTTGAACTAAGCTTAGCTTGGTAATTGTATATATCTTGATTTTCATTCTTCCTCTAGAGTAGTATAAACAATAACTCTACTTCCGTATCCTATTCTTGGCCCAACCCTGTTAACTTCTTCAAGGGATGGTTTCCCTAATAAATGGGGAATTATTACTTCAGAGTTTCCTTTATACCTCCCAAGTCTCGGTAGCGATTCCCCCACAACTGAGTTACCGAAAGCCTTAACTAACGCTCCTGCACTAAGTCTAACGGCGCGGGTTACTAGTCTATCTTTTATCATGTTCCGGTATTCTGGACATATTGTGATTATTTGGCTTAAAGTTAGTGGGTATGAACTTGATCTAATAGCTAGGTTGGTTTAATTCATTTTAAACTTTTAATAACTGCGTCGCAAAGAATTTATTTGATAAATTTCTTTATCTTCTCACTCCACTGGCTTGCCCATTCTTCTGCCTCGATTTTTTTAATAATCAGTTTAAAGCCATCTTTTTTCATCATTTCCTGCACCGACGCAATGGTCGCACTGGATACTTTTATGTTTTCTCTAATATTATGATAACTTCTCCCCCTTTTTAGCCAGTAGGAAATCGCCAGTCTTTTGGTGTAGACCTCGTACTCGGAGGCTGTAAAAAAATCTGATAGGAACTTTTCAGCTTCATCTACATCTCTTAGATCGGCAATAGCCTGGGCAAATGTTTTTCGAACCTGTTTTTTCAGAGAAGGGTTTAGTTTCCGATCCGAAGTTCTCATAAGTTTGTTTAATTAAACTAATGGCAGTATAAACCTATTTTACTTGAATTTGCAAATTTTAAAGGTTAGGTATGTACCCAAAATATTATTTAAATTAAAAAAAATACTAAGTAAAGTATTTTGGGTATAGCAAGGGTAATATGATAAGTCAAGGCTTTTTAAATGGCAGCTCAAAAAAATTTCGATGATTAAAATTTTTTTTTGGAGAAGTAAATTTCCGTTGTTATTGTAAGCCCCAATATTAATAACAGATTTAAGATATTTCCCACTCCTAGATAACGAAGTACTAAAAAGATTGTCAGACCTATGGCTATTAACAAACCTCGTCTTGTGTTTGCTAAAAGAGTGGAAAAGGTAAATAACGAAGCAAGAAAAGATATGATGAAAAATAGCTGCACAGCTCCCAGATCTGAGGGGTTTACGAAGTAAATAATAAAGACAACTCCCAGCCAAAGGAGGATGGTAAGTAGCATTGCAGGGAAAAAATTTTTTCTGAGTTTTATTTCTTTCTTACGAGCACTAGCTTTGCCGGAGACGCGTTTCCGGACCTTGTTTTTAGATTTCATAGTAATTCATTTTAATCCAGGCTAATGTTAAAATGGTAGAGAAATGTTGGATTTGGCAACAATTATCGTGGTTGTAATTAGTGGATTGGTAATTTTGGGTTTATTTATCAATAAAAAACTAAGCCTCTTTTTAGAAAAGCAAAAACCCTCTAATGACCTTATTGAATGGTTGAAAAGTACTAACCAACGTCTTGAAGGTCAGAATAAAGTTTTCACCCAGACTCTTCAGCAACATGGCGAAGCCTTAAATAAGCGTCTTGACAACGCAGCCAGAGTCATTTCTCAGGTTCAAAGAAATATTGGGGAGATGAGCGAGATTGGGCGGGGAATGAAAGAACTTCAGGAGTTTTTACAAAGCCCAAAACTGCGAGGAAATATTGGCGAGCAGGTTTTAAAAGATTTAATTTCACAGATGTTTCCAAAAGGATCTTTTTATTTACAGCACACGTTTAAATCCGGAGAGAAGGTTGACGCTGCGATAAAAACTTCTGCAGGAATTTTGCCAATTGATTCCAAGTTTCCGATGGAGAACTTTCAGAAAATGATCAAAGCGAAAGACAGCAAAGATAAAACTTCCTATAAAAAATTATTTATCAGAGATATTAAAAAACACCTTGACGATATTAGTAGAAAGTATATTTTACCAGAAGAAGGGACAATGGATTTTGCACTCATGTATATTCCAAGTGAGTCAGTTTATTATGAAGTTGTAAATGAGTCGGATTTGATGCGTTTAGCCCAAAGATATAGAGTCTACCCAGTTTCTCCTACTACTTTATATGCTCATTTGCAGACAATACTATTGTCATTTGAAGGACAAAAAATTGAAAAGCGGGCACGGGAGGTTTTTACCGTGCTTCGAGCAATTCAAAAAGATTATAGTAAGGTTGAAGATAACTTAGGTACTCTCCAGCGCCATTTAAACAACGCCTATAACATGATGGCTAATGTTTTAACTTCATTTACCCACCTAGGCCAAAAAATTACTTCAACTAGAGAGTTGGGAGAAAATCTGCCTGCCGGCAGGCAGAGCGTTAGAAAGAGTGCAAAAGATGATAAGATGCTGTTAGAATAAGGTGTTTTGTTTTATGGAATACAGAATCCTAGGAAAGTCTGGTTTGAAGGTTTCTGAGGTTGGGATGGGGACTTGGCAATTAGCCAATGATCCTAATTGCTGGGTTGGAGCGGATTTAAAAGAGAGCTATAAAAGCCTATTTGAGTTTGTTGAGTTGGGGGGTAACTTCATAGACACTGCTTGGATTTATGGTTGGGATGATAAGAAACCAAAAGTGCATCCTTCTGAAGAGATGATCGGCAAGTTTTTAAAAGAGCGTGGAGGGAGAGATAAATTAGTTGTTGCAACGAAAGTTCCTCCTAAAAATATGAAATGGCCCGCATGGAAGGAAATTTTCATTTCAGAAGTATTCCCAAACGATTGGATTAAAAAATGTGTTGACGATTCTTTAAAAAGTCTGGGCACCGATTATATAGATCTTATGCAATTCCATGTCTGGCAAGACGATTTCGTAAAAAGTGACGGGTGGAAAGAAATAATTACTAAAATTATGAAATCTGGAAAAGTTAGATTTTGGGGAATTTCTGCAAATGACTATCAGCCAAGTAATTGTTTAAAAGCTTGTGATACAGGACTCATTTCAACTATTCAGTTTATTTTCAATGTCTTCCATCAAAAACCTACGGAGAAACTCCTTCCTTATGCCAAGAAGAATAATATTGGATTAATCGCGAGAGTCCCTTTAGACGAAGGGGGGTTGGCAGGAAGAATTGGAAAGGGTACAAAATTTGAGGAGGGAGACTTTCGATCAAAATACTTTACACCCAACCGTCTTAGGAAGCTTGATGAGAGAATAAGTAGACTAAAGAGATTGTTAAATGCTGAAACAAAAACTTTAGTAGAACTTGCTCTTCGTTGGATTTTGTCTCACGACGAAGTTTCGACAGTAATCCCTGGAATGAGAAAAGTTAAATATATAGAAGAGAATCTAAGAGTTTCGGATGGAAGAAAGCTTTCAGAGGAATTGATGCAGCAACTTAAAATGCATGTTTGGGAAAGGAATTTCTATTCTAACAATGATCCTTCAATGAAGTCTACAAATTATCTTGAACCTTAATTTCTTTAATATTTTTTACACTTATCCACGCGCTCATAGCGCCGAAGTCAGATTTATCAATATTAAAGGGTTTGACCTTTTGTGGATTTTTAAGAAATACTAAAATACAGTATTTTTTATCTTTAAACATTCGGTAAAATTTGGACAGGTCGGATATTCCCAAACCATCTTTCTGTCCATATTTTTCCAGGGTTTTTTTGACTTTTGCGGGCGTTAGATTCTCAAACTGTTTTACTCCTTTTACACTTATCCTTACGCTTACTTTTTCTCCGGAGTTTTTAAAATAAAGATTGTCTCCTTTTTTTATTTTTCCCCAAGGTAAGTGTTTCTTTAAATACCACCTCGATTCGATAGTTTTAGTACCGTCTATAATCTTCGGAATAAGTCCCCAAGATTTTTTCATAATAGCTAGGTGATCCACACAAATATTTTAGCTGTTCGTGCTAGAATTGAACACAATGAATAATGAGAAAAAGAAACTGAATAAAGAGCAGTTGGAAGCTGTAAAACATAAAAAAGGACCGCTTTTGATTATTGCTGGAGCGGGGACAGGGAAGACTACTGTTATTACTGAACGGATAAAGTTTTTGATTGAAAAGGATTTGACAAAGCCTTCTGAGATTTTGGCACTTACCTTTACTGAAAAAGCTGCCCGGGAAATGGAGGAGCGAGTGGATATTGCCATGCCCTACGGTTATACCCAGATGTGGATTAGTACGTTTCATTCTTTTTGTGATCGAATCTTGCGAGCCGAAGCGCTTCATATTGGACTTGATCCTCGTTACAAATTAATGACTGAGGCAGAAACTGTTCAATTTATTAGAAAGCATCTTTTTGACCTGCCTGCGCAGCCAGGATTTGATTTAGATTATTTTAGACCATTAGGGAATCCGACTAAATTTATTGGCGGGATGCTACAACACTTCTCGCGTTTACAAGACGAGGATGTGATGCCCAATCAATACCTTGATTGGGTAAATTCGAAATTCGAAATTCGAAATTCGAAATTAAGCGAAGAGAGGGTTGAGCTTTCAAAGTGGAGAGAATTAGCCACGGCGTACAAAAAATACGACGAATTAAAAGTGAAAGAGGGGATGATGGATTTTGGCGATTTGATTGTTAAGACATTACAGCTTTTTAGACAAAGACCGAATGTTTTAGGACAGTATCAGAAGCAGTTTAAACACATTTTAGTCGACGAATTTCAGGATACGAACGTCGCACAATATGAGATGCTTAAACTCTTGGCACCGCCGAAGAACAATGTAAATTTAACTGTCGTTGGCGACGATAGTCAGTCAATTTATAAGTTTAGGGGCGCTGCGGTGTCCAACATCTTGTATTTTAAAAAGGATTATAAAAAGGCAAAAACAATTCTTTTAACCAAAAATTACAGATCTACGCAAACGATACTTGATAATGCCTATAAGTTGATACAGCACAATAATCCTGACACTTTGGAATCAAAGCTTGGAATTGATAAAAACTTGGTTAGCGTCAAAGATCCAAAAAGTGGAGAACCGGTTAAATTTATTCACAAAGACAGGGTTGAGAATGAAGCGGAGGAGGTTGCTAAAGAAATTGGGAGGTTAGTTCATTCAACCTCGGAGGGGTCTAAAGCCGTCTCCGAGGTGTTGCAAAGCGACTCCTCGGATGGTGGATATAATTGGAAAGATATTGCCATTCTAGTAAGAGCTAATAGCCACGCAGAAGCTTTTGTTCGTGCTCTTTCGCGCAATGGGATTCCCTATCAATTTTTGGGTCCGGGTAGGCTTTTCAAACAGCCAGAGATAGTTGACTTGATTTCATACCTGAAAATACTTTACAACTTTGAGGATTCTGTTTCTTTTTATCGGGTTTTGTCGATGGATCATTTTGATATTCCTGCACGTGAGCTGGCTCGAATCGGTAACTATTCAAGGCGCTATAATTTGAGCCTTTTTGATGCTTGCGAAAAAGTTGACGATATTTTTGTAAATATTGAAACAAAAGAAAAAATTAAAAAATTAATGAAGCTGGTTGATAAGCACTTAAAACTTGTGCGCAAAGAAACTGCAGGGCAGATCTTATATTATTTTTTGGAAAGTACAGGCTTGATTCAAGATTTTATTAACCCGGATTCAGCTGAAGCTGAAAAAAGAATCGCCAACATTTCTAAATTTTTCGATAAATTGAAAACCTACGAAGTTGATCATGAAGATGCAACAATCCTGGCAGTTGTCGACTGGATAGAATTATCTTGCGAGCTTGGGGAGTCGCCTTTGGCCGCCGACACCGATTGGACTCAGGTTAATGCTGTTAATATTTTAACAGTTCACTCAGCAAAAGGTTTGGAATTCCCTATTGTCTTTTTGGTAAATTTGGTGGGGCAGCGATTTCCTACAATTGAGCGAAAGGAACAAATTCCAATTCCAGAAGAATTAATAAAAGAAGTTTTGCCTCAAGGAGATTATCATTTGCAAGAAGAACGAAGGCTTTTTTATGTGGGAATGACTCGTGCGATGGACCTATTGTACTTTACTGCAGCGGATTACTACGGAGAAGGTAAGCGCGAAAAGAAGCTCTCACCATTTGTTTTCGAAACAATTGGAGATGATGCGTTATTTGCCGAGCAATCACAAAAAAGAGCTGAACAATTATCATTTTTGGACTACAAACCAGCAGAAATTGACCTACAGCCTACAACCCACAACTTACAACCTATTCATATTGATTATCTTTCTTATTCCCAAATTGAAACTTTCCGAATTTGCCCACTTCATTATAAATTAAGATACATCCTAAAAATTCCCACTCCCCCATCGGCGGCACAGAGTTTTGGTACTTCGATACATGCGGCTATCAGGGAGTTTTATGATTTAGTTAAATCCGGCAAAAAATCTGGTGAGAAACTGATTATTGAATGTTTGGCAGATTCTTGGGTTAAAGAGGGATTTTCAAGCAAAAAACATGAACAACAATTTTTTGAGAAAGGGAAAATTTATTTGGCAGGATTTTTTAAAGAGGGTTTTAACCCTGATAACTTTCCGGTTTTAATGGAAGAGTCGTTTACTATTCCCCTTAGTTCTGGCTCTAAGCAAAAGGTACTAGGCACCAGGCTACTGAGGATAGGTGGGAGAATTGATAGAGTCGATACATTTGCAGATGGAAGTATTGAAATTATCGACTATAAAACCGGTGCGACAATTCCAAGCCAAGGAGAAGTTGATAAGAATTTACAGCTTTCTTTTTATGCTTTGGCAGCAACCAGAATTCAAAATGCTCCGTTTGTAAAAGATCCAAAGCAAGTGAAATTATCTTTGTACTTCCTTGACCAGCAAGAAAAACTTTCCAGCACAAAAACTGAAAAGCAGCTCGAAAATGCGGTAAGTGAGATATTCACTGTCCGTGAAGAAATCGAAAACTCGGACTTCAAATGCTCCGGCCACATGTTTTGCCAAAATTGCGAATACTCACTTTTTTGTAGGGCTGATGAGTGACTGTCGAAATTGGGAATACATCCGTCGTATATTGATCAGTAGACTTTTTTTGTTAATAGTGTAAAGTGTAGAAGGTGTGTTTTTCTTTAGAAGTATAAAAAATTAATTATGCCAGAAAGAGAAACTCAAGAGGAGGGAACTGAGGTAGTAGATCGGGTAGCTAGAATTTGTATGAAAGGTGTGCTAGCTGGAATGGTTTTAGGAGGTGGAGCGGTTGTTGCTAAAGAATTTGGTGTATCAAGAGAGGCTACTCTAACAGTTGCTAGAGTGGGATTGGCAACAATGTCTACGTCCCTTGTGGTAGGGACTGGAGCAGGTTTGGCATCCGAAGTAGAAGAAAGATTTAAAAGGAGAAGGGGAAGGAGAAGGGAATCTAAAGATTCAGAGGATGTTGAATGAAAGTTTAACAAATGCTCCGGGATATTCGATTTCGACTCCTCCAAAGCTTTTTTTAAAATGGGTAAAACCTAGCCAACTTTTATTAGGAAAGCGCTTATCGTAAATCCCCTCGAAATCAAGGATTTTAGCCCCTCTATTCTTTGCCCACAGGATTCCTGACCAGAGAATCTTATACTGGGCAAGTTCCTTTCTTGCTTTTTTATTTGTAAAAGCCTGCCAGTAGTAAGCTTTATCATCGACCTTTAAAAAGATGGCACCGGCTGAGCCATCAGGAGTTACCAAGAATAAGTTTTTTTCTTTAAAAACTTCAATTATGGTTTGCAGCTCGTCTTTTGAAGGAACATGACGTCTAAACCCAACAGCCTCTTTCCATGATTCTCGGAATTTGTCAACTTTTTCTATTTCGTAAATTTTTAGGTCTTTTGTTTTATTAAGCGAAGACTTTGCATCCTTTTTTAATTGATTGAATAGCTCATTTTTATCTTTAGTCAAATCAACTTGGAGTGTTTTTGTTGGTAAATAACTTGATTTACTTGCCTTAAATCCATGTTTTTCAAGTAGAGAAGATTGTTCAGCTAAGTTTGGCTCGATAGCGATTTGAAAACTGTGATAGTTTTTTGCTAATTGTTCGATGAATTGAATGTCTATTTTTTCGGGTCTTTGGATTTTGATGAATGAGCCAATTAAAGGAAATTTTCTAACAAAATAATTGATGCAATCTTTTCTTTTAACCAGCCAACCAATTTTTCTTAAGTAATTTGCATATTCAGAAGTCTGGCGGAGATCAATCATTTATTAAAACCTAGGTTTAACAAATTTACTTTTAAGTCTTAAGAATTTCCAGCGTACAGTTTCTGCCATGCGGTAGGGGTGATAAAGTGGCGATGTAACTATGTCCCAAGTTCCTAAAAATTCAATAACCTCTGGATTATATCCTTCTTTAAAGTGCGTAAATCCTTTTCCAGGCTCACGTCCCCACAAGTCAAAAGTCTTAAGTTTTAAGTTACGCCCATAGCGTATTGCTTCCCACATCATTAAATTATTTGCCATTACGTTTTTGTAGTATTTTTCGCTTGAGGCGCCATAAGGGTAATAGAGAAAGTCCTTCCAGGTAAAGAGTATCCAGGTTGTAATAATAGTATAATTATATTTGGCAGTTAGAAGGTGTGCGATTGGTTCGTGGTTCATGGTTCGTGGTTCATGGTGCAGGTATTTCCACATTAAGCGGTGGTATTTTTCTGTATGTGCATAAAAACCTTGTCGCTTAACAGTCTCTCTTGTCAGTTCAATATATTTTTCAAAAGCTTTATTAGAGTTATCTTCCGAAACTGTTACTCCTCTTTTTTGTGCAAGACGAATGTTGTAACGGGTTTTGGCAAAGAAACTTTTCATTAGCTCACCCTCAGATTTTGTCAGATCTATCCAAAAGGAAGTTGGAGTAAAAAGTGTTTTGCCCTCAACACATCCGTTTTGTTTTAATAGTCTTATTAATTTTGTTTTCTCCTTGCTAGTAGCTACATACTTCATGCTACTGTCGCCAAAGGCGATATTTGGTTCCAATTTTATAAAAATAAGATTTTTCTCTTTGGCTATTTTTTTTAAATCGTCTAACATCTTTTGGGTTGGAGCAGGCCCTTTTATAAACATTCCGGCCTTGTATTTTGTCGGGGGAATTTTATGAAGTGTTAGAAGTCCAAATTTAGTTTCCAAAACCTCATTCCCCCACTTTTTTCTAAACTCTCCCCACTCTTTAGATTGCAGAGGGTGATTAGCTATTTGGTTATCGAGATTGTTTTGCTTTATTCTTTTTACAGTCATTAAAGCTATTATAACCTAGGAGGTTTCTAAAGTCAGAAATTGATGGACAAGTCTGTGTCTTCTGAATTGAAGTCAAGATAATTTTTTTCAACTCCTTCTAGTAAGTTTTCTGGTATATCAATTATAAAGCGCGAGGGGGGATTTGAAGTACGTTGTCCGAAGTAAAGACGGCGGCTTGCATAAGTCAAATAAAGAATATCTTTTGTCCGAGTTATTCCGACATAAGCAAGGCGCCTCTCTTCTTCCAGTTCGTCGATATCAAATAAAGATCTTGAATGGGGAAAAAGTCCTTCTTCCATTCCGACTATGAAAATTACTGGAAATTCCAAACCTTTGGCAGCATGGAGAGTCATAAGGGTAACTTTATTATTTATAGCTGGGCTGTCGGTCTGAACCCGGGTTGAAGACCTGAAACTGGTAGCTTGGACTTTCCCTCTTTCGTCCTGTTCTGCCTCAATTAGTGCAACATTTTCTAAAAATTCATGGATGTTTGGAAATTCTTGAGCGACTGAACGGAGTTCTTTGATGTTTTCAAGACGGGCTAGATTTTCTTCTGTCTCTCTTTGGTACCTTGAGAGGTAGCCCGTTTTTTGTAGGGCTGAGCTCATCAGCTCGAGAGTTGTAAGTCTTTCAAACGTTTCATCCACCTCGGAGGAGTCATGACCTTCGCTTCGGGACGCACCGGCTGGTGCATTCTTTCGCTTAAGCCTGCCACCATTCGAAGTGTTTCTAATTTTTTTTGAAAATTCCTGGAATTTTACAAACTGCCTCCGCCCAAGTTTTTCAACTCTTTTCCTCGATACCGTATCTTTTGGGTTTGCCAATAGACGAAGATATGAAAGTACATCTTTAATTTCAGCCCGGGAGTAAAAGCGTACTCCTCCAACTAAAGTATAGGGAATTCCAGAATGTAAAAGTGCTTCTTCTAGAACTCTTGATTGAGCATTAGTTCGGTACAATACCGCGAAGTCATTGTAGTTAAGGCTTTCCGCTTCGGAGGAGTCATGACCTTCGCTTCGGGACGCACCGGCTGGTGCATTCTTTCGCTTAAGCCTGCCACCATTCGAGGTGATTAGCGATTCAATTTGGCTAACCACAAAACTTGCCTCATCCAGCTCGCTTTTGGCCCTGTAAATTTTAATTTTTTCTCCCCCGCCTTTATTTGTCCAGAGTTTTAAAGTTGGGTGCTTTGTGTTTCTTTTTATCACTGAGTTTGCTGCGTCGAGTATTGCTTTGGTCGATCGGTAATTCTGCTCAAGATTGACTACTTTTATATTTGGATAGTCATGTATAAGATTATCGATGTTTCGGTAGTCCGCTCCACGCCATGAGTAAATGCTTTGGGCCGCATCCCCGACAGCGGTTAAATTTTGACTATTTCCAACAATTTGTTTTGTCAGTTTGTACTGAACTTTGTTTGTATCCTGCCATTCGTCAACAAGGATATGAGTTAACATTTTTTGCCATTTTTGTAGTACGGGCTTTTTTTCATCAAAGAGTTTTACTGCTTCTAGAAGTAAATCATCAAAATCCAGCGCGTCTGCTTTTTTAAGAAGTTTTTCGTATTCAAGCCAAATTTTAAAAACTTTCTCTTGCCATTCTCCTTGGACAAACTCCGAATATTCAAGAGGTGAGAACATCTGAGACTTTGCTTGCGAAATCGTCGAAGCTACCATTCCTGCTTTGCCTACTTCATCATTCATTCCCAAACTAGCAAGCGCGTCTTTTACAATTTCTTTTTGGTCGTTTTTATCGTAGATTACAAAGTTTTGTGCAATGTCTGTATACCTGCCATCGATTCTTAAAACTCTAACACAAAAAGAGTGAAACGTTCCGGAAAAAGCTGGAGATAGTTTTATTAACCTTAATACACGCTCTTTCATTTCACCAGCAGCCTTATTGGTGAAAGTAAGAAGCAGGGTATTTTCTGACCTTACTTTTTTTTGAGCAATAAGCCAGGCAAGTCTATGGGTAAGAACCTTGGTTTTCCCACTTCCCGCTCCGGCAAGTACCAGAAGTGGACCTCCTTCATAAGTTACAGCTTTTCTTTGATCACTATTTAAACCTAAAAGCAGCTTGTCTAAACTTCTCACGTTTATTAAAATATCCTAATGCCCAAATACTTTAATTTTTTTCAATCAATATTTTGGGCACATACCCATACTTTTAAAACTTGCAATTTTAAGTAAGATGGGTATAAACTTGCCCACTCCCTAGTTTCTTCTTGGGCAACAATTGATTTTACCCGCAATTTGGGTATCATTCTAGCATGCAGAAATTAGATCATTACGAAAGCACTTTAGGTAATAAATCGCGAGAAACGTTTGTCAAAAAGATTAATAGATATTTGGTTAATATTATTGGACATAAAAAAAGAATTACTCTCTCAAGAGTTAAAAGAAAAATATTAAGACACGTTTGGCTGGTTAGATTTTTGATTTTGGGATCAGTAGTCTTAACAGCATATTTACTTTTAGTTTCGGCTGGGTTAGTTTTGAGAAATACGGGAGCGAGTCGTTATCTTGGTTTAGTCTATGACTTTATCACTTTACCGTCAGGAAAAATTAAAGTTATTGGTAATCGTACGAACATTTTAATTTTAGGCAAAGGAGGTGCGGGGCACGATGCGCCAGACTTAACTGACACAATTATTTTTGCCTCGTTTGATCAAGATAGCTCTTCAATAAGTCTAATTTCTCTTCCCCGTGACATCTGGCTTCCTGATCTTCGTGCAAAATTAAACAGCGTTTATTATTGGGGAAATCAAAGACAGGTTGGTGGAGGGCTGGTGCTGGCAAAGTCAGTTGTGGAGGAGATTGTCGGCCAGCCTGTTCAATATGCGGTTATCTTTGACTTTGAAGCTTTCAAAAAAGTTATCGATACATTGAGTGGAATTGAAGTGGAAGTTGAAAATAGCTTTGCTGACAAAAAATATCCAATTGCTGGGCGCGAAAAT
>MGGC01000037.1:0-17791 GCA_001792215.1 Candidatus Woesebacteria bacterium RIFCSPHIGHO2_01_FULL_38_10
AAAGTCTTTAGAATCTGCCAAAGCCACTCTAACCTATGCCATAGCCGGAGTCCTTCTTATTACCCTTTCCTACCTAATCCTTGTCCTTATTCAAGAAACAACCGGAACCAATCTAACTGATTTTGAGATGACAGTTCCCTAGGAACTTTTTTTAACTTAAGGAATGAGGCTGAATTTGCCTTAATCTAATAAACTACCGAGGACTAAGAGCCCTCGGTATTCTCGCCCTTGCGCCACCGATAAAGCTTTAGGCGGCACGCGGTCGGGTTCAACAAGTTTGTTTCTTTGCGTTCGCTTCCCAGTACCATTTGGTACTGGACTAGTCCTGCGCCGTATGGTGCAGGACATCCATGGGCTAAAGCCCACGGTATTCGCGAATGCTTGAAATAAACTTAAAAAAGAGGAATGGAAGACTCAGTTGAAAACAAATTAAGTTCACAAACTTCAAAAGTAAGTGAACCTAAGCAAGAGATGCCCACAATAGCTGGGGCATTTACAGAATTTACGGGCATTGAAGTTACTGAAAATGAGGAAGTTGAGAAATTAAGGCAAAGGCTTAGGGCCGAGGCTGAAAGGTTCTTGGCTCCATTTAGGGCAAGGGGTTTGCTTTCTGAAGAAGATGAAAAAGATGCTTTAGGTGCTTGGGAAAATGCTATAGCACTTGATGGACAACAGCTGGCCGGTTATGGAGAATTTGGGTCTCGAATATATAGACAAGCGGTTGAAGACTTAAGCGAGGTTGACCCCGGTGGTGAGAGCGAAGAAGTTCAAGCTCTAATAAAACAGGCAGAGGCTTTAGTTACCAGAATACAGGGAGAAATTTCAAAAGGTTGTGCCTATACCTGTAGACCAAATCTTGTTGAGGCAGGTAAAGCTAAAGCTCTAGGTTTACCCGAAAAATGGATAATTATAAATTGGGGAAGGAAAGACGAATTTGTTGGCGTTGAGCATAGAATTAAGTCTATAAGCTTAGAGGAAACGGCTCATCTAATCAGTAAGATTGGTGATTATGGAGGAAACCTTAGACAAAAGTGGGTTGAGGAGATGATGGCAAGAGTTTTGGCTTTCAGTATTGACTCTGGACATACCCAGGAAGATCCTTATTATGCTCAGATTAAAGAAGACTTAAGGGTAGATGAGTATTTAAGACTTTTTAATGGAATAACAAGATCGGTAAGCGACCAACAAACCTTACTTAGGGCATTTTTTGGAAACGAACCAGTAGGAAGTGAAGCGGTACAGGAGCTTAACAAAGTTTTAGGAGAGATAAGTTTTATTGGTGAGGTTGTCGATGCTGGAATATCTCTGAAGGGATTAGCAGAATATTTCGATAAAGTAAGAGGATCGTAAGGTAATTATCTTTCATCTCCGCTTCCCTGGAGTTTTCCTCTCCTTTGGCGTGAGGCGAGTTTCTCAAGATTTTTAGCTGCGACTTCATTTAAGGATAGTTTCAACTCAGTAGCAAGCAGGGCAATATACCATAAGACATCTCCTAGCTCTTTTTCTAACTCGCTCCTTTTTTTCATTGTCAGCCTGCCTTTATCGTCTCTTAATATCTTTTTAATTTTTTCAGCAACCTCGCCTGCCTCACCTACCAAACCAAGAACTGGATATACGAAGTTTTTCCCCGGGTTTGGGTAAATTGCAGTTTTCTGGGATTTTTTTTGATATTCACTAAAGTCCATATTTTTCTACCTTTTGACTTATATTTTCCCAGTTCCTCTTTTTTCCTGCCTTTCATTCATCTCGTAGAGCGCAACAATGAACAAAGACTCGCTCCAGCCTAAGGGCGTATTTTCATTGTATTTAGGAGAGTTACTAAAATAAAGCTCAGGCATTCCCTCAGGGGTGTCAATTGCAATTAAATCCTTAATTAGTTCCTGGGCTTTTTCCTGATTTCCCAGTTTCTCATAAATAATCGCCAGCCAGGAAAGTCCAAATGTCCACTCAGCTTCTTCGGACACACTGTCTTCATTCTTATTGTAATAATGATCCCCTTTATATCTGACTATCCCCCGTTCCTTCAACAAATGATATTCAATATTTTCTAAAATCTGATCTCTTTCTACTTCATTGACCACGTCATATGGCCAGATCAGCGATAAAAGTGCCAAGTCAACAAACTTTTTTTTGGATTCTCTGGGAAGAAGCTTTCTTAAAGCTTCTTCACCTTTGGCTATCATAATCTTAGGCACTTCGATTTTGCCAAGACGGGAAATTGATTTTAATCCGGCAACGCAAGCTCCGACCGAGGAGGCATGAAGTTCTTCTTCCTCTTCCCACATGCCCGAATCCGGATCATGCCAATATTCAATTGATCCTAAATATTTTACGAGTTTGTTGACAATTCTTATATCATCGACAGTTTTTAAAATGGATCGGTTTTGATTTACCTCTAATTCCCCAATTCTAAAAAGAATACATCCCACTGCGTCGTTTTGTTTATTTCCCCACTCTTCCCAAAATTCATTAAAAGTTTCTGGGTGAAATCTGGCATGGATGTATTGATAACTATGAGTTGGTTTATTTTTAATCGCCCAATCTATTTTTTCTTCATATTTAAGAAAAATTTTTAGGATTGCCTGGTAAGTTTTCTCAACTATCTTCCAATTACCAATTACCTCAAAGGCTAGAGTTTCGTAGAAGTTGTCTCGGAGCCAACTCTTATCATATCCTGTTGAAACGTCGCCTTTTGAAGCCAAAAAAAGACCTGACTTTGTTTGTAAGCTTTTAAGAATTTTTAAATGCCTTTTGAGAAGCTCTTCATACGTAAGTCTGACCATATGGATACATATTAGAAGCTATTTCAAAACTGGTCAAGATTGACCAGTTTTGCCGAGCCAGACTCGGAGTTTATATGGTGAGTAAGAATAAAATTAGTTTTCTGAAGGTCTTGTCGAAGCTGGGGTTTCAGACAACTTATCAGGATTTTTCTGCTCTATGCACAGAAGATGGAGGGAACTATTAAAAAAGGGGAAGCAGAAAGTTTTCTATAACTTTATAGTTTGCGCCATGTGAGGAAAGTTGCGATTCATAGAAACTGAAACTTTCTACCCTTTCCTTCCAACTGATTTTCTTTTCAAGTTTTTCAAAATGAAGCTTATGGTTATCTTTAATCTTAAACCTGGCAATTGTTATGTGCGGTAAAAGCTCTCTTTTTTCCAGTTTTTTAGACAGCCTCTTTTCTAATTTACCTTTTAAGTCAATAAGGTTATGGTTATGGCTACCTCTAAGCCAAATCAATCTGGGGTTTTTCTTTGTTGGTCCTAATTCAATAAGTTTGAAATCGACAAAAAAAGGCTCTGTTTTTGCTTTAAACCGATCAAGCTCTGAAATCACTTTTTCAGGATACTGTTCATACCAGGGAGGAATTAGGGTAATGTGTAAGTTTTTTTGGGGGATAATTCTTAAATTAAAACCAGCCAGATTATCATTTATCCAGTTATTAATCTTCCTTTTCAGTCTGTCAGAAACTGGTATTCCAAGAAAAACTCTTTTTTTCACTGTCGTCTTGTCTTTTTTTCAGGATGAGTTAGAAGATAAACTCCCGGCAGTATCCCGGCTGAATTAACCAAAAGTAAAGCGATAAACCACCATTTCTGCCCCTTTCTTGCAGCCTGCCAAAGGCTTAGGCTTTTGAGAACAAGATCTAAGATTCCCAGGGGAATTAACCATTTTAAAACTTGAGGACTCATCTCCCAATTCCCATAAAACATGTCTAATCTTACCATTCTTGTCTTTCCCTAACAAGAAAAAATTTATATACTCTAATCATGCCGAAATATAAGAAGTATTTTCAGATGATGATTGATGAAAATAGGGAGCTTTTTCAGTCTTTCAGTCTACTTCATGATCAGTATGCGAAAGATCAAGACGGCTTACAGGAAAAATTTAATAAAGCGGGAGAAAGGATACTTGATATTATTAGAGAATATGAAAACAGGCTTTGCCGGAATACGGAAAGGGGGATTTATAGTAAATTTTCGGGAAACTTAGCTGAAAAATTCCAAAACGAGGCAAGACACAATTTTCCAATGATAGATTATATTGGTCTTGTTGTTGAGAAGTTTTCCATAAAGCGGATTAATCTCTAATTTTCCTTGGGAGTAATTTCTAAGATTACGGCGCTGTTGGGGGCCATCATCTGAGACGTTGTCCAACTGTCACCGCCTACTTTAACTTCATATTCGGCTACCGCTCCCAGAAATTCTAGTCTTCTAAAAGTAAATTCTTTATGGAAAAGATTT
This sequence comes from Candidatus Woesebacteria bacterium RIFCSPHIGHO2_01_FULL_38_10, assembly GCA_001792215.1. GTDB lineage: Bacteria > Patescibacteriota > Microgenomatia > UBA8517 > UBA8517 > WO2-39-10b. The sequence goes on from MGGC01000037.1 coordinate 4,248, forward strand.
AAAAAACTGACAGGCACATTTTCATGATGTTTTTCGAAGGGATCATAGTTAACAACCAATAATCTAACCACCTTTCTGTCGGTAGTTGCAATTGCCTTTACCCAACTACCCTGTCCGTAAACCGGGTACCAACTTCCATTCATTTTATTTAAAAATTCGATAGCTTTATATCTTGGTTTTTTTTCAGGTGTTCCAAGTTTTTCATGAGTCAGTATTCCCCATCTACCCCAATATTTTTCTCCACCCGGACCATCTTTAATTTCAAAGAGAAATATTTTTTGGATCTTTGGAAAAAGTGTAGAATAGACAGCCAATGTATGAATTGCAGAAAAATTTTTATCATATAAAATATCGGCATCTGAATTATGTCCGAATTCTGAAATTACGAGTTCTATACCGCTATACTTAGGATGGGCTAAAATCCAGGACTTCAGATCATAATAATCCTTTTCATAATCCTCTAAGTATTTTGAATATCTGTGCCAGGAAAAAAAATCCAGTGGCAAGTTATTTGAATTTACAAATTTGATCAGACTATCAAACCAATTTTTGTAAAGAGAAGTTGTCGCAGGACCCCCAAATTTAAAAGGAAGTGTATCCTTTGCCTCATTGGCGCCGATAGCGGCGTATTGATATAAGGCAAGATAGTCTTTTGTTCCACCGGGTTTAAATCCCCCGAACAGGTCCGGCTCATTCCAGACTTCATAATAGACATCACTTATTTTAAGCCCCCCTCTTCCGCTGATATGCTCAACTGTCTTTCTGATTAGTTCTTTCCATTCGTTCCAGGAAACCGGTTCGTCCACTTCATTTCCTTTAGATAAAGCATCAGGCATGTATGATAATGAAATAAAAGGTTTGGCCCCGGTTTCCAAAATTATGCTTATTTCTTTATCCAATTTTGTCCAATCATAAAAAAAATTTCCCAAAGCATCTTTCTTAACAGTCTTGTAGAAATCAAAAACATGATCGATTCTTATATATTTTGGTTTTAAATTCTTAAGTTCTCCCTTTACCGGATCAAGCATTCCTGAAATTTCCTCTCCTCCCTGGGCTAAGTTATTCCAGGAAAATTCATCAATAAGCTCCGGATTTTTAAGATCAACCACAATTTGAGCTTTTGTGCCGGTGAGGTTTTGATAAGCCTGATTATAAAATGAAGTCTTTTTGCCGATTGAATGAATAAGTGCCGGAAGTAAAAGAGTTATAAGAAAAATTGATAAATATTTAAAAATTATCTTTTTTTTCATTTTATAACCTAAATAGTTTGGTTTGCATTTGTTTTAAATAGTATTTTGGCGTAATACTCGTCTTTTTTATTATTAACAAGCCACAAATTTAAGTAAGACGAGTATATTAAGCGGTTTCAAAACTACTTCACAAATATTTAAATTTGAGATCGAACTTAAAATTTGATCTCAAAATCCAATATCGGTGGCGTAAGGCTGGTGTCTCTGATATTAGTACCAAGTTCTTTTTCTAAGATATTAATATCTTCTTCAAGTTTCAGAATATTTTTATCTTCCGCCCAGATTGATGGTTTGTAGCCTTGATAATCTAAAGGAGTCGGAGTGGGAGTTAAAGCACTATCCTGAGCGGAGTTTTTTCTCAGAGAAGTGAAAACCCTGGTACCAGTAAAAAATAATATTAATAAAAAGGTAAAAATAAGTAAAATAACGGCCAGTTTTTGCAATATACTTTTTAAATTACTAAGCGGGGAAAAATTCCTTATTCGGCTCAAGTATTTTTGGTTCAAAGTGGGTTTTCCCAAAGATGATACTGAAACTTCTGCTTCTTGAGTAACTTCCTTTTCCTCTATTGATTGCTGGTCGGAAATTTCGAGTTTTTTTCTGCCAAAGAAACTATTGAACCAATCGAAAATTGCTTTTGGAATCATATTTTTACTCGGCGATTTTAATTTCTCTGATTACTTCTTTTAATGACGAAATTGCCTCTTTAAAAAAAAGCTGACTTTCTCCCAAGACGGTTTGTGATTGGTTATAAAGTGAAAGAGCATTGTCTCCAGTTTGCTTGCTGGCGAATGTTGCAATAAGACTTTGAGCATTAATCAGTTTTTCCTCCCCCCTAATTAACCTATTTTCGCTTTCAAAAATCCATCTGTCTATTATTTGAAGTTTGTAAGTTGAAAACTTATCTTCCACATTATCCTGACTTTTAATCTCTTCAAATTTATTTTTAACTCGATCAAGTATCTCTCTTGTTCTTTTGTTAAGAACTATAATTTTTGCCTCAGAGATGGTTGCCAAAAGGTCGTAAGACAAGACTTGAATTTTGGCAAATCTTAGTTTTGCTTCGTTTGAATCTTTAACCAAATTTTCCAAAGAAGCAGCGCTTGTCAGTTTTTCTTTATGCTCGTTAAACCACCCAACCTCTTGATCAATTCTTGCATTTAAAGGTTCATTTTTGGGAACCCCCACCTCGCTTGAAATTTTTAATTTTTCTTTGAGTACTTTTGAAAAGGCAATTACCAGATCGTCTCTTTTTTGGAGCATGGTTAAAGTTGCATTAAAAGCCTCTTCCTGGGATTTTAAGGTTTTGAATCTAAGATACTGGGCTTTTTTAAAAGAATAGTCACTATGGGTTTTTCTATACTCATCGAAAGTGGTTAAATATTCTTGGTACAACTTTTCAAAATCATTTTCCTGAGAGTAAGCCTTTCGGGGGAAAATGATACTTAAAAAAGAAATAATTAAAAATATCAAAAAGATAAATTTTTTTTGGTTCTTCATACTGTTTTTGGATCAGTAGATAATCTTTATTTTTCCTCCACTGTAAGTTATTTCAAATGAGTTGAGGGATTTAATCTGTACCTTGTATAAATTTCTTCCCCGCCAAAAAGGTAAATTGCCTGAAGAAACCTGTTGGTAATTGGCGTTTTTTTCAGTCGAAAGTTCACTGAAATCAACAGCGATCTTGTTGGTGTTATCATAAAGCCTGGCATAAGATTTGCCGTTTCCATGAGCGACTTTTAGAGAGGTTTCCCATGAGACAGTTGCCTTATCTCCATAATCATTTAAAAGATCGATGTAGACTCCTGAATCAGGGATCTCCGTCCAGGAAGTGGAGGTTGTGGAAAATGAAGTACCCATGGGAATGTATGAAGTTTTCTTTGAAGTATTGATTTTTACTTCTTTAACTGAAATCTCTGTATTTAATTTACTGGAAAGTGTTGCAACGGCATGAGAGACTTCTTCTGAAACAAGTCTTGAAAAACGGTCTTTGCAATTTGTTTCACACAGGTCTTCAATATTTACTTTTTTGTTTTCTGTTTTATTGGCGCTGCTATTTAATAATTTTTTTTCTTTTACTAAATAATCTACTTTCAGACTAAGTTTGAAAAATTCTAAAAAAAGAAGGAAAATTGATAAAAAGAAAAAAAGATTTAAAAATAAGTTTTTCTTGTTTTGCATTTAGGGCAAGTATTAAGAATTTTATGACATTTTTATACCTTCAAATTTGAAACTCTAATTTTTTTTAACCTTGTTCCTTCTGATGTGTCTTCCACAGTATAACCAATTTTAGCAATTTTTTCGCGAATTTTATCTGCTTCTTTCCATTTTCCAACTTTTCTTAATTTTTCTCTTTCTTTTAACAAATTGCTTGCTTTTTCTGAAATTTGAAATTTTAAACCTGTTCTCTTAGTAACTGAGGCTGTTTGTGATAAGTCCAACCCTAAGACTTCATCAAAAGCGAGAAGAAGGTTATACCTATCTTTTCCAGGAATACTGTCTTTAAGCATTTTCCACAAAATAGAAAGCGCTTGAGGAATATCAAGGTCATCATTAACTGCTTCTCGAAAACCATTGATATAATAATCAACTTTATTACTTTTTTCTTGAGATAGGATAGTTCTTTGAGCTTTCGAGTTTAAAGATGGAGTTTGTTGACGTAAGTTATCTAGTGTGCTCTGGGCGGCTTTTAGACCGTCCCAGGTAAAGTTGAGTTGTTTTCTATAGTGAGCCGTAAAGTAAAGATAACGCAAAGTCAGTGGATCAAAACCTTTTTTAATTATGTCGTTAACGGTATAAGCATTTCCAAGGCTTTTACCCATTCTGCCTCCATCTACTTTTAATGAGGCTCCATGAATCCAATATTTAACAAAGGGTTTGTCTGTTGCTGCCTCGGATTGAGCAATTTCGTTTGGGTGGTGAGTGGATTGTAAGTCTTCTCCTCCGACATGAATATCAAAACTCTCTCCCAAATATTTCATACTCATTGCCGAACACTCGATATGCCATCCGGGAAAACCTATTCCCCATGGACTTTCCCATTCCATATGGCGGGTACCTGAGGGCCGGGATAATTTCCAAAGCGCAAAGTCGCGAGGATTTCTCTTTTCAGAATTGGGTTTAACTCTTTTTCCTTCTTTAATTTGATCAAGATTGGATAACTCCCCGTACCTTTTGCCAGTAACTTCCTCGTATTTTTTTGTGTCAAAATAGATTCCATCATTAATTTTATAGGTGTATCCTTTCTCTTCAAGCTTTTTAACCAAATTTATTTGTTCTTGTATATGATTCGTAGCCTTTGAAAAAAGTTTTGGTTTTACCAAATTCAGTTTTTCAAAATCCTGATAAAAAGCTTCCGTATAAAATTTTGCTATATCCCAAGCAGTTTTTCCTTCACGTTTGGCTGCCTTAACGATCCGGTCTTCTCCTGTATCGGCGTCTCCCAAATTATCACCGGACAAATGCCCTACATCAGTAATATTCATAATAAAGGTCACATTAAATCCGTTGAATTTTAAAACGCGGAGTAAGACGTCCGAAGTAGTGTACGTACGAAAATTACCAATGGTTGCGTAGTCATAAACGGTAGGACCGCAAGTGTACATAGCCACATTGGCAGGATTTATTGGAATAAATCTCTCTTTTTTTTTGCTTAAAGAGTTTGTTAAAAAAATATCAGGCATAATTTTTAAACTTACTTTCCAGTCTTTATCAATTCTCCACTTCCTTTGCTTTTTCTAACTCCTGGCAAAAAATGTCCTTTTTTACTTGTCGGAGATATTGATATTATTTTCTCTTCATCTTCAGGCTTTTGCATAAGTTTTACTTGCTCTCTCTTCCATTCCTCATCTTTTTCTTTTCTTTCCTTTCTCCACTTTGCTAATTCTGCCTCAAGTTCTTCTAATCTTTGGATAGTTTGTTTTTGAATAGCGAGTTTTTCTTCTTGAGAAATCTCTCCATCTTTAACTATCTCGCGAACTAAAGAACTTTGATCGACTCCCGACCCACCCAAAACCTGCTTTTGGGCAGATTTACCCAATTCTTGAGTTTCCTCAATAATTTTCCTTGCGGTTTTTTTGGCAACATCGCGACCGGATGTTTTGACAGCCTGTTTTGCTTTTCCGATTAAGCCGTTGGTCATATTAAAGTTTATATCAGTTTCGAGAAAACCCCCGAGTCAGACTCGGGGTATGAATTGAACCTGATATGTCGTCCTTTTTTAGAAGGAAATCCTGCGCTATCTGCGCGGGGGAGGACGTCATAAAGCTCTTCTTCCTTCGATTGCCTCTGTTAAGGTTAGTTCATCCGCATATTCTAAATCTGCTCCGGTTGGCACTCCCATTCCTAACCTTGTGACTTTTAATTTTTCACTTTTCACTTTTAACTTTTTTGCAAGATACATTGCTGTTGCGTCACCTTCCATTGTCGGATTGGTTGCGATAATGATTTCATTAACTAATTCGGGTTTTCCGTTTGATAAGCGATCCAATAAATCTTTTATATAAAGCTCATCCGGGCCAATGTTTTCTAGGGGGTTAATTGCGCCATGAAGAACATGATAAAACCCTTTATACTTGCCCGTTTTTTCAAAAGCCAAAACATCCAAAGGTTGTTCAACAACTAAAATTGCTGATGAGTCGCGACTTTCATCCGAGCATATCGGACAGGGACTTCCTTCAGATACATTCTTACAGATTGTGCAAAGAACGGTTTCTTTTTTAAGCTTGGACAGGCTCTGGGCAAATTCGTCAAGCTCAGCCTGAGGAACATGGAACAAATAGTAGGTAAGTCTTTGGGCGGTTTTTGGCCCAATACCCGGAAGTTTTTGGAAAGCATCAATAACTCGAGCCAGAGGTCTTGCAATTTTCATATTCTTAACCCATTCTAGCAAAAAACCACCTCTTTTGTCATAGTGAGATTGCATTGAGCATGAATCTTTGCAAACAAGTTGCAAACAAAAACATTTTTGGGATACAATAACTTAGTAAATTGCAAGGTTAACTAATCATGCGAAACATACTGGAGCTGGGTAAGTACGATTAGATTCGGTGGACCTGAGCGAGCATGGGCCTATTGTTGAAGGAAGAGTGGAATGAGCGAAGAAACCTAAGAAGGAGTAGTCATTATCAGTATGAATTCTACATTCCGCCAAGAAGTCCTGATAATCCACCCCCCATTTCAACCATCTTTTTGGCAGCTTTTTTCTGAACTTCCTTCATTGCTTTATTGATCAACTCAAGTAGTATTTTTTGTTCTTCACCATTTGCTTCCAGGTAGACAATTTGCTGGGCACCATTGACTTTCACTTTCAATCTGTCCTTCTCTTCAGTGTGTTCGATCTTCTCAAGTTCACTCTGAAGCTTTTTTGCCTGTTGGCGCAGCTTTAATAAATCTTTTCCTTGTTTAAATTTATCAAACATGCTATTGAATTTAAAATCTGAAGTAATTTTTTTAATTACTCAAATTTGAATCGTAATTTGTAATCTTAGAGCTATTTTACAAATATTTCTTCTGCGATTTTAATAATATCTTCATCTTCGGTTTCAGTCAAGACAACCTCGGATTTTTTACTTTTTTCACCTTCAATTTTTTTGGGAGCTTCTGTTAAAGTGCAAACCACTTTCACTTTCTTTCCCAGTATGGTCTGACATACGTTTTCCAAAATGTTTTTGTGAAGTATGCTTTCAAGTCGTTCTTTGTGAAAGTTGTAGAAAACTCCCAATGTTAAGTTACTTCCGTCAAAATAAAGTGGCCTGGTTGCTCTTAAAAGCGCTTCGGTTGAGGTGTTTTTTGATTTTATTCCTGAAAGTATTTGATTCCAAATTTCTTCAGAAATTCCGTTATCCTTTTTGCCTTGCACTTTAATAAAAGTTTTAGTTTTTTTAGAATTTTTTTTATGACCGCTAGATTTATATTTCATATCCAACTTCCTTTTTCCTGAAGTTTTTTTTACTTTATCAACCCATACCTTTTTTGAACCAACTTTTTTTTTCAGACTAGAGTCCTTTTTTGTCATTTCGCACCATTCAATAATGGCAATTTCTAAGGGGATCTGTTCAATAGGACTAAAAGGAATTTGACTTGCTGATTGATTGAGTAGTTTAATTAATAAAACCAACTCGTTTTTGTCGATGTCGATAATTTCTTGGTTTTTTATACCAATCTTTGAAAGAAGACCGTTTCTCAACTTTTCCGAGATATTTGCCACCATGTCTTTGGCAGACAAACCTGCTTCAATTCCTTTCTCGATCATTTCTAAAGAGCTCTTTGCATCTTTTTGTGAAAGGCAAACGATAAGTTTGTCGACATTAAAACCACCTTTGGCAAATAAAAAACTTTCAACCCTTTCATTCTGTAAGGGTATGTTTTCTGAAATCAGTAGTTCCAAAATCTTGTCAGCGTCTCTGAAAGAATAACCTGCGGCCCTGGCTATTAACTTTAGAGATTCTTTATCTGATTTTAAGTTTTCGCCTTTCACTTTTTTTTCTAAAGATCTGACTATTTCTTCGTCTTTTGCCTTGTTAAAAATGATGTTCACGGTTCTTGATCTTACGGTTTCAATTAATTTTTCCGGGTTGGTTGTTGCCATAATAAACATAACGTGGGAAGGTGGCTCCTCGAGAGTTTTTAACAGGGCGTTGGCTGCTTCAGTTGTTAACATATGTGCTTCATCGATGATATAAACCTTCTTTTTTGCCTTGGCTGGTGCAAGCTTGACTGCGTTTCTTAAAGCTCTTATCTCATCAATTCCTCTGTGACTTGCAGCATCAATTTCAACTACGTCAATGTTATTACCAGTTGTGATTGAGACACATTGACTACATTTATTACAAGGTTCTATTTTTTCAGAACCCCGAAGTTTAGTCGAGGAGGATTCACAGTTGACTACCTTGGCTATAATTCTGGCTGCGGAAGTTTTACCCCCTCCCTTTGGTCCTGAAAAAAGAAAGGCATGTGGGATGTTGCCCGATTTGATAATGTTCTTCAACGTCTCGCGGACGCTTTCTAAGTCCAGTTCATCAATGGTTTGAGGACGATATTTTAAGTACAAGGTCATATTAAAATTGGTAAATTACTAATTGAAAATTTAATTATGTTCTTCTCCCAATAAATGTTTTACACCATGTTCCGCCAGTTCATATACTTTTTCTTCAATCAGTCTCCCTTCTTTTTTGGCCTCTTCAAATGCTTTTGGGTAACAAACTACGATTTCACCCAGTCTGATGACTGTGTCCGGATAGACAAATTTTTCCACATCAGCCTCACTAAAGGTCAGAACGTTGTGAATGTTGGTATCTTTTAAATATCTCCATCCAAGATCTCTTATTTTATCTTCACCAACTAGGCTTACAAATAATATAGTTTCTGAAACAATACCCTTTTTTGTCAGAAAGTTTCGAAGCTTCTTTTTTAACTTAGGTGCATCGACTGGAAAGTTGGATTGTTTTTTAACATAAATCCGAATCATAATAGTTTTTTTCTCACAATTTCAGAAGCCCTCTTGCCATCTACTTTAGAACCCGATTTTAATGCTTGGGCATTTTTTATTAATTGAACTGGCAATCAGACCGCTCTTTCTGGTGTGACATCTCCCAAGAAGTGAACATGCATGTGGGGTACTAAGGCTGCATCACCTGCATTGTGTACGAGTCGAAAACCAGAAAGCCCTTTTTCCCGAGCCATATAAACAGAGACATCTTTTATTTCTTTCCACAAATCATCTTTTATCTCTGTAATATCTTTAATATGTTTTTTGGGGACAATAAGAAGGTGGATAGCTGCTTGTGGATTGATGTCGATAAAGATAACAAAGTTTTGAGTCTCTTTGATAAATTTAGTTTGGGTTTCACCTTTGACAATTTTACAAAAGATACAATCATCCATTCTAAATCAAATATAACAACTGAGATAAACGATAACAAGAGGTATTTATCCGCCTTTGCAGAAAACAATGATTGTAAGTTCGGGGGAGCTTTATAACACACTAATACCTTTTAAAGCTCTAGATTTCTCCCAGAACTTAACCAAGATTTCAACTAATCTTTCCCTTAACTTTTTCTTACCTCCGACATGTACGGTTCGAAGTACTTCCTCTTGATTCAGCCATTTTTTTGCTTTTTCTTGCGGAAAAAAATATAGCTTTACCAATTTTCCATCTGACTTATCCAGAAAATCCTCTAGAATCAGCTCTCTTACTCTCATTTCCTCCTCAATCCAGCTTCGGACCCTGCCTTTAAACTTCAAGTTGAATGGGTGATGCAAAAGTTCAAATTTTTTGGGGGATTCTTGCAACTTCCCACTTGGTTGTGGATATTTTAATTTAATAATTTTTTCTGGTTTTATTTTAGGCAGCCAAGGCTGTGATGGCTTTACCACAACCTATATTTTACAACTGTGCAAAAAGATTGGAAAGTATTTAATTAGCCCAGAAGTTTTTCAATTACTTTGTGAAGAGTGAAGAAGTAAACTTTATCGGATTCTCTTTTTTTCCACTCCAGTTTATTGCCGGTTTTTTCACTGACAACAAGTCTTATTGGAATTCCGATTAAATCGCAATCCGTAAATTTTTCTCCAGCCGAAATATCCCTGTTATCCCACAAGACATTAATACCATTTTCATTTAATTTCTCATAAACCTTCTTTGCTTTATATCCTTCTTTCTTGGTTTTTAGTTCAATTAAATGAACATCAAAAGGGGAAATTTCTTTATTCCAGACAATTCCTTTTTGGTCATGACTGACCTCAACCCAAGCACCCATCAGACGGGTTGAACCTATTCCATAACTCCCAAACCAAACAGGTTTTTTCTTACCAAATTTATCCTGATAATAAACATGCATTCTTTCCGAATACCAAGTTCCAAAAGGAAAAATATTTCCAACTTCTATAGCTTTAGATTTTTTAATAGCGGGACTTTTACAGGCAGGACACTTTATTGTTAGTAATTTTTTGTTTGTGACCAATTCTTTATTTGCTCCCCAATTACATTTCTTGCAGTAATAAATAGTGTCTTCCCCTCCTTCAGCCAAGACCTGAAACTCATGAGTGTTATTATCGGTGAAAACTCCCCCTTCGGCCTCAGTTATTTTTACGTCGAATCCCATACGTTTAAAAATTCTTAAATATGCTTGCCTTACCTTTTCGTAATATTTCCAAAATTCTTCTTCAGTTGCATGAACGCTGTACAGGTCTTTCATCATAAATTCTCTGCCTCTTAAAATTCCCGAACGGGCTCTGGGTTCATTTCTGAACTTGGTTGAAAAGTGATACAAGGCAATTGGCAAATCTTGGTAGCTTGTTATGTGTTTTCGAACTATATCTAAAAAAATTTCCTCGTGAGTGAAAGATAAAGCATATTCTTTACCGCGATGGTCTTTAAATTGGTACATTATTTCCTTGGCTTTTTCCCATCTTCCGGTTTCATTCCAGATTGCTTTTGGATGAAGAAGAGGCATTAAAACTTCCTGGGCTCCGGTTTTATTTATTTCCTCACGAATGATCGCGTTAATTTTTTCCACTACCCGCCATCCCAAGGGAAGAAGTGTCCAACTTCCAGTCATAAGCTGGTCAATAAATCCGGCACGGACTAAAAGTTTATGATTAGCGCTTTCTGCCTCACGGGGAGGCTCTTTTCCTGTTTTTGGAAAAATCTCTGACTGTAGCATTCTTGAAGCTATTATCTCAAAGATTATTTTTAAAATCCAGAAGCTTTTATAAGGTCGGACCTTATAATGCGAGCGTAAAACCACATGCGTAAGCTTGTGGATATAAGCTCCAAATAAGTCTCGCGTATGCGAGCATTACAAAATACCATCGGGCGTAAGTCCGTGGTAGTTTATTTAGAAGATAGTCCGGAGAGAAAATCCAAATATCCGGTAATTCCGAGTGAATTAATAAGCTTTAACTCCTTTATTGTGATAGCGAGAAGTAAAAATACTAAAATTGTGAGACTTGCCGCATGAAGCCAGGCTTCAACTTTGGGCAATACCTTTCTCCCAATTATCTTTTCGATAATTATAAAAAGAAGGTGTCCTCCATCAAATGCGGGAATCGGAAGAATGTTTAAAATTGCCAGATTGACAGAAATTATGCCCAACCAGTTGATAAGAGGTAAAATTCCGACTTTATAAACTTCGCTGGTTATTGCGTATAGACCAACCGGTCCGGCAATGTCCTTTGGCACAATTCCTAGGAAAAGTCCACTTATTATTTTTATAAAACCCAAAATGATCATGCTGCCCCAAAACAAAGCTTCCTTAAGTCCAAAGTAAATTCCAAAGATTGGTCTTTGCCAAAGTGGCGGAAAGTAAATTTCACTGTCAGAGATTATAACTCCCAAAGGTCCCTCGCCTTCCGGGGGGTTTTCTCTGGAGGACAGGAAAATTGGCAAAGTTGCCTGAGATTTAGGCTTTTGTATTTCTAACCTAACTTCCCGGCCTTTTTTTTCTTCAACCCTTTTAATAAATTCTTTACTGGTTGATACTTTCTTATAGTCAACACTCCTCACAATATCTTTGGGAGTCAACCCTGCCTTTTGAGCTGGAGAATCTTTATTGACATCCAAAACTTCTATATACCCTACTTTTCTGGGAATACCGCTAAAAGAATAAACCAGGGAAAAGGCCAGAATTGCCAGTAAAAAATTCATAATTACTCCAGCTGTTACTATTAAGGCCCGGGATTTTTTACTTTTGTTTAAAAAAGCTTTTTCGGGTTTTTCAATTTTATCTCTAGCGCTCTCGCCATGGAGTTTTACAAATCCTCCGAAGGGAAGTAAGTTTATTGAGTAGAAAGTTTCACCTATCTTTTTTCCAAATATTCTGGGCGGAATACCAAAGCCAAACTCCTCAACCCAAACACCTGAGCGTCTTGCGGCAATAAAATGTCCCAATTCATGCGCTAAGATAAGGATAGACAAGATAATTATAAAAATCAAAAAGGAAGTCATAACGATGTAAGTATAAATTAGTTAGTCCTAAACTAGCAAGAAGCGTGCAAAAACCTTAAGAATTAGGCTTCCCTTTCTCGGGAAACTCCAAACCTAATTGGACCACCTCCAAATGAAGGGGGAGATTCAACGGAAATACTAACAGGGTCTCCTCCCTCCCTCATTTCTCTTTCAAACCGAAATATGTGTCCTTCAGGAGTGCTATATGATCCATGAAAATCAGCGTTTACAGAAGATGTGGTATCAGGAGGTATGGGGGTTACTCGCACTTCGGCGTAATCTTCTCCTCGAGGATCAATATGTAACCGGTATAATCGTCTCCAGGCTCCATAGCTATCTGTCCCTTCTATCGAAACTGCCAAACTTTTGCTGCTATCCGGTGGCATATGCGAAGGAGCTTAACACCTTCATCCGAAATTGTCAAAAAAGTATACGTAAAATATTAAGGTCTGGTTGTCCCGAACGTAACCTCTCCTCGGAAATGTTCCAAAAATACCGGTTTTTTTCCTCTCCGGCCATATGTCATTATAAAATAATTATGAGGTTTGTCAGTTCGAGGTAATCCCGCACTTGGTATCTTATCTAGGGCTGCCGATAATTTTTGGTGATCTTTCAGGGCAAGATCACAAGTTGCACATGCCCTTCCAAGGCGAGTCGGAGGTATTTCACACTTTCCAGCCTGTAGAACTGCACATCTTGACGTAGCGCGCTCACCAACTTTCTTTAAATCAACTTCCCTACCTAATGTAATTATTTCCATGTTTTTCTCAATCAGGCTGTATTTAGATAGAAGGATTGTAACACCCCAAATTATAAATTGTCAAAATACGAAAAACAATCACCGCTTAGTTGTCAATTTTTAAATTTTTATATGCATTTTTGATATTTAACATTTGATATTTAATTTTTATTCTACAGCCCATTTCAAAACCCTTTTTGAATTGGGATGCTACAAGCTCCCGCAGGGCTTTTCAAACCCAAAACCCCGCTCAGCGGGGCGAGGTTTTGAAATAGCTTCTAAATCTGCATCAGTTCCTCTTCTTTTTTCTTTCCAAGAGCTTCAATTTCTTCTATAAACTCATCAGTTATTTCCTGTAAGCGTTTTTCTAGGTTAAATTTTTCATCCTCGCTAATTCCCCTGCCCTCAAAAGATTTTTTTATATAATGCATGAAGTTTCCTCTTATCTGTCTTACCATTATTCTTCCATTTTCCAACTTTGTCCTTAACAGTCTGATGTAGTTTTGTCTGTCCTCTGTGGTTAATACTGGTAAGCTGATTCGGATAATCGTTCCACTGATAACCGGGTTTAAGCCGATGTTGGCAGCCAGAATCCCTTGCCTTATTT
>MGGC01000037.1:17828-20867 GCA_001792215.1 Candidatus Woesebacteria bacterium RIFCSPHIGHO2_01_FULL_38_10
TAGATTTGTCCCAGGGTTCGATAAGGAGTGTTTGTGAATCGGGAACAGAAATAGACCCTAATTCGTTTACTTTTAATTTTTGTTGTCCTCCATAAACATTTAAACTTAGGTTATCGATGAGCGTGGAAGTTGCCCGGCCGGTTCTGATTGAGGCGACATCGGAGGTAACTAAGTCCAAGACTTCCTGCATTTTGGAGTAAACCGAAGATTCATCCATATGATATTAGTTTATAAATTCTTCCACCCTTGGGGTGGATTGGGTACGCTACCTCAGGACAATATGCTCGAATCACAAATAAAGTTAAATTATTACCTGGCTAATTCTAACCTAAATATTCTTCCTATGCGAACATTTTCCCCTGTCTTGGTAATGACCTCTTTAACCAAATCAGAAATTTTTTTACTCGGGTCTTTAATGAAATCTTGTTTTTCCAATTCTTTTGTATTCTTGGGATTCATTGAAGCCACTTGTAGGGCCAGACTGTGGGCTAGTTCTTTAAAAAGTTCATTTCTGGCCACGAAATCAGTTTCGCACAAAACTTCTACGGCAGATGCGATCTTTCCGCTATGGTGAGAGTAGGTTGCAATCAATCCCTGAGAAGTTTGTCTTTCTGATCTTTTTGCAGCTTTTTCAAATCCTTCTTTTTTTAAAACTTCCTCAGCCTTTTTTTCGTTACCTTCTAACTCTTGTAAAACTTGTTTAATCCGCATTATTGGAGCACCGGTTTTATCTCTGAGTTTTCTTATTTGATTCAACGAAACCTTTCCCATAATCTGTACTTAAATCATTTCTTTTCTACCTTTTTCTTTTTCAGACTTTTGTTCTTTTTCCTAGGTGTTTTTTTGGCTGTTTTGGGCTTTTTACTTTTAGCGTCTTTTATTTCAACTGCTTCCTTTTTTCGTATTTCAGTTTTCTTTTGGCCTTGAATAATCGCTTGTTTCATTAATTCTAAAACATACTCAATTGCTTTGGTTGCGTCGTCGTTCATCGGTATTGGGTAAATAACCAGTGTCGGATTAGAGTTCGAATCGACGATTCCGATGGCTTCTATATTTTTGGCAATCGCCTCTTGCAACGCTCCTTTCTCTCTTCTTGCATCAACGATTACCAGTAGATCAGGAAGTTCTTTTATTCCTGCCAGTCCGCCAAAAAATCTTTCCAAACGCGAAATCTCTCTTTCTTTGAGAAGTCTTTCCTTTTTGGTAAAATTTTTATACTCGCCTTTTTGCAGCTTTAATTTCATATCGGCAAGCTTGTCAATCGATTTTTTTATTTGGGGAAAATTGGTTAAAGTTCCACCCAACCAGCGCTCGTCTACAAAAAAGTTCCCTGTTTCATTTGCGATTTTACGGATATTTTCTTTTGCCTGTTTTTTGGTTCCGACAAATAAAATCTTTTTCTCCTTTTTTGAAGCGTCTTCTAAAATTATCAAAGCTTCCTCTAAAAGCTTTTTTGTCGTTATTAAATCAAACACATGAACACCGTCTTTTTTTGCATACAAAAAGGGTTCCATTTTTGGATTCCAACGACGTGTCTGATGTCCGAAATGAGCTCCTGATTTGATCAATTCTTCAAGAGAAACCTTAATTGTCATAGTCAGAAAAGTTCCTTAGTCCCCAAGTTTTACTTGAGGTCCTCTACTCAAAGCCGGGGTACTTATGAAGCACCTCAGGAACTTATGAGCTTCAAGTATGCATTTTGAGTATTCTAGCAAAACAAAGCTAACCATTGCAAGCCTAACACCCTACGGGTGATGTAGGATTACACCTCTTACTTTTGTATACTTGGGCTTTCTCGATACTTCGATTGAGCGCACAAGATTTTCCAAAAGATAATAAACCGTCAAGGGACCAATCCCCCCGGGAACAGGAGAAACAAATGAGGCTTTTTCATAAGTACTCTTATCAACATCACCTTCAGGTGAACCCACATCAATAAGGACTACTCCTTTTTTAACCATATTTCCTTTAATTAATCCAGGAACACCCGATGCACAAATTAAAACATCAGCATCTTGCATCCTTTGTTTCAAACTCCTGTCTCCTACTTCTAAATCAAGTTCAATCACACTCTCATTTCCCTTGCCAGGAATAGTCTCTTGTATCAAGGGATTATTCCTCCTATTGAAAAATCTAACGAGCTTTCTTCCCACAACTCCCCTTGCTCCAACAACCCCCACCTTTAAGGGTGCCACCTTTAAAGGTGGGCGCACAATATTTAGTGCTTCACTCGAAACATAGTTCACTGCTTGTACTACCGGTGCGGTGAATGGACTATCCTCTCGCATTCCGTCAATGTCCTTCTCAGAAGCAATCGCATTTATTAAATCGTCACGACCTTCTGAAGAAAAACTTGCAGGCAAAGGAAGCTGAATCATTACTCCGTGAACAGAAGCGTTCTTATTTAACTTCCGGATCAACTCAATTAACTCGTTTAGCTTTATATCTTTCTTAAATTTCCTAATGACAAATTCCACTTCAACTTTCCTTGCCGCCTTTTTCTTTTCCCGCAAAAAAATTCCACTTGCCTTATTCTCCCCCACCCGAATGGCAACCAACTTTGGAATTATTCCCGTCTTCTTGACTCGCAGGATTCTTACAGTCAACTCGTCCAACTTTTCAGAAGCTAATCTTTTACCGTCAAAAATATGAACCATCAAGAAGTATTTTACGCCACCGGGAATTTTTTACAAAGTTCCTTTACTTCTTCAGCTATGTTAAGTAATATCTTATCTTTCACAATTTTTTTCTTCAAATCCTTTATGAAATTCGGTCTTACCTCTTTCGCTCTTGGAAGTTTGTAAGGGTTAACATGTTTAATTACATCAGCAATCCAGATGGCAATGCGTTTCATTTCTTGGTTCCCCATCCCGCGAGTTGTCACGGCCGGAGTTCCAAGCCTAATTCCCGAAGGATAAAAAGGAGGCTGGGTGTCGTTGGGCACCGAGTTTCGGTTAGTAACAATTCCTGCAACTTCCAAGCCTTCCGCAACGACATTTCCCGACAATCTTTGATGTCTTAAATCAATAAGCATAAGAT
>MGGC01000037.1:20875-33658 GCA_001792215.1 Candidatus Woesebacteria bacterium RIFCSPHIGHO2_01_FULL_38_10
GTCCCGCCACCCACAAGTGTAAGTCCTCCCTCACACAGGGCACTGGCTAGTGCCCTGGCATTTTTAACCACCTGCCTTGCATAACTTTTGAACTTGGAGCTAGCTGCTTCCTGCAAACATATTGCAATCCCTGTGGTGATATTATTATGAGGACCTCCCTGCATTCCCGGAAAAACTGCACGGTCAATTTTTTTTGTCAAATCCTTATCCTTTTTTAGACCTTTCTTTGTCACCATAATCATAGCTCCTCTTGGACCGCGAAGGGTTTTATGGGTGGTTGTAGTAATAACATGCGCGTAATTAACCGGGGTTGGATAGATTCCGCTCACAACGAGTCCGGCTACATGAGATATATCAGCAACAAAATAGGCACCAACTTCATCAGCAATTTCTGAAAAAGCCTTCCAGTCTAGTTTCATCGGGTATGCGGTTGTCCCAACAAACATCATCGAAGGTTTCTCTTTTTTTGCCATTTGCCTGATCCTTGTAAAATTGAATTTCTGCTTTTCATCTAAACCAAATTGAATTGATCTGAAGAAAGTACCGGAAAAAGTTACATCTGGGTGTCCATGGGTTAAGTGCCCTCCGGCTGAGAGTTGCATACCCATAATAGTTTCACCGGGTTTGCAAAGTGCAAATAAAACTTCGGAGTTTGCAGGAGAACCGGAGTAGGGCTGAACGTTTGCATATGGAATTTTAAAAAGCTTTTTGGCTCGCCCAATTGCTAAATTTTCAATCTCGTCGACAATTTCATTTCCCTGGTAATACCTTTTTCCCGGATAGCCTTCCGAGTATTTATTCATTAAAACCGATCCCACGGCTTCCCGTACGGCTTTACTTGCATAATTCTCCGAAGGAATCATCATAAGCGTATTGCGTTGTCTGGCTTCCTCTTTTTTAATCAATTTCTCTATTAATTTCATATAAATTGCAATTGACAAGCTCTGCTTATTAATTCGAATATCTTATCTTCTTTTTGCATAGTTACCAATTATAGCTTGGCACTGCTTCGCATTGCTAAAGTCTCAGACTGTCTTTTTTCTTCCTGTTTAATTAAACTAATTACTTTATCCATTATCTCAATTATAATAATTAAATCCAATTTAAGGATATCTAAATATTATCATGTGATGATACCCAAGTTTATTGGAACCTAATTACTAAAGAATTTTTTCAACAATTTCCCAAATATAATCAGCTACTTTATTGGGAGCTTGATTTGCATTAACTACTTTCCAACCATATCTTTCCGCAAGCATCAAATGGACTTCTCTTGCTTTTTGCCAATTTGCATAATCTTCATAGCGATGACCTTTTTCCACTCCTGAAGCGAATCTTTGTCCGTCAAGCAGTATTTCCAAATTATTTTCTAAAAGATCTCTATTTATTTCCTCCATTTCGTCTAAAGATGCACCTTGTGTAATCCCCCAAGCAATACCGGTTCCTTTATAATCTTCTGCCACTACCCAAACATCCTCGCCCAGAACCCTTTTAAGCTGAGGTTCAAAGTCTCTTCTATTTTCTGCAAATTGTTTTTGGAGCTCAAGATCCGAAAGTTCTAACCCTCTCCGTAACGCCGCATTAATTATTGGACCTGTCGGCTCAAGATCATAAACCGGGTATTTTAAATAATTTGCTTTTATACCTTCTTCTTTTAATCTTGCTATTAATCTATTCGCTTGTTCAGTTTTTCCTAAATTATTTGCTCCATAAATTACAATAAACTTTCCCTTTTCAACCATAACTCAATGTCCTTCGTGACCGTCGGAAGATATTCCTAGAGTCCGATCACTTAGTTGAAAATCACTCCTCCTACCGTGATCTTCCGGAGGATACGGACAAACAAAAACTCCTGTTCCAGGTGCTTTAACAAAGTGTGTAACATCAGGATGAATCGGACATGTGGAAGCAATCTCTACTAACTCCCTGCTACCTTTCTCAACAGCCTTTCTTTCCTCTGTCATAAATTCATATCTTCTTAAAACAGCTTGCAAGTCCCCAAAACTCACACCTTGGGATAATCGGTTTTAACAACCTTTGTTCCGTCGGCTAAATTGACAATTTTATAGTCGCTAAATGCAAGCAGGCTAACTTTCCTCAAACATAAAAAGACTTTGAAGATTGCCTTTCTTATTTCTATTTCGGCATGATCGCTTACCCGCATGGTGATAATATGCCTCCATGCCCTTAAATTTCCGGTTGCGATGATAATTGCTTCAGTTTCGTTGGTTAAAACAGCCCGGGCTGCTTGACGAACTTTCTTCCTCTGGTCCGTAACCTTCTCACCGGAGACAATGTCTAAACCTTCCTTCTGAAGCTCTTCGAGCTTTGAGGTATAATTTTCGTATTCCGCAAAAACTCTATCTATCCTTTGTTCAAATTGTTGATGAAGAAGTCTATCCTTTTGAAATTCAGGTCGCTCGACAAAACGCAAAACAGGCCCGCCCACATACCTTTGGCTTTCTTGAGAATAACCCATTCCGGCTCTATGACGCACCAGTTCGTGAGTAAGACTTCGGGAAACTCCGTATAAAAGAAAGGTAAAATTTGCATGCTCAAGTACTGATCCATGACCGGAAGAAACAATATTTGCTAAATACCTATCCGCGTCTTTGTTCCAAGTTCTTTTCGGACCAAAACTCATGTAACAAGTTTGTCCGGCAAACTTGGACAAAGAAACTGCAGGGTCAAGCTCCACTCTATCCCTAAGATAATCAGGAAACTCCAGCCGCTTATTAAAACCTTGAAGAAATTTTCTTACACCCAAATAGTCAGGGATACTTTGTGCAACAAGGACTACTCCTGCCTCTTTCAAATACGAAGTTCCTTTTTTAGTTTGATAAACTTTTGTATGATAAGAAGGATAAAAAGGTTCCTTTATTTTCACTCCCCACCCCTGAAACTTTTTATCAAACTATAAGAGGCCGTGTCAACTAGCAAGAAGGTTTTCGCTTCGGAAACTCTGCATAACGCTGGGTATCATCCAATAGCTTGGTTACTTGATAGTTGAACCGACCGCGATAAGGGTCAAAAACAACATCAACGGTTGTCATTCTGAACTTGCTGCATTTGGTTTCCTACTTGCTCTCCCACCTACTACCCTAATAGCCATACGAAGCGCTTTATTAGCAGAAAAACCTAAGTGCTCGAGTTTCTCAGCCTCCTCCAAAACTCTTGTACGCGGCAATCTTTCCTCCTTAAAAGCTTCCTCAACTTCCGCCGGACTAACCATTCTGTCAAGGTGTACGGGAACACCAGCTTCTTTCAAAACCTCCAGTACCAAAATTACCACCCCCTTTCAAATTAAATAATTATAGGTAATTTAATATGTCAATGCGGTTAGTGTCAATAGTTATTTTGCAAGATTTTGTAGGGGGGGTTCGCACATTTCATCCAATGTCGTTTCTAAAGCATCTGCAATTATTATTGCGTACTCAAGAGAAACACGAACTTGCCCATTAGGAATCCTGGGATCTCCTCGATCAACAATAGCACGTAAATAGGAAGGTGATATTCCTGCCTTCTCGGCTACATTTCTAAGTCCTCGCCTCATGCATTCTCTTCTCAAATTATCATTAAAATTTATAAGCGCCTCTTCAGTATCCTTTAAAACTTCTTCTTTTGTAGGAATTCTACCTCTTTTACCTCGGCGTTCCATACCGACTTTATAGCAAAATCAGACTACCCTTTTCTTGACCTTAAATTTTTTATTTATTTGACGTATCTTTGACATCTTTTGACTTTATAAATTCTTCCTGTTATAAACCATCTAAGTTAACCTTTTTAATATTATTTTTGACAAATTATGACTCAAAGTTATCACGAAATTTTAGGAAATGATTATTTTGGAAATCTATATCAGAAAATCATAGCTAGCCTAACTCGTGGAGAAAATGTCTGTATTTCAGTAATTTCCGGTTTTGGAACTAAAACATTATTTAATTTTTTGGATTTTAATATAAGGAAAGACAGACTGTTTGAGCAAGTACTCGTTTTCGACCCTGAAATTGAAAAAGACAATTTAGTTGAATTCACGAGGAAGGCAATTTTAAAATTCCCAAATAAAAGTAGACTTATAATCGTCAGGTTTTTTGAGCAGAGTGAACATAAAAGGGAAACTTTGGAAAAACTTGATAGTCTGCGTCGCCGTACTCCCAAGTCATTAGTATTTTTAGTATTTACTGATCACTCCGCCGTTACCGAAACGGGTGAATATCAGGCAAAATCGACTATTTTTTTCACCGGAATTTATTACATGGAACCCTTTTCCAAGCTTCAGTGTGAAAAAATGATCAAATCATTAAACTTTTTTTATGGATGGCACATCAGCGAAAAATCATACGAAAAAATTTTTAATCTTTCCGGAGGCATACCAAGACTTGTAAAATATATCTGTAAAGAAATTTATGAATCGAAAACTCCCATAGATAATTTGGAAAAATTCATAAACTCTCCACAAATATCCTTCCAACTTGAACTTCTAACCAAACTTTTAATTAAACTCTCAAAAGAAAATCTTGAAAGATTAGGACTGACTGAAAATGGAAAAATCAAATCAAAGATCTTAAAAATCTATTTTCAAAATTACCAAAACGAGATAGTTGTGCAAATTTTTTCAAATTTAAGCAAGAAAGAGTCAAAAATTCTAACATTCTTTTTAGAAAATCTAAGTACAGTTATCTCGATCGACAAAATTGCAGATCTCATAGAAATGGCTGATGAGGATTTTTCTCTTTGGGCGATTTATAAAACCATTTCAAGATTAAAAGTGAAAGTTAAAAAACACTTTAATATAAAAAACTTCAAAGGGCAAGGTTACTTGCTCCAAAAGATTGATTTTTAAAGGAAGATCAATCATTGCAAGGTGCATATAGTTTACTCAAGGTCTTTTTTTTTATCTCTTTATCTTTTTCTGTAGCTCCTTTGATTTCTGGTTTATTCCAACTTGCCCATTTGCAGGTTGGGTAACTTGAACAACCGTAGAATTTTCTGCGGCGTTTTGTGGTCTTAACAATAACATCTCCTTTTTTGCAATCAGGGCATTTCATACCGATTTTCTCAAGATATTTTTCTTTATAATCACAATCTGGAAAGCGCGAGCAGGAAACGAATTTTCCGAATCTGCCGACTCGAACGACTAATTCGCCATCCTTGCATTTAGGACATTTTTTACCAAGTTTTTCGACAGGAATCTCAACACGTTTTGCTTTCTTTTCAACGCTTTCAAGTTTCTTCTCAAAGGGCGAGTAAAACTCCCCCATCATCTCCTGCCACTTCCTATTTCCTTTAGCGACATTATCCAAGTCATCTTCCATTTGTGCCGTAAATTGATAATCAAAAATACTCTCAAAATTCCCAATTAAAAAATCATTTACTGTAAGTCCGACCGGAGTCGGCTTAAACTTCCCTTCATCTTTTTCAACATACTGCCGAACTTGTATTGTTGAAATTGTCGGTGCGTAGGTTGATGGTCGACCAATTCCCAACTTTTCCAGAGTTTTTATCAATGAAGCTTCATTATATCTTGGTGGAGGTTCGGTAAACTTCTGCTCAGATAAAACCTTCACAAGATCAAGCGCTTCATCCTTCCCAACCATTGGCAGTCCAGGTTCCTCATACTTCGATAATGGAATCACTTTTCTCCAACCATCAAATTTCATTACCTGCCCGGAAGCTCTCAAAACATACACCCTCGAGGTGGGAAGATCTTTCACCTCAGGGGTGGTTTTTGCTTGCACATTTATCACTGTTTCGTCAAAAATTGAATCAACCATCTGGCAGGCCACAAATTTCTTCCAAATTAAACCATATAAAACTTTAGCATCACTAACAAATCTACCATTCGTCATTTGAAATTTGTCATTTGTCATTCCGATATTAGTCGGTCGTATGGCTTCATGCGCCTCCTGGGCAACTTTTGAACGCACTTTATAAAAACGTGCTTTATCGGGCAAATACTGCCCTCCATATTCTTTCTCAATAAATTTTCGAACTTTATCAACCGCAGTTTGGGCTAAATAAGTCGAGTCAGTTCTGTGATAAGTGATCAATCCCTGCTCATACAAACTTTGTGCCACACTCATTGTCTTTTTGCTCGACCAGTGGTATAGCCTTGCGGCAGCTTGAGCCATAGTTGAAGTCGTAAAAGGTGGATATGGATTTTTCCTAATTTCCTTTTTAATAACATCCGCTATCTTGTAATCTGACTTTTCAAGATCAAAAACAACAATACCTGCTTCTTTTTTGTTCTTTATTTCAGCTCTTTTATCATCAAATTTGATCAACTTAACTATAAATTCCTCAGTTTTGAGTTTTGAGATTTGAGTTTTGAGATTGCAATATATTTCCCAATATTCTTCCTGTTTAAAAGCCGCAATTTCCCTCTCGCGTTCGACGATCAAGCGCACAGTTACAGTTTGCACACGTCCAGCAGAAAGACCTCGACGAACCTTTTTCCAAAGAAGTGGTGAAAGTTTATAACCGACCAAACGATCAAGTACTCGCCTTGCGATTTGAGCGTTAACCAAATTTTTATCAACACTTCTCGGGTGTTCGATCGCCTCCTCCAAAGCTTCCTTTGTAATTTCATGAAAAACAATTCTTCTTATCAGTAAGTTAGAGCTTAGAGGTTTGAGCTTAGACTTTGTCTTTTTATTAACCTCTGGTTCCTGACCTCTAATCACTTCTTCAACGTGTTTGGCTATTGCTTCGCCTTCGCGATCCGGGTCTGTTGCTAAATATATTTTATCTGCCTTAGTTGCCTGTTCTCTTAATCGTTTAATTTCTTTCTCCCTTTTTTCAACAACCACGTGTTCAGGTTTGAAGTTATGTTCAACATCAACCCCTAAAGTGCTTTTCGGCAAATCCTTAATATGCCCGTAAGTTGCTTCCAGAGAATAATCTTTCCCTAAGAAACGGGATAATGTTCTTGCCTTGGTTGGTGACTCAACGATAATAAGGTTCATGATAAAAAAAACACTTAAAACTCAAAATCTTAAGATTTTCTTGATTTGTGTTTGCATTTTTAAGCCTGAATTTTGATATTTAAATTTTCTTATATATTCCATTGCCAACATTTTTTACCATTCCTTTAAGTTCCATAACAGATAAGTTAGCAGAAACACTACTTACTTTTAAAGAGCTAATTCTAGCAATTTCGTTAAGATGAAGCGGTTCATTTGCTAAAATTTCCAATAATTTTTTCTCATCAGGAGTTGAAGGCATGAGATTTTCAAGAGTTTCTAAATCTACCTTAAGCTGCATGTTCAGTTCCTCCAAGATATCCTTAGAAGAGGTGGCCATTTTAGCACCATTTTGAATTAGAAAATTTGGAGCTTCGGACAAAGGCGATGTGATTTGTCCTGGAACGGCGAAAACAGGTCTTCCTTGTTCTGCTGCTGCACTGGCTGTAAGCAGCGTTCCACTTTTCTTAGCTCCTTCAATTACAATGACAGCCTTTGACAAACCGGAAATAACCCGATTTCTGTTGGGGAAGTTAGTTCTTAAAGGGGGGTATCCAAGCGGGTATTCGGAAACAATCGCGCCCCCCCTTCTTATTATTTCTCTTGCCAAAAAAAAGTTACTTTTAGGTGTTATTATATCCAAACCAGAGGCAAGAACCGCTATAGTCCTTCCCCCATGTTCAAGACAAACTTTATGAGCCATAGCGTCAACTCCAAATGCTAAGCCAGAAACAATTGTGACTCCTAAACTAGCAAGTTCAGAAGCGAACCTGGTAGTAACTTCTCGTCCATAAGAAGTCATTTTACGACTTCCTACAATGGAAACAGCGTTTATGTCAGAAGGTAATATTTTACCTTTTATATATAATACCAAAGGTGCATCATCTAAGTCTTTTAAATTTTTTGGATAATTTGAGTCGTTTATTGTAACAAATTGGTAAAAACCTCTCTTCAATCTACTGAAGTAATTCGCTAGGTCAAAATTTTTTCGATATTGGATAAAATTATCAACAACCACGGTTTTTATACCTGTCTTGGTTAATTTTAATTTGCTTGCCCCCCAAACACTTTTGGCGGATCCAAAAAAAGAGATTAGGAGTTTTGTTCTAGCTGGGCCAAAATAGGTATATGAGTAAAGAACAACTAAATATTCTCGTTCAGTCATAAGATTTGGGCAATGGGCTACTTAGGCATCAGGAATATAGGTCCTTCTAGCGCCTAGCAATTAATTGCTACTGACTATTATTTTCGAACCAATAATTAAATATTTCCCTGGCAATGGGTCCTGCAATTTTCGATCCTTCACCGCCATTTGCGACCAAGAGAGTAAGAATAATCTTAGGATTGTCAGGAGGAGCAAAAGCAGTAAACCAAGAATGAGGATTTTTTATTGTTCCTGTCTCCGCCGTACCGGTTTTACAGGCAACATCGATACCAAATTTTTGTTTGAAATCAAAAAAGGGAAAACCAGTGCCACCAGAACTGCAAGCGGCGATCATACCTTGCTTAACAACTTTAATATTCTCTTTACTAACATTTAAGTTTTTGCATTGGAAAATTGCTAATTGTCCGTTCGATTGTTCGATCGAAGAGACTACTTTGGGTTGACAGTACTTACCGTCTGATGCGATAGCTGCAATTGCGCTATGGATTCCTATAGGAGTAAGTGCAATATCACCCTGACCGATAGCTAAATGATAAGTATTTCCCAGGAACCACTTTTCTCCTTTCTCTCTCAACTTCCATATTGGAGAAGGAACAGTTCCTACTATTTCAGCAGGGAGATCTATACCGGTTTCCTGATTAAGACCAAACTTATGTGACCATTCATTCAGTTTTTCCACTCCTATTATCTCGCCCAGCTTGTAAAAAAAAGTATCAGTTGACCTGGCAATTGCACGGACTAATCCGATTTTGCCCTCGGTTTTTCCGTATTGAGAAAAATACCAATTTTTATATGTGAAATTTCCGTACAAAGTATTGATTGTGATAACTCCCCTATCATCAAAAGTATAATTTTCATCAATTATTTTTTCTTCAAGTGCGGAAATTGCGACAATCGGTTTGTAAATGGATCCGGGAAGAAATCTACCAGATATTACTCTATTGATCATTGGTTGAGTTTCTTCGTTCAGAATTGAAGATATTTTTTCGGGGTTTCCCTGTTCGAAAACGTTGGGATCAAAAGAAGGAAATGAGTATAAAGCCAAGACATTTCCATTTCCGTCTGTAATTACCAAAGCGCCACTTTTAGTTTGAGTAAACTTACTTTCTTTTAGGACTTCGGCAACCTTTTTTTGTAAGTTTATATCAATTGAAGTTTTTATATCATTTCCTTTTTTGGGTTCTCTTTTTCCAAGTATTCTTACTATACTCCCATCAGCATCAACCTCGATGAATTCTTCACCTGAAAATCCTCTTAAGCTACAATCATATTTTTCTTCCAGGCCGCCTCTTCCCACCAAGGCTCCTAGTTTTAATGGTCCTTTTTCGGGACATTCAGCTTTAACTCGATTTAGTTCTTCAGCTTTAACTTCATTTAGAAAACCACTTAGATGAGCAAAATCATCTTTCAGATGATATTCTCTTATCCACTCAGTAACTATCAGATCTTGGTTTTTTTCATCAGGAAATATGACTTTTTGGAAACCGGTTTTGTCATCGAAAACAATCATTTTTTTTATATCACGGTTTCCGACTAAAACTTCGCCTCCTCTGGCTAAAATTTTTCCTCTCGGAGAGTCAATTTCAATCCTTCTTATCCTGTTTCCTTCTGTCAAACTTCTATAATAAGTTCCTTCAATAATCTGGAGATCGATTAGGCGAGTGATTAAAATAAAAAAGCCTGTGATTAGTAAACCTTTTAAAAAAAAAATAAACAAACTTTCTTTCTTAGATTGTGAAAAAGTTTGCATAATTTTTTACTTTTTGTTTACAGTCCTTTAACCAGCCTAATTTTGTAAAGTAAACTTTTGTCTTCCAGTATCTTGCCGCAGCCTCTAACTACACAAGTCATTGGATCATCGGCGACAACAACTGGCATTTTAGAAGCGTCAGAGATGAGACTATCGATTCCTGTCAAAAGAGAGCCTCCTCCTGCCATAACAATTCCTTTTTCCATAATATCACCAATCAGCTCAGGGGGGGTTTCTTCTATGGTATTAACAATGTTTCTAACGATTTCCTGAACTGTTTCCGCTAAGGCCTCTCTGATCTCTGTACTTGTAAGCTTGATTGACTTGGGTAGACCCGATTCAAGATCTCTGCCTCTTACCACAAACTGTCTCTCCTTTTTTAGTGAGACGCAGGTGCCAATATTAATCTTGACCTCTTCAGCGCTAGGTTCGCCCAAAAGAAGTGAGTATTTTAAACGTACATAATTAATAACTGCCTCGTTCATTTCATCTCCGGCAACTCTTATTGATTTTCCTATAACGATTCCTCCTAAAGAAATTACAGCCATTTCAGTAGTCCCCCCGCCTATATCGATAATAAAGATTCCTTCAGGCTCCTCAACTGCAAGTCCTGCCCCAAGTGCTGCTGCCATGGGTTCTTCAATAAGATGTGCTTCTCTTGCACCGGAGGCTAAAGCTGCATCAGCAACGGCCCTCCTTTCAACTTCAGTTACTCCGGAAGGAATCCCGATAACGACTCTTGGTTTTGGAATTTTGGGAATTACGGTACCTGATTCATGAACTTTTTTAATGTAGTATTTAAGCATGGCTGATGCTGCATCAAAATCAGCAATCACACCATCTTTTAATGGTCGTATCGTTTCTATGGTTTGAGGCACACGACCAATCATTTTTTTGGCCGATGTGCCAATAGCCAATACTTCTTTAGTCCTTTTATGTCTGGAGACAACTGAGGGTTCGCGGATTACAATTCCTTTGCCATAAACCCAAACAAGCGTATTGGCAGTTCCAAGATCAATCCCCACATCATGAGAGAATATTCCGAAAATTCCATTTAACGGAAATTTGGGAATTTTAAGATAAAATTTTTGGATACCTGAGATTATTTTTTTCACTCTAGTTTGTTTCCCAGTATAACTTTTTGAGAAAATCTTGCAAACAGTAAAAATCTTTTAAATGACCTAATTTTGTTGTAAATTTTATATGAAGTGGAAAAATTTAACCAAAGGGGATTGTCGAGTCTATTTTACCTTCTTTTCTTTCTAGTACCTTTGCTTCTTTATCCGTACACTTCGGAAATTTTTGAATTTAACAAAATGGTTGCTGTTTATATTTTTACCCTTTTAATTACCTTTAGCTGGCTAACGAAAATAATAATTTACAAAAAAATTATCTTTAAAAGAACACTGCTTGATATACCCCTAATAATTTTTTTCCTAACTCAACTGCTTTCCACTTTGGTTTCTATTGATAGAAGAACGTCTTTCCTCGGATATTACTCGCGCTTTCATGGCGGGCTTTTATCAACATTTTGCTACTCTCTCCTTTATTGGGCGTATGTGTCTAACCTGGGTCGTAAAGAGGTAGTCAGATCTGTCTATTTTCTTTTATCCTCAGCTTTTCTCGTCTCTATCTATTCGGTCTTTCAACATTTTGGAATCGATAAAAATGTTTGGGTTCAGGATGTTCAAAGCAGAGTTTTTTCAACCCTGGGGCAGCCCAATTGGTTAGCCGCCTGGTTGGTTGCGCTCATACCAGTACAATGGGCGTTTTATGTTAGCTCAAAGCCTAAAAGAAAAGATGAAAAATTCAGTTTTAGAAATTATTACCTTTACAACTGGAGCAACTTCTTTGAGCGACCACTTCTTTCTTATTTTTTCTTCGCAACACTTTTGTATACCAAATCAAGATCAGGAATATTAGCTTTTATCACCGCTTTCATCCTCTTCTGGGGATACTCGTTTTGGCTATACAAAGACAACTTAAAACCCTTTTCATTAAAGTTTATAAGATTAACAGTCTTTTTTTTAATACTCGCTTTCTATATCGGAACTCCGTGGACAATAGGCTTGGAAATGAGATTAGGCCAGAAAGCAAACGACCTATCACAAGTAACCGGTAACCAACCACCGACAACTCTTTCCGCCCCAGCTCTTGAAGTAGGAGGAACAGAATCAGTAGAAATCAGAAAAATTGTATGGAGAGGAGCGATTGATGTTTGGAAAAATTATCCTGTGTTAGGAAGCGGAGTGGAAACATTCGCTTTCTCCTATTATAAATTTCGTCCAGTTGAGCATAATTTAACTTCAGAGTGGGATTACCTTTATAACAAGGCACATAACGAATACCTGAACTTTCTCGCAACCACTGGTTCTTTTGGATTACTAACATATCTTTTGCTGATAGTTGTAATTTTATATCAGTTTCGAGAAAAAGCCACCCTTTCAGGGAGGGGACGAATCGAACCTGATATGTTATCCTCTTTTAGAAGGAAACTCCGCGCTATCAGCGCGGGGAGGATGTCATTAACACTTGTCAAATCACTAATCACTAATCGCCAATTGCCAATTAATCCTAAAAATTCAAAATCAGAAAATTCCAAAGACTATTCATTGTTCACTATTCATTGTTCACTGTTTGCTGGTTTTACCAGTATCCTAATCACCAATTTTTTTGGTTTTTCTGTTGTGCCTGTCGCAATCCTTTTTTTCCTTTATCCTGCTTTAAGTGTGGGTTTGCAAAATGAGAGTAAAAAAGTGCTAAAGTCCAAGTTTGGAAATTTATCAGCGATTCAAAAACTAGGAATCATTATTTCAGGTTCTATCACTTTCTTTTTCTTATACTCTATCGGTAAATATTGGTATGCAGATATCCTTTTTGCCAAAGGTAAAACGCAATCCGATTCA
>MGGC01000037.1:33680-47719 GCA_001792215.1 Candidatus Woesebacteria bacterium RIFCSPHIGHO2_01_FULL_38_10
GAAATCTACAAAAGGCAACAAAATTATCTCCAAATGAGGCAATTTATTGGAATGAACTGTCTCAGGCTGAGATAGAAGAAGCAGTTAAATTGACTGAAGATGGAGATAAGGTTATAGCTAAAAGATTAGCTCTAAAAGCTATTTCAGATTCAGATAAGGCCATTTCCTTATCTTCTTTCAATGTAAACCTAAAAAGAGACAGGGCGTCGATGTTTATCAAACTATCCGTTTTCGAATCACCTTACTTAATTCTAGCAAGAAAAACTCTTGAAGAAGCCGTAAGTTTGGCTCCGACTGATGCAAAGCTTTTTTACAATCTCTCCCTTT
The DNA here is from genome assembly GCA_001792215.1 of Candidatus Woesebacteria bacterium RIFCSPHIGHO2_01_FULL_38_10. GTDB lineage: Bacteria > Patescibacteriota > Microgenomatia > UBA8517 > UBA8517 > WO2-39-10b. Next base: position 34,008 of record MGGC01000037.1, read on the forward strand.
CTTATTTGAGAACTGGGGATACTGAAAAAGCCCTCCAGATTTTGCAGAAGACGATTAAAATGAAACCTGATTATAAAAATGCTTACTATGCGCTGGGTCTTATTTATATCGACGAAAAAAAATATGGCCTTGCAAGGGAACAATTTGAGTATATATTAGAACATCTTGATCCGAACGATCAAGATGTTATACGAGAGCTCAACGAACTTCTCCCTTAATTCCTCCAATTTTAGTCAGCTTAAGTTAAATTAAATTAGGCAAATGCGCTTAAGCACGTGATATAATTTCAAAAAATGATTAGACAGGTTTTAAAAACAACCGAACCCAGATTGCGTGATAAATCAAAGCCAGTTAAAAAAATCGACAAAAAAATAAAGTTGCTTGTCCGCGATCTTAAAAATACTCTTTCAGCTCAAAGTAATCCCGAGGGTATTGGATTGGCGGCGCCGCAGATTGGAAAAAATCTAAAGGTTTTTATTATTAAACCAGCCAAGGACATTAAAACTATAATCAATCCCAAAATAGTAGAAATCTCTGCAAAGAAATTTTCCAAAAAGAAAAAAAAGGAAAAGATAATGGAAGGTTGTCTTTCTTTACCACATTTTTACGGGCCTTTAAAACGTCCGCCTAAGATAAAAATTGAATATTTAGATGAGGATGGAAATAAGAAGATAGATACTTTCGAAGGACTTGAAGCTCAGATAATACAGCACGAAATTGATCATTTAGAAGGAGTACTTTTTATAGACAGACTTTTAGAGCAAAAAGAGAAATTGTATGAATATGTCGATGGCGAATGGGAAGAGGTTGATCTTATAATTTGATCTTTAATCTTATGAAGATAGTTTTTTTTGGAACGCCTGACTATGTAATTCCTATACTGGAGACTCTTCATAAAAAATTTAAGAGTCGTGCGGAAAAATCCCCAATTGTTGCGGTGGTTACTCAAGCGCCAAAACTAGTAGGTAGAAAAAAGGTACTTTCATACTCCCCAGTAGATAAATGGGCTTATGAGAAAGGAATCACAAAATATTCTAAAGCGGTCGATTTGCTTCAAGACCCGGTCTTGAGAGCCAACCATGATCGGGTCTTAGGAATTCTAGCTGCTTATGGGGAGATATTATCAAAAGAAGTAATTGATTTTTTTCCCAAAGGCATTATTAATCTACACCCATCGCTTCTTCCAAAATTTAGAGGCGCATCGCCTGTACAAGCCACCATATTGTTTGAGGAAAAAGATACAGGACTTACCTTTGTGAAAATTGATGCTTCTTTAGATAAAGGACAATTTATATCGAAGTTAAAAGAAGAAGTAAAAGACAGTGATACAGCAGGAAGTTTGAGAGAAAGATTATTTTCAAGAGCAAGTGAAGTATTACCATCTTTATTAAATGCGTTCATGGCTGGAAAAATTAAACCAAAACAACTTAGCCACTATCCGGGAACCTTTACTTGGGAGATTAAAAAAGAAGATGCTTTCATTCCTCCCCAATATTTAAACTATGCCTTGAATGGAGAAAACATAGAAGATGAATGGAGGATTCCATTTATAAATAATTTCTCTATTCAACCTACTTCTCGTCTTCTTGAGCGCTTTATTCGATCTATGCAGCCATGGCCTGTTGCCTGGACCCTTCTTCGTTTAAGTTTATCAGGGCAAACTAAACGACTGAAAATTTTGAAAGCACACCTTGAAGAACCAGTGCCTAATACCCACCACCTAGTGCCTGATTTAGTCCAATTAGAAGGAAAAGACCCGGTTACCTGGAGACAATTTCTGGAAGGTTATCCTAATTGTATATTGGAGTAAGATTTTACAGATCCAAACTTTCTTATTCTCTTAATACACTTTGTACAAAGCTTCACTTTCCTTTTTTCACCAGAAACTATAATAGTCTTCTTCTGAAGATTGGGTTTAAAAAGTCGCGGAGTCGCTGTTACCCTGTCTTTCCAACGCTTTCCTGCAACACCTCTTTTGTGTTTTTTACTGCTACCAATTTTCGTTTTTTTACCGCAAATGTCGCAGACGTAGGACATATTTAAAATTACAGATTAAAATTTAAAACTTTTGAGTTTTTACTTCTTTATGCCCATTTTACTCCATTTTGTATCTAACGAATAACAAAAATGGGCGCATATCTGCTTACGCAGACAAGCCTATTTGCGCGAGCAAGCCTTCAAAACTTACAATTCCAAGTAAGATGAGTATATAATTATACTAATAAGAAAGTGATTTGGCAAAGACGAATTTGATTATGTCGATTATCGCCTGGATATTAGCTTTTGTATTTGCGATTACTGTCCATGAAGCTGCGCACGCCTGGATGGCAGATCGTTTGGGTGATCCCACAGCCAGAATAATGGGGAGGTTATCTCTTAACCCCTTGGTTCATTATGACCCTGTTGGTACAAGTATGCTATTAATTCTTGTGTTGATGCGGGCCATCGGAATTCCAGTTATTCCGTTTGGTTGGGCAAAGCCAGTTCACTTTGACCCTTATAATTTAAAAAGACCGAGACGTGACTCCGCACTAATTTCTCTTGCTGGCCCTGCCTCAAATCTGCTTGTAGCAGTTCTTCTTTCAATTGTAGTAAGACTTTTCTCAAGTCCCTTTCCGTTTACCTTTTTGGCCGATCTTCTGGTTCCCACAATCATGCTCTCTGTGACTTTAGCATTTTTCAATCTCATTCCCATCCACCCCTTGGATGGTGGTAAAATTTTTATAGGTTTTCTTCCAGAAAAGGAAGCTCGGGAAGCAGACAATTTTCTCAATCGATACGGAATAATTATCCTTTTTCTTCTTATTTTTCCAACTTTTGCAGGAGTATCCCCGGTTTTTTCTGTTATAAGCCCTTTAATTAATTTTATTTTAAGAGTCCTAATTCCTCAAAGTCCAGTTATATGATTTTTGTCTGACTACAAGTTTCACACTTCCCTTAATAAACTACCACTGGCTTACGCCCGATGGTATTTTGTAATGCTCGCATACGCGAGACTTATTTGGAGCTTATATCCACAAGCTTACGCATGTGGTTTTACGCTCGCATTATAACAACTTCCTCGAAACTTGTTGCAAGGTATTATCTAGATGTTATCTTTTCTTCGATTCATTCCCAATACTTGTATCGGGGAATTCTTGAAATCGCGAATAGCAACCTCGAACGGTAACCCGAAAGGACTCCTCCGAGGTGAAGTCAGTAAATCCATCCACCTTCGAGGAGTACTTCGCCAAGTACCGTATGGTACCTGGCTTCGCACATCTCGGAGGCGATTCACACTTAAAAAGTGTCGATGTAATTATGTTACAGTGCAAAACTTGCAGATTTAAAAAATGTGGGTATATAATATAAGCAGGGATATTTTGATGCTCCCGAAAAGTCGACATCTGCAAGGGACCGTTTATATAAATGTTGAGGATGAACTTCAAAATTATGCCCCTGAGAAACCACCACAGGAAAGCAAGTTGAATCACCTTGTAGAGAAATCTCAAAAGGTTGTTTTTGAGGCGCACTCAGTTTTTCCTTTTACTTTATTTCCAAACAGAATTTCGGTTTGCCTTAACAGAGTGACTATAACCTATCAGAATCTCTTTGCCAAAGAAGAGTTTCCGCTTCTTATCGAGAATATAACCGGAGCCAGAATCTTTCGCAGTTTTCTTTTTTCCTCTTTATTAATCGATACCTTTGGATTAAAAAGTACTCCTGACCCATTAAAATATTTAAAACATAAGGATGCAAGGTTTGCCAGACGTTATATTTTAGCCTTAATTGAGTGCAAAAAATCAGATGTTGATTTATCCGTATTTTCTCTTGAGGAAATAAGAGAAAAACTTAAAACAATTGGAATGGTTAGAGAAAGTGTGAGGACTCAGGATACTCTGAGATTCTAGATATTTTGAATAATTGTAAAAATGCTGAAGCCTCCGTAGAAAAGAAAGGCAGAAGAAATCATCGCAATCCTGAAAGCCGATGGTCTTAAAGATTTTTCAAGTTTGGTTAGATTAAGCCATAAAATCATTCCACTATAGATAAACATAGAAAAAGCGTTAAGAACAGCTCCGGTAATTATTAGTAAAAGCGGTTCTGTAAAGCCTAATGCAAAAATAACTACTCCGGCAATAATTTGTAACCATAAAAAAATATAGAAATATTTCGCAAGGCTTCCAGTTTTTAATTTATTTCGGTTCAAGATTGCCAAGTTTTCTGAAGTGATTCGGCTATTGGATCCGTACACAGAGAACTGAGTGCCAAAAAGCATTAAACAAACTAAGGTAAGGAAGGATGTTCCTAAAAGGGGATGGGTTTTTATAGAAATAGTATTTGCTTCATTTATTACAAAATTTATACTTTTATCGATGCCCTGGGCTCCGTAAGTGGTTGAATAAGCCAAAAGACTAAGTAAAATCATGGTAAATGCACCTGTGGCCCAGAAGATAAGTGCGTGCTCAATATTAACCCTTTTCCACCAGAGTTTAAATGTTTTCAGATTAGCTGGTGATGTATCAAATGTGGCTCCTTCTAAGCTTATGTCTTTTCCCTTTTCCCTAAGAATATTTGTGATATTTCCTGAGAATTTTCCCATTGCGTATCCTTTTTCTTTTACATATAGAGACTGTGCCAGATTTAAATTACCGCCTGCGCCGGCATAAGCAAGTGCTCCTAAAAAAGTGGCATATGGAAGCCCTACTGGCAAAAACCAAAAGCCTTCCCCCCTTCCCATTATACCCTGAAAAAGTGCCTGCCAGTGAGCTGGTCTGGCAAAATAAAGAGTAATCAGAAAGATAAAAGGAACACCTATCAAAATTATTGTTTTCTGCACTTTTTCCTGTGTTTTATAAACAATTTTTCCGAAACTATAGATCACTCCTAAAAACAAAAGCAAAAATATTCCTAAAAACTTTGAATATTCAATTCCTAGCGCTTCTGCTAGAACTTTCGCAGAGGAGGCAATAATTCCCGGCCACATCCAGGGGATTAAAGTTGAGGCGATAAACCAGAAAGGGGTTATCCGACCGAACTTTCTTGTCAATCCAACAAAAACGCTCTCTCCGGTTACGAGGGTGTATCTTACGATTTCCATATTCAGGAAAAATTGTAAAGTAATTCCCAAAACCGCAGCCCAGATTATGCCCAAACCAAAATTGGATGTAAGGTATGGCCAAAGTATTAGTTCCCCGCTCCCCAGTCCCAAACCCAGAAGTATAAACGAAGGACCGATAAGTTTTCTGAGGGCAGGTGCTTGGGGTAATTCTTTCTTTTCAAGAGGCAGTAGGGGTTTCATGTAATTAGTTTATTTTGCATAGAAATGAATTGCAAGCAAAAGAATTAGAAATATTCTGTTTTTTTTAATAAAGCCACACTGGGTGTGGAATAGTTTCGCACGTTGGGATACTTTACGGATATGGTGTACAAGTTTAGCTCTTGACTTTGGATTTTGTTTGGAGATATAAAGAGTATGTAAGTTCGTATAATATTTGGATTAAAGATTATGGTTGAAAAAATTTCTAGCCCGGTTTCAGTTTCACTTTCTTTTGACAGTAAAAAAAGAAAAGTTTACCCCAAATGGATTATATGGAACAATCGATTTTACCCGATAGTTAAAGTTGGGCTTCATCACACATTCAGACAAGGACGTACCCTTTTCCATGTTTTTTCTGTTGCCAGTAAAAGTATGTTTTTTAGATTGGTTTTGAATACAGAAAACTTGCATTGGAGATTGGAAGAGACAAGCGATGGCGAATTAAGTTAAAAAAATGAAAAATTTATCCTTCAATCCAAAATCTTCCACGTTAATGCATATTGATCTTAATTCCTGTTTTGCAACCATTGAACAACAGGCAAATCCGCATCTTAGGGGTAAACCTGTTGCTGTTGCTGCTTATGAAACATCCAATGGTTGTATTTTGGCAGCCTCTGTTGAAGCCAAGCGATACGGGATAAAAACAGGAATGAGGGTGAAAGATGGAAAGCTTTTATATTCGAAATTAATTGTTTTATCACCCGATCCATGGAAGTATAGAAGTGTGCACTTAAAACTTAAAAAACTTTTATCCTATTACACTTATGACGTTACCGCCAAGAGTATAGATGAGTTTGTTTTGGATATTTCCGATTTCACTAAGATCTCACCTTGTCAGGACAAGGTGAGATCTTTTGGGATAATGTGCGATGTTGCCAGAGAGATTAAGCAGCGGATTAGAAAAGAAATCGGAGATTGGTTGACGGTTTCTATCGGTATTGCCCCAAATAGATTTCTGGCAAAGGTGGCATCGAACCTTCACAAGCCGGATGGGTTGGAGGAAGTTAACAAAGATAATTTCTTAAACTGTTATCTTAGACTTAAGCTAACGGATCTTCCCTATATAAAGATGCGCAATGCAGCTCGACTTGGTAGTATGGGAATTTATTCGGTTTTAGATTTTTATCATGCGCCTTTATGGAAATTAAAAGTTGCCTTTCGATCAGTTAACGCTTATTACTGGTATTTGAGGCTTCGTGGGTATGAGATTGATGATATTGAGTTTGGTCGCAGAAGCTACGGAAATTCCTATGCCTTGTCAAAGCCGCTTGCCACGCCCGACGAACTTTCTCCTATTCTTTCCAAACTTGTCACCAAAATGGGGGCAAGATTAAGGTGTGCCGGATATAAAGCGCGTGGTGTCAATATTTCCATTCTTTACAGTGATTGGAGTTATTGGCATAAAGGAGCTAGCTTCGAAAATGCACTTTTTGATTCGCGTGACATTTATAAGAAAGCCTTTAAAATTCTTTGCCAATCAGCTTATCAGAAGCCTGTTCGTGAATTAGCGGTTTCCTGTTTCAAGCTGGTAAAGTTAGATAGTCTACAACTTGGTCTTTTTGAGAACGTTGATAAAAAGAAAGATCTGGTTAAGGCAGTTGACAAAATAAACGAGTACTGGGGAGATCCTGTCTGCACAGGCAGGTTTGCCATAACCCCTGCCCGAATGTTTTTAACAGAGCCTAATTCAGTTCCTGACAGAATTTCCTTCGGAGGTGTTAAGGAATTAGAGGAATTCAGCCTGAAAGTCTGATCAACCGACAATCTTAAGTGGGTGTGAGTTGAGGAATCAATTATTGACACTCCTGAGCAACTGAAGAGCTTACTATTTTGTAGGAATTGGCTGTTGTAAGAGTTGTTTGGCAGAGTGAATCTCCGGAAGCGCAGACATTGGCATAGGCAGGGGTGCCGGAGCATGAACTTTGGGGATAGCCAGCGCATCTGTAGGTTGTGCCAGTTTTCCCGCAATCCGGAATAGAAGTTAAGTTACCTATAAAACCTGCGTTTTTGGATTTCTTTTTATCAGACGAGCAGGTGAAATAGCTAGAATCTTTGGAGCTAATATTGGTTATACAGGGATATCTTCTTGTTGGAGTGCCATCACAATTATAATCAAAACTGCCATCGCCTCTATTTGTTATTCCCCAATAGCTTGATTTCGGATAAGCATTTGCGTTTTTATCATAGCAATCATCAGTTAACCTTCCTTCAGGTTGGCATCTTTTGGCTTGGGCAGAATCAAAGGTTATGGCAACATGTCCGTCGTTATCCTGATCCTGAGCGCAGATATTGGATGGACATTCATAATTATTTACGCAGACGCTATTTACCAGTTTATTATAAGGATCGTATAGTTTTAATCCATTACCACTGGTGCCTATTAATAAAGATTCGCTTCCGGGATTATAATTATAAAGAGCATTGACGTTAAAACTTGGCCAGTTGGCTTCTAAGGGTTTTCTGCAACTTTGTATACCGGAAGCTCCTGTTCGGCAAAGCAAAACTCCTGGCGCGCAGGCGCCGGAGCCAGCCTTTCTACTCAGCCATAAAGCGTTGTTATAAGTTCCTGTGGAAGGGTAAGAGTGGTCAGCGCTTATAAGGTTAACTAATCCTATAGCTGTATTTTCGGGACAGGTGCTGCTGCCGAAGGTTGTCTGTAAGCAATTCCAGGGTATATACTCAGTTCCCAGAGTGTTTAAAGGCCGTGAACAGGCACCGGCTCCTCGAGCGGAAGCTGAATAAATATATTCTCCGTATGAAACCCAAAGTTTATTTTCCTGTCTGTCGATACTTATGTCCTTAGCCAATCCAAGTTCCCTTGCATATCTGGGTTCGTAATAGTTAAGAATTAAGGGAATTTGGGGGTTAGTTATATTTACAGTTGTCAGGAAGTTTGAGTAATTTGTCTGGGGAGGATATGTATCTGGGATAAGCCATTCTGTTTTTGTAAGCATAAGAAGATGGTTACCGTAAGTTACTAATTTACTGATTGTTGTAAGCTTATTAACATCAGGAAAATTGGTAGCTAATGAGTTAAACTCCTCGACTGCGGATACACTGGGGTGGTTGGTATCAATCCTGTAAATTTTAAAAGTGTAAGGTTTCTCTGTCCCCCAACGAGTAACTATCCAGATATTGCCCTGATTATCAACATTTGAAATTGCTGTTGCTAGCTTATTTTGGTTACTAAAATTGTCAGTATCGAAAGTTTGCCTGGCTTGTTGCCAATTTCCACTGGTGAATTGGTACCTGTAGACATCAAATTTATACCCGCCTTCATTAGTTACGCTTTCCAGGAGAACCCAAAGTAAGTTTTCGTTTTTAACTGAAATTTGGGCCGGGGAAGATGCGGCGTTATTTTTTATGAAATTATCAATTACAGACCACTTTTCAGAAGTTCTTATATCTTCAATTCCGTTTACCGAAAGGTTTGCTGATAATAATCTTTTACCGCTTGCCCCCTCATCAATCAGAAAAAAACGGCTTCCAACCCTCATCATATTTCCGCAATTTGTGCAGGGAGTGGGAAGATCAAAAAATTTACCTGCGTCAGGTTCAGCTGCTTTAGTTTTTATCGTCTCTTTTCTTTTGAGGGTTGAGGAAACAGAAACCCAAACCAAAATTAATGAAAATAACGAAACAAAACTTGCAAATAAAAAAACATGAAGAAACTTGGGAACTTTAATAGCTTTTAGGATTTTTTCTTTTAGCTTTTGCACTTTTTAAAAGATATATTTAGGATAGGTTTATTTTATTTTGATGTCAAGTTTACCAAATTTACGTTGTCGCCAACTTTAAGCATATTTTTTTCTGAAAATCCGGCGTTTACTTCAAGAACGTAATCAATTCCTATAGTCGGGCGATAGCGGATAAGCTGCGAGTCTTCCTGTACAGTCCGCTTATCTGTTACCGGTTCTGGATTGGGGATATTTTTTTCAATGCCGACAATCTTTCCGTCAGAAATCCAAATTATATCAATTGGAAAATTCATGTCCTTCATCCAAAATGAAGGATAAGATTTATTCTCGAAGATAAAAAGCATTCCCTCATACTCACCTAATTTTGATCTTCCAGATAAACCTCTTGCCTTTTCTCGGGAAGACCGGGCAAGAAAGACAAATATTTCGGTATTATTTATTTTAACCCTGGGTCTGGTTTTTATGTAAGTTGTATAAAAGGAGTCGAAGCGTAACTTCGCAATATTTTTAATTTCTAGTTTTAATTTTTTCCCTAAAAAGATAATTGAAAAAGCTCCGATTATAAAACTGAATATCAAAATTAAAGAAAGTTTTTTACTAACAGCCATCAAGTTTTTCAAGAAGGGGCAACACTAATAAACTGCTTGTTCAAGTTCCTGGTCAATATTTTGAAGTTCCTGGTCCAAATCCGAAAGATCGGTTTGGGATAAATCTTTTTCTAAAGATTCGATATCAGTTGACTCCGATTGTGTTTGAACTTGTTCGATTTGTTTATCAAAATCACTCTTAGGAGCTTTTCTCTTTTGAATTAAACTTAAGGCCATAATGCCCATTGCCACAACCATTACTGCAGCTAAAGTAATAAGAAAGTTTTTTCTTGACACTAATTGCATTATTTTATAGTAACAGAAAAAAATTTAGGGAACAAGAGAATCCGTTGTTTCCCCATCAGAGTTTTTACCTTCTCCGACCCTTAAACCTTTTATATCGCCTATTACCTGGACAAGGAGTTTGTGAACCTCGATTAGTTTCTCTTTTACTTCAAGAATAGTTTCCCTTAATACCGAGAAGGCTTGCTTTGGATCATTTGCAGATAAAACAGATTCTAGATTGGACTGGGCAGCCTCAATATCAGTTTTGGCCTCTTCAAGTAAAGATTTAGCATCATTAAGATCGCTTTCCGCCTTTGAAGTATCTAAATCTTTATTGTTGGCTTTGATGTTAGCAAGTCGTACCTCAATTCTTTCTATCAAGCGCTCCAACCGGGAGATTGCGGCTTCGAATCTTATTGTTATTCGTTTAAAAAAGTGTCTTATTCTTTCTTTGCGCCATTGAGCAAGTCGCGCTTCTCTGGTGGCTTTTTTTTCCTGAATTCTTTCTTTAATTTCGAGTCTTTTTTGTTCCAGTAGTTGTTTTCTTTCTTCAAGTCTTACTTCTAGTTCTAGGCGTTTTTGGTTTATATTTGTTTCGAGAGTTTCACTGGCAAATACGAATGTTGTATTGAGTGTAAATAAACTAAGTAGTATAAAAAACGTAATTAATTTTTTCATCAATATAATTATTCTAGAAAATCCGTAGCTTTATTGTCAAGCTGCGATTTTTCACCCAATATTTTAATATCGTCCCGTAAGCTTAAATTTTGATCAAGTCCCTTTTTGGCATTAAAGTAAAAAAACAAAAGTGCAAGAGCAAAAATGAAGGAAGGGACAAGAAGAAGTAAATTTAAATTCTTAGCCAATGGTTTCCTTTGAGTATGGACTAACTTTATCATCCTTTAAATATAAACCCATCTTACTTGAGATTGCAAGTTTCAAGGCACGGGTCTACTTATCCAACTGTGACGTTTTTTCGCCTTTCGGGAAACTTTAAACCTAACTTAGTAAGCCTTGTCTACTTTTAAGTGATAATTTTAATTCAACTTAAAGACTGATATTTCCAACTTTTTCTTCACCAGTGACAGGATCTGTATAGACAGGATGCATTGGTCTTATTTTAACTACTTCGGTAGGACGTTGATTAAGGGGAATGTATTTACTATTTTCGTCGACTAAATAACCTGCGGGCCTGGTTGTAAATTCACGCTCTTCGCCCTTAATCAACCTAATAACCTTCAACGTCGCACCTCCGCCTGGAGTTATGTCAGGATTAGCCATACTTTCTCACCTCCATTTCTTTCAATTTCTATCTGCTAATTATTTTGAATTATACTAATAATAGACTGATTATGCTAGTATAAAATTGTGATCGGAAACGACGGGGATTTTTTAATGCCATTATTGGACAAATTCTTTTTTACGCACTTGTGCCCTCGAGAGGATTCGAACCCCTACTTCCGTAAGGAAACATGGTCCTAAACCATGCGCGTCTACCAGTTCCGCCACGAGGGCGATAAGTTTTTATAATTATATCAACTTTGAAGTTCAAATTGAATAGGAGCTGAGTCAATTTTTTCCATAAAATATTTTACCTTCCATGCCCAAGTTGAGGAAGGGGGTGCGTAGCGTCTTGCGATTTTTTCGATATCATCCGCTCCCTTGTTGTAATATTTTTCTCTTAACGCTCTTGATACGTGTTCGATAGAATCTTCCCATGACTTAAAATTGTACTTTCCGTTTGCCCAGCCATAAGCGTTGTAAGAACCATATGGCACCCTTTTACCAAAGGATGATTCCACTCCAGTAATTGCAGCGACAAGTCTCCAGTCAATATTATATTTATCAGCGCTAGCTATAAAAATTTTGCTAAAAGGAGTAAGCGGGGAACTTTTTTCAGACAGATAATTTTTTAAGTAATAATCTCTTTGATCAATATAATTCTTTTTCAAGTAATTTTTTTTAATCCGACCTGATTGGCTTACTACTGCCTCCTCTGCCAAAACTTTTTTAGCCATTGTCAGAGGAAAAATGTTTAAGAGAATGATAATTATAGCCAGTAATTTTTTCATAAATGTTTTGCCAAAAAAAGACCCCGTAAAATTCGGGGTCAAAAATTTTGACGCTAGTCCAGCTAAGCTAGGTTCGCCTCAAAACGTATGCGTATAATATCACATTACTATAAGATTGTCAAATATTGGGTAGGAAATCTAATACTAATCCTGAAGGCTTATAATATTCAACTACTATGGCATATATTTAGGAATTATTTTTTTGGGCAAGAACAAATATTGAAGGCCCAAAATTTATCTTTGAAAGTAATCTCTGAGTGGATTTTTCAATAAAGATAAGCACTTTTTTTGGAAGAAATTTTTTCAAAAGCTGGTTTCTAATGTTTGAAACCGAACGAACTTCAAGAATTTTAAATCCGTTTCCTGAAAGTTTGGACAGTATCTGATCAGGATGATAATTGAAAAAAGGAAGTCTTTTCTTTTTACTTTTCTTACATTTTTCCTGAGGAAAAATCTCTAAAGGAAAGGTTAAATTTCCTTTTAAAAATTCGCAAATTAGAGCTTTAAGATGCTTTTTGTTGGCAAATTCCAAAATCAAAAACCCTTCTTTTTTGAGTAATCCACTTACGATGGGAAGTGAATTGTCAAGATTTTTGAGGTGGTGCAAGACGCGAATAATAATAATAAGATCGATAGAGTCATTTTTTAGCCTTTTGGGTAAATTTTCCAATTTTGATTGAATGAAAGAAACCTTTTTATCTTTATAGGTTTTTTTGGCTATATTAAGAAGTTTTACCGAGGGGTCGGAAAGAATAACATTACTAGCAGTACTTAGGTAAGATGCCGTTAACCTTCCATAACCTGATCCTATGTCCAAAAGCGTTTTGATGTGGGGAATCTTTTTTAAAAAAGATTTAACTGCAACAACCTCAGCTTCATGTTCGTAATCTCTTCCTTTCCAGTAGGAGGGGTAATCATAGTAGTCATAGGCTGCGGGCATAGCGTTACTGCATCTCCTTCATAAATTTACTAACGTTTTCTGCCCAGATACCTCCCGGAGAATGGGGGATGTATTTGGACATGATCTCTTCCACAGTTCTAAGACCCTGGTCAAAATAATTTTCCTTTAATCCTTTTGACACTTCTTCAATCCCTTGTTCAAACGAGGAAAACTTTAAAGTTCCATTACTGTGAATACCCCATCCCCAACAGTTATAACTTTCCTCAGGTATAACTTTGCAAAGACCGGATTCCTTCATAGCGATTGCTGTTATCAGACGATAATCAAGATCGAATTTGTCGGAAGTCTTTACAATAAAGTCGGAATAGGGTTTTAGAGGAGAGTTATATATGTCAAGATAGTTTTTAATAAGTTCGCTTCTAGCATCAACGCCAAGCACCTTTCCAGAAATGCTGGATTGCTCTGAGGGGAGTGATGCGAATACCTGAACACCAGGTTTGGGATTTTCGAAAAGATTAGAAGGGGGAGTTTGCTCTTGAAAACTTACATTCGTAAGTGCGATTAGTGAAATGATACTTGAGAAAAGAGCGATAGGAGTAATTGTGAAGAAAATAAAAATAAGAAGAATTTTTTTCCAGAATGATAGTGGGTCTTCTTGTTGACTAGGAAGCTGCATAAGGTTTGCCGTTGAAATCAGGTAGGCTAAGCATTACACAGGATTGGTGTGAAAGTCAAGACAAAACCACTCCAGGAGTGATATAGCTCTTCGAGTCTGAGCCGATTCGGCCTGAGCCCTTCGGTCTTGAGCTCAGGGTCGAAAGACTCACGGCCAAAGGCCTGAGGACTCATCCATCAGAGTCGAATGACTTC
>MGGC01000038.1:0-73738 GCA_001792215.1 Candidatus Woesebacteria bacterium RIFCSPHIGHO2_01_FULL_38_10
TCTCAAATACACTCTCTAAATCAGAAAGTCTGGGAGAGAAATCAAAAAGCTGAGCCAAAGGGAAATTGTAAGTTCCTCTGACTGGTGTGGGAGTGGGTAACTGACCACCTGGGGGAGTTGGTGATGAACCTGGTGGGGGAGTTGGAAGCACCCGAGTTCCGCAAGCATTCTGAACATCTTGCAAAGTGATTATATTTTCTCCCAGACTTACTCCTCCATTGGCTAAATCGACAATTCTTGATTCAAAAGTACCTGCTGCACCCCGACTCCAAGACCAGGAGGAAACAAAATCTACCCCCGAAGCTCTGCAGGTTCTGACGTAATCTTCCCACCAGAGATAGTTATTGCTCTCATACTGGCTAGTACGGTTGGCCAAAAAGAAAATATATTGGCTGCCCCTTATCCTTCCGGCATTACATTCAAAATGGATTTGAGCATCGGGGTGATTGCCACTATCTCTTCGAGAGCCAAAGCCTAAATAAGCCAGAATACTGTTGTTGCCCAAGGCAGGAAGAGCAGGTCTTTCCCTTGCTCTTAATATATTCATCCTTTCAGCCACTAAAACCATGTATGACGGGGCAGAAGTGCTTCCAATAGCCAAATTATCAGGCAGTCTTTTTTTAACCTGATGTAAAAAATCAGCAAACCCAGCTTGCGTCTCAGTTCCGATAGGTAAACCTCTTAAACTTCTGCTTGTTACAGTGCCGCTTAGCCCGCAAAGCTCGAGTGAATATTCAATTCCTCTACTGCCTCCGCAAGACCCAGCATAATGAACTTCGTCAAAAATTCTTAAAGCAGCTAAAGTTCCGTTATCAACATAGCGTCTCAATCCTTCTGCTCCACCAAGACTGGTGATTAGCTGGTCAAGAGCGCTGTTTACGTCCGAAAGTGCATCGGTATAGTTAAAAACTCTGTCTGAAAGATAATAGTTACATTCAGCAAATGATCCCAGAGTAATGATAACCTGCAGATTGTTCCTTTGGGCATTGTCAAGAACAGATCTTGCATTCTGATGACTGCCTGTAATTATCCCGTTCATACCGTATTGAAGTGACTGATCAATGCTGGCATAAAATGCACCCCAGGGTTTTACCGAAGCCTGGAGTACTTGAGGGAGTCCGGACAATTCAGCGCTTCCAGAAAATCTACTTTTGTTTTGGTTAAATAAAAAAATGCCAGAAGAAATAAAAATTGCCAGGAAAAAAGTAGCTGAGATTAGAAAAGTAAATTTTCTCTTTTTGAGTTCAATTTTAAATTTTTGTAATTTAATTCTCACCTAACTCCTTCTTGAACAACGCTTGATACTTAAATTAGGGTAATTCCCTAAATCAGCCACTAAACTCGATTAATTTCAGCAGTCTTTTGACCTGCTGATCAAACTTAAGACTACGGTAATTATAGCGCCAAACATACTCGGAAAGGAAGAGGACAAGATACTCTCTTCTGACCCCGCCTTTTGAACCCACCCACCCCCGGAGTGGGTTATATAGACACATCGGGAATTACTCAAATATCAATCTTTTAAGTTCTGCCAGTTTCCTTTGGTAACCAACCTGATCAAAATTAAACTTTATAAATCGCTCCTTTTTCCTTCCAAACATTTTCAAAATAAAATCAGTGTTTACAAAATCATATATAAGATCACCTGTATACGTACTGAAAGAACTCCACTTGTATTTTCTTAACCCGTCACGGTCTTTAATAAGATACGAGGTCAAAGGATTTATGTGGATGTAACGATTAAGGTGGATACACTGTTCATCACTCTCAACCCGAACGCTCTTAAATCTTAACTGAAACAGCGAACCTGTAACTTTATACTTTGTGTTAAAGTAACGGGCATAAGCGTTCTGCATATTACCAATGAATTTGGTAATTCCATCATCCAAAACCTGCATAAGTTGAAAGTGATAGTGATTTGGCATCAAAGTAAAGGAAAAAACTTCTACCAATCTCTTACCATTCCTGTACAAGTTCGTTATGAAATCCCTCTTTAAATTTATAGGCAAACGATTGTAATGAGAAAATTTTAGAGGAGGATTTTTAAATCTATAAAAATCAATCAAATGGATCATTCTTTGATAGTCGTATACACTTTTAAATATTGGAAGGCTTGCTACACCTTTGTTAAAGATATGATAAATCTCGTCGTTTACAAGAAGAACATTTCGACGAGGCATGGTAAATCAGTTTAAAAGCATTTATCCCAGAGTGTCAATACACCCCACTCCGGAGGTGGGTCTAGCACAATTGGTAAAAGACGGATTTGAGGTTGTCCACTCTATCGACCAACAAGGGACAATCGTAGGAAGAGAACTGAGAAAGATTAATCTAGAGCATGAGGATGTTCAAATAGCACCTTTAACGGAAGCTCTAATTATTGCAGCAGCAAGGCACCAAAATGTTTTTGAGGTTATAAAGCCAGGACTTAATAGAGGTCAAGTTGTAATAGGAGAACGTTTTAATGATGCGTTTTTTGCATTTCAGTATTCTGGTCGCGGTTTACCAATCAAGATTGTGGAGGACTTGAGCGAGATGGTTGCTGATGGAATTGAGGTAAAGTTGACAATCCTTTTAGATGTAGACCCTGGGATTGCACTGGAAAGGATAAATCTTAGTTCTAGACATAGGATAGAAAAAGAATCTTTAGAGTTTCATAGAAAAGTTAGAGAGGGGTATTTGACACTAGCCGAGAAATATCCAGAGAGAATTAAGATAATGGATGCCAACAAGCCAATTGAAGAGGTTTTTACAGAGGTGTGGGAGGAAGTTAAGAAAGTTATTTATGAATAAAAATCTTAAGATTAAAAGTAACTTATAACTTTGATCATGAAATTAATTTCTTGGAACGTTAATGGGTTGCGTTCAGCAGAACCTCATTTCTTAGAATTTCTTGGGAGTGAGAATCCTGATATTGTCTTACTTCAGGAGATAAAAGCAGATCCTGGACAGTTGTCTTGCAGTTTAACAAACCTTGATAATTACTATGTTTTCTTTAATCCCGCACAGAAGAAAGGCTATGCTGGTGTTGCCGCCTATTCAAGGCTAAAACCTTTAAAGATAGAAAATAGAATTGGGATAGATAGGTTTGATAATGAAGGAAGATTTTTGGAATTAATTTTTCCCAATTTTACTTTAATAAATATTTATATGCCTCACGGAGGAAGACGGAAAGAAAATATGGACTATAAGTTAGCAGTTTATTCTCATTTAGCAAAATTTTTGAGAAGTGGGGGTAATAAGGATATGATATTGGTTGGTGATTTTAATGTTGCCCATAAAGAGATTGACCTGGCGAGGCCTAGGCAGAATAACAAAAATACTATGTTTACCTTGCAGGAAAGAACAAAGATTGATGAGTTAATAGACCTTGGTTTTGTGGACAGTTTTAGGGTGTTAAATCAAGAAGGTGGTTATTATTCTTGGTTTCCATATGGTTTTCGTGCCAGAGAAAGAAATCTGGGGTGGAGGATAGATTATGAATTTGTTTCAAAAAATTTAAAATCAAAAGTGAGAAGTTCATCTATTCTAAAAGAGTTTGGAGGGTCTGACCATTGCCCAGTGTTATTGGAAATAGACCTTTAATTGTTAAAATTATCAAATAATGTCAAGTAAACTTTCTGTTGGGATTATTGGTTTGACCAATGTTGGAAAATCGACACTTTTTAATGCACTTGCTTCTCGTCGTCTGGCAGAAACAGCGCCCCGACCTTTTACAACAATTGATCCTCATGAAGCAATTGTTCCTCTGGCTGATCCGAACCTTGAAAAATTAGCTGTAATTGTAAAGTCATCTATAGGTTCAGATCCCAAGATCATACCTGCAACAGTTACTTTTATCGACATTGCTGGACTTGTTAAAGATGCTCATAAAGGCGAAGGATTGGGAAATAAGTTTCTAGCAAAGATTCGAGAAGTAGATGCACTCATTCATGTTGTAAGGGCATTTGAGGATGAAAAAGTTAGCCATCAACATCCAACCCATAAAGTCGGATCAATTGACCAAATTATAGAGGATATCGGGATTGTAAATTTAGAGCTTGAGTTGGGAGATGTTGGAAAAAAGCCGGTAATTTTTGTTTTAAATGTTGAAGAGGGAAAACTGCAAAAGATTGAATTAATGAATCGGTTCATTAATTCAATCAAGGTCAAATTTGAAGGGAAAGTCATTACAATTTCAGCAAAAATGGAGGAGGAACTTATTGATCTTAATAAGACAGAAAGAATGGAGTATTTAAAAGAGCTTGGTGTAGAAAAAAGTGGTTTGGAAAAGTTAATAGTTTCTGCCTATAAACTTTTGGATCTTTCCACCTTTTATACAATAAAAGGTGGAAAGGAGCTTCATGCCTGGAGTTTGAAGAAAGGGTTGACTGCTTTGGAGGCAGCCGAAAAAGTTCATACAGATTTTGCCAAGAATTTTATTAAAGCTGAGGTTATATCAGTTAACCAGTTATTGGAAACCGGAAGTTGGAAACCGGCTAAAGAAAATGGTCTAATACACCTGGAGGGAAAAGATTATACTGTTCAAGATAAAGATGTCATCGAGTTCAAAGTTTGATCTGGTTAACAAGCTTTTTAAATCTTGTAGGTAAAATTCTTTAATGATATACTCCAACTCGCAAACTTAAGGGTGTGTTGTGTTAAGATGAATATATGAATGCTTACGAACTTACAGTTGTTTTACCGGGAAAGATCACCCCCGCAAAGAAAAAGCAAGTTCTAGAAAAAATTGAAAGCCTTATAAAAACCCTAAAAGGGAAAGTCAAAAAGATTGAAGAGTGGGGGGAAATTGAGCTGGCCTACACAATCAAAAAAAATACAACTGGATTTTTTTTGCACTTTATTTTAGAATTGGAAAGCAAATCAGGAAAAATACTCAATAGTAAATTTAGACTGGAAGAGGATATAATAAGGTATTTGCTAATTAAAGGAGGGGACTTGTGACTCGGAGTTTAAATAAGGTTAGCCTAATAGGAAATCTCACGCGCGATCCGGAGTTAAGATACACTCCCGCAGGAACGGCTGTATGTACATTTGGCCTAGCCACAAATAGACAGTGGACAACAGATACTGGTGAAAAAAAAGAGGATGCGGAATTTCACCGTATTGTTGCCTGGAATAAGCTGGCTGAGCTTTGTGCTCAGCTTCTTCATAAAGGCAGAAAAGTTTACGTTGAAGGAAGACTTCAAACGCGTCGCTGGACTGCTCAGGACGGCACAGACAGGGTGACGACAGAAATCGTTATAAATGACATGATCATTTTGGACTCAAGATACGGAGCCACCCCAGAGGAAGATTTTAACATTCCCGAAAGATCGGAAGAGATTCTTAATGATCCAGTAGAAGGGATTAAAACAAAAAAATCAACTAAAATAGCCGAAATTAAAAAATCTCCTACAGCTCCATCGAGAGTTTCTTTATCTGACACTAAAACCCAAACTTCGCAAAGTACTGACGATTCATCCAAGAAATTCGACGATGGTAAAAAAAGCGATAAAAAGAAAAAGGCAATAAAAGTTTCAGATGAAGAAGAAAGTGAAGACATCCCCTTTTAACTTCAAAAGTTATGCTAAAAAAGAGAGAAAAAATAAAAACTCCAGAAAAATGTTTTTTTTGCGAGGAGGCAAAAACCCCTGATTATAAAGATTATAAAACACTTAAAAAGTGTCTTTCTGATCGGGCAAAAATTCTCTCTGCCGCAAGAACTGGCGTCTGCAGTAAACACCAAAGAGGATTGTCAAAAGAAATTAAAAGAGCCAGAAATTTAGGACTTCTTCCTTTTACCCAATCGATATAATTTTTTTAACCCAAGTCCAATATTTGAATTCTTTACACATCCTTTTCAGAAGTTTAAAATCATTTGTATGCCAAGAAAAATTTCTTTTCCAAAAATCCCCCTTTTACTTATAAGGAAAACCTTCTTCATAACAATCATTCTTAGTTTTACATTTTCTCTGGGCTACATTTATGGATATAAAGGCTTTAGAACTTCTTTTAAAAAATTTCCCGAGGTAACAATCACAAGACAAGTTCCTCCGGAAAAACAAACTCTTGACTTTTCCCTTTTTTGGAGAGTTTGGGATACTCTTCACGCTCAATATTTCGACAAAGACAAAGTAATTCCCTCAGAACTTATTTACGGGGCAATTAAGGGAATGGTGGCGGCAATCGGAGACCCTTACACAGCTTTTTTACCACCCAGTGAAAATAAGATAGTTCAAGAAGATTTGCAGGGGAACTTTGAAGGAGTGGGAATCCAAATAGGTTTTAAAGGTAACCAGCTTGCAGTCATTTCTCCACTACCATCTTCTCCGGCAGAAAGAGTGGATATCAAAGCCGGAGATTTCATTATTGGCATAAGAGATGAATTAAAAGCTCTTGACAGAGGAACGGTGGGAATAACTCTCCCTGAAGCTGTACAGGCAATAAGGGGTCCGGCAAACACCAAAGTCACGTTCATTCTCCTTAGACAAGGGAATGATCAGCCTTTTGAAGTCCAAGTCACCAGGGAAAAAATTAATATCCCCAGCATCGTTCTTGGGTATATTAACACCAATAAATACATTGCCCACTTGAAAATTCTTAAATTTTCAGGAGAAACCATAAATGAGTGGGGCGAGACCGTGATTGCACTTTTGAAAAATTCCGAATTGAAGGGAGTTGTCATCGATGTCAGAAATAATCCCGGAGGTATTTTAGATGATGCAGTGGAACTGGCATCGGACTTTCTAAATGTTGGCGACGTTGTAGTAATTGAGGAAGATGGTAGTGATCAAAGGAGCGAAACCAGAGTTGAAAAACTGGGAAGGTTAAAAAATCTCAAGCTTGTCGTTCTTATTAATCAAGGATCCGCCTCCGCCTCTGAAATACTGGCAGGAACTTTAAGGGACAATAAAAATGTAAAGCTTGTAGGCGAAACAAGCTTCGGAAAAGGAACCATTCAGGAGGCACAACAAATTAATGGTGATAGCGGTCTGCATATAACCACCGCCAGATGGTTAACTCCCAAAGGTTTGTGGGTTAATGACGGAGGCTTGAAACCTGATATAGAAATAGAAGATAATGAAGAAACAGAGCAAGATGAACAGCTTGACAAAGCAATCGAGCTTTTAAATTCAGAATTATAAAATATCGAGGGTTAAAAGCCCTCGGTAATTGCGAATGCTTGAAATAAATTCGAAACAGAAAAAAGAACCTTTAAAGGATGGTGTTTTTGGGTTTATGAGGATTATGAAAGCTTTTGATCGAAAAGTATTTTTGCTTGGTTTGGCGGCAGGAGTTGTCATCCTTGTTTCTGCTCTTGGTGGAGCAGTTGCTGACCGGCTTTTTACAATTAAACCCTTGGATTATTTTGCCAAAAGAAACGCTGACAACCTCGCTAGTGGTACAATTGAGCGAAAGGTATTAACCGAAGAATCGGTAGTGATTGATGTAGCTGAGAAAGTATCTCCATCAGTTGTAACTGTTTCAATCCAAATCCCCAAAAGAAGAATATTAGAATTCAATCCCTTCGGCGGATTTAGATCAAGAATTGAAGGCGGACAACCTCAGGATATCGGAACTGGATTTATTGTTGGCGGAGAGGGGTTAATTGTCACCAATAAGCATGTTGTCTCGGATACTTTAGCCTCCTACAAGGTAGTTACCAATGACGATAAAGAGTTCGAAGTCAAAAAGATCAGTCGTGACCCTTCTAACGATCTGGCAGTTTTGAAAATTGAAGCAAAAGGGTTAAAAGCTTTGGAACTCGGGGATTCAAATAGTCTTAAGGTTGGCCAGTTTGTTATCGCTATTGGTACTGCCTTGGGAGAATTCAGACACACAGTAACAACCGGGGTCATTTCGGGGCTTGGTCGAGGAATAACTGCAGGCTCGGTCTTTGAAGGATATGTTGAACGCCTGGATGATGTGATTCAAACCGATGCCGCAATTAATCCGGGAAATTCAGGCGGACCCCTTCTTAATTCTTTAGGTCAGGTTATCGGAGTCAATGTTGCGGTTGCCCAAGGAGCTGAAAATATCGGCTTTGCCATACCCATCAATATTGTCAAGGAAGCCTTAGAATCATTCGGCAAAACCGGAAGTTTCGCTTCTAAACCTTATCTGGGGGTTGAATATCAGATGATTTCCAAGGATAGCGCAATATTAAATGACGTTGCCCAGGGAGCCTATGTTGTAAATGTTGTTTCAAGATCTCCGGCTGAAACTGCCGGCATTAAGGAGGCAGATATTATCACAAAACTTGATGGCGAAAATGTTAATGAGGAAAAAGGAGGGTTGGCTGAACTAATTTCCAAGAAAAAAGTAGGACAGGTTGTCTCCATAGAGGTTTGGCGGGACGGAGAAACTCTTCAACTCTCCGCAACCCTTTCTGAGTTTAAAGAGTAAAATGAAAAAGGCACTTCTGTCGGTAGTAGTTTTAATCTTAATTTTAATATCAGGATTTATTGGTCTTACCATCGGGAAAAAAACTTCCAAAAAAACCGATACGCAAGAAATCAGATTCAAGCCTCTTGAAAAATACACCATCGAAAATCTTTCCCAAACCGATATCAAACCTGGAAAGCTTGAAATTAAAGATGTAATGGAAGAAGGAGAAAATTACGTTTCTTACCTTTTTCAACTTACCTTTAACCCAAACCTGGATGGAAAAACCTTTAAAAAAATAACCGGACAGATAAATCTGCCCGGACCATCCACAATTCGTAAAGGATCTGAAATGAAAAAGTCAAAGGAAAAATTTCCCATAATTGTCATGTTTAGGGGCTATATTGACCAGACAAAGTACAAAACAGGTGACGGAACAAGAAATGCAGCTGACTTTTTTGCCAAAAACGCACTCATTACAATAGCTCCCGATTTTTTGGGATATGCAGGTTCAGATAAAGAAGTAGGTAATATATTTGAAGCTAGGTTTCAAACTTATACAACCTCCCTTTCCTTAATTAAATCTTTAGACCAGATAGTTGAGTGGAACAATAAAGACATTTTTCTTTGGGGACATTCCAACGGCGGACAAATTGCCCTAACTATTCTAGAGATATTAGGCGAAAGACTGCCAACAACTCTCTGGGCGCCGGTTTCCAAGCCTTTTCCTTACTCTGTCCTTTTCTTCACTGACGCATCAGATGACCGAGGGAAACTAATCAGATATGAACTTTCGGAATTTGAAAAAAAATATGAGGTAGAACTCTACTCTCTGACAAACTATCTGGAAAAGATAAACTCTCCCTTACAAATCCATCAGGGAGAAAGTGACGATGCTGTTCCCAAAAAGTGGAGCGATGAACTTTCGGAAAAGTTAAAAACTCTCAATAAAAATTTCAAATATTATCTCTATCCTGACACTGATCATAATATGTTCCCTGTATGGAATGATGTTGTTTCAAGAGATTTGGAATTTTTCAAGCTGAACGGGAAGTTTCCCAATCTTTAGTTTTTGCATATTTGACAGAGAGACTAACTTTAGTTCATTATTAAATTATGAAATTAATAGTCACTATATCTCTTAATGTCCTTACTTTAATGATCGTATCCTACCTCGTGCCGGGGTTCAGGTTTGACAGCCTTTGGGCCACAATTGTAACCGCCATCGTAATTGGAGTGACCAATACATTCATAAAACCTATTTTAAAAATTATTTTCCTTCCTCTAACGATTATTACCCTGGGTGTAAGTTCTTTTTTAATCAATGTAGTTTTACTTTGGGCAGTAAGTTTTATGGTTCCGGGATTTGAAATAGAGGGATTTTTAACAGCAGTCATTGCTTCAATAGTGCTCTCTTTAGTTAGCACTTTTCTTCACAAACTGGCTGAGGAAAAAGGTTGAGTTTAGCTGTATAATAGGGTAATGTATGAAAAAATTCATCAAGAAAAAATCAAGTTCCTTAAGTCCAAATGCTTCAGGACCAAAATTTAGAACTCCGGATCATTTCAAAGGACGTAAATTCGGTAAATCTTCTACTGCTACCACCAGATTTAACCCGGCAAAATTTAGAATCCAACACAAAGGATAACTTTTCTTTCCGTTTAAAATTTTCAATTTACTCTAAACTAAGTTATAATGCCCCATACACGTACCAATTCGAGTTCTTATGCCCAAAGTAAAATCGGCAAAATCAGTAATCGCCAAAAGCGATGAGGGAACTATTCAAGTAACCTTTACAATCCCTTTTGAAAAAATTAAAAAAACAAAAAACCTTGTTGCCCAAGAACTTGGAAAAGGAATCCAAATTCCCGGCTTCAGAAAGGGAAAAGCGCCTCTATCCAAACTTTTAAATCATATTTCCAAAAATACACTTCTTGAAAAAACATTATCGAAACTTCTACCTGAACTTTACTCAGAAATAATTGATAAAGAAAAGTTAAAACCAATTGTCCTCCCCAAATTCGAAGTTATAAAAGCAAATGATAATGAAGACTGGGAAATAAGAGCAACTACATGTGAACTACCTGAATTTGACTTGAATGATTATAAAAGTCAGGTTCAAGGGGCTTTAAGAGCCAAAAGTCTTTGGACCCCCGGAAAAACAGAAGCAAAAAGCCCTAATAAACCCTTAACTAGAGAGGAAAAAGAGCAGGAAGTAATAAAAACCTTACTTTCTTCGATAAAGATTAGTATTCCCAAAATCCTAATTGACAATGAAGTAGACTCAAGACTGGCAAAATTCTTACAAAGATTGGAAAGACTGGGTTTGAGTTTAGAATCCTATCTTTCGTCCGTAGGAAAAACCGCAAAAACCATAAGAGAAGAATATGAAAGACAAGCCAGAGAGGCAATTAGTCTTGATTTGATACTAACAAAAATCTCAAAAATAGAAAAAATTGAAGTTAAGAAAGAAAAAATTGATGAAGCGATAAAAGCAGCAAACGCCGACAGAAAACTGGCTGAAAAACTTGATACTCCTGAACAAAGAAGACTAATTGAGCTGGTCTTAAAAAAAAGGTCAGCACTTGAATCTTTGGTCGAAGCGATTTGAATTCATACTTGCCAAAACCAGTCACTTCTTGGTATAATTCGCCCAAATTAGCCTTTTCCATGAATAAAACCAGTAAAAATCCAAAACAGCAAAAAGTTGATAAATCAAATAGCCTGGAAGTTTTAAATGAACTTGAAAGTATAGGTAAGTCAGTATCTAAGCAAATACTAGCGGAAGCAAAAAGTATTCCAGGCGAATTTGTAGATCAGCTCTTTGGAGTAAACTCACAAGCTAAATACTCAGGAGAAATTTCTCCGGGGGAAGCGGTTGAATTCAGTGAAATTTGGGATAACCAACAGCAGGAAAGAAAAAGGGCGGGAATACAAATTAGATTAGAACGAAAATTCCTAGAAGAAGAAAGAATAAGAGTTGAAAGAAAAACCAATGAACTAAAAATTGAACTTAAACTTATTCAGGAAGAACTTTTAGTTTTAGCTGAAAATACGCAAGGTCTTGCTGAAGAAACTCAGATCGCCGCAATGCAGTCTCCTATCGAGCCGGGTCTCTACCACGTCATCTTTTTCGAAAAACTGCTTGAGTTCATTAAATCCTTTGTCAAAAAAGTTGAAGAAGCCTCGGTTTGGCTACATGCACTTAATAAACGATCCGCCAAGAAAAATGTTTGGGGTGCAAATTATAAAAAATTCGGTGCAAAATATCTTCTTTCCGGAGAGCACTACCTGCAAAGATCAGCGGGGTAAAAAATGAGTAATCAAGAAATACCTAAGGTTCTCTGTCCTAAAGGTTCAGCCTTTGAAGGAATACCCTGCTTGTATCCTGAAGGCTGTAGGCACGGGTGTGAAAGGCTAGCAAGAGTATTAGAAACAATAGAATCAAAAAATCCCGGACAACAAATAAGACAAATGCAAAGAAGGATTTTAGAAAGGGTTAAAAAACCAAAAGAAGGCGGGACTAAGGCCGAATGAACTCTTTTTACTTTTCTCCAAGCATCAGTTAAAATAACTCCAATGACTGAACAGAACCTTCTTGGTCCGCTTTTACATATTCTCAAAATCCCCAGTGTTTCAACCCAGGACAAACATCTTCCTGAAATGAAAAAGGCAAGAGACTATCTTGTTAACCTTTTTCAATCAATAGGTTTTAAAACAAAAATTTTAAAAGGCAAAAGGCACGATGCAGTTTTCGCAGAACTTACAACTAACAACCGGCCGGCAGGCCGGCATGGCCGACAACCTACAACTTTAATATACGGTCACTACGACGTCCAACCTCCTGATCCGATGGGGGAATGGAAGACACCTCCCTTTGAACCAACGATCAAACAGGGAAAAATTTACGGCCGGGGAACAACAGACCAGAAAGGCCAATTAATGATTCATATCATGGCTGTTAAAAAACTTTTAAAATCTCGCCCGAGAGGTGTGAACTTCAAGTTCATTATCGAAGGAGAAGAAGAAATCGGTTCGGTAAGTGTTGAAGAAATTGTCAAAAAATATAAAGATTTATTAAAAGCCGACTACTTGGTTGTTTCAGATTCACAAATGCCTGAAGAAGATCAACCTTCGATAGACGTGTCTTTGCGGGGACTTTTATACACCGAAGTAAAAATCCAAACCGCAAAACACGATCTCCATTCGGGGCAATTCGGAGGTGCTGCCGAAAATCCCGCAAATCTACTTGCTCATATTATTGCAAAACTCAAAGACGAAAACGGTAAAATCCTGATTCCTAATTTTTACAAAAACGTTATGAAACCAACCAAAGAAGAACTTAAGGCCTACAAATCATCCGGATTAACAACATCCAAAGTTAAAAAAGAAGGCGGACTTTATCTTATTGGAGGAGGGGAAAGTGAGCTAAACATGGTCGATCGGATGTGGACCCGACCTACTCTTGATATTAACGGAATATGGTCCGGTTACACTAATGAGGGAGCAAAAACCATAATTCCAGCTAAAGCCTCAGCCAAAATTTCTATGCGACTTGTACCTAATCAAAATCCTGGCAAAATTTTTACAAATTTTGAAGAATATATCAAGAAATTAACTCCTGAGGGGGCAAAAATTACTATTAAAAGACACGCCGATTGCCTGCCTTACAAAGCACCAACTGATGATCCAGTCTTTAGTTTAATCAAACAAAGTCTCAAAAAAGCATTTGGGAAATATCCGGTTTTTACCGCGGTCGGGGGATCAGTCGGTTTCGTACCGATAGTCGCAAGAGAATTAAATATACCCTGCATTTTAGTTGGTTTCGGACTCCCAACGGACAATCTCCACGCACCCAACGAGCACTTTAGTCTATCAAACTACTATAAAGGGATAGAGACGATGGAAGATTTTTATTTGAATCTTGACAAAATAGAGGTAAGTTAAATAAAATATCACAAATTCATGACAATTATATCCCTTATCCTCGTTAACTTTGTCCTCTTTATTGAGGGCTAACTGACGTGGTGAGGGATAGATAACTAACAACCAACAACTAATAACTAACAACCAAAAACACCTCTCACCACGAGAGGTTTTTTCATTTTTATATACGAATATGAGTGAAAGAATACAAAAACCACATCTGCCTTACCGACAAGAAGTTGAGAGTGTTGTGGGCGGAGTTTTAAAGAGATGTCACCCACTTGGTACACTTGCTACCATCTATTATAAAGAGGCGCCTAATTTAATCGCTAAAACTGTTGATGGAAATACTCCAGCACACTTAAACCGATTATTTCGAACAAGTCATTTTTCAGATGAAACTTTCAGGGGTATTCTTGAAGCTATGGCACAATGGTCTAATTTTGATGCACAAGTAGCTGAATCTCTTGTGGCCGAAACAGTACCTTGCTTAATGGCTTGCACATCATTTCTTAAACTTGAGAATGTAAAATCTTCCATGAATATCGGCTGGCAGTTACTAGCCAAGCAGGTTGGAGAAGGAAAAGTTTCATTAATGTCTCCACTTTGTCCACCCTATGATTACGTAGTCACCAGTAATGGCCATTTAAAACACGCTACCGGATCACTCCAACCCAAAATCGGGGAAAGATTCGAAACAGTAGCAAAAACGCTTGGAAGAGCATTCAAACCCTTGACAATTAAGGGTGTGGAGGTAACCTGGGAATTTTGGACTTACTCGGGTGAAACTTTAAACCTAGATGACGTAGTCGATCTTGGTGCAGACGTAATACAACACTATCAACGGCCTGAAGAAATATTTTCAAATTTACAAGCAGCATACAGAGATCTTAGATATCAGGCAACTCATCACATGAGTGAATTTGGAGTTGTGGCAAAAACAGTATCTATTGAGAATGTTATTGGCCCCGTAATTCACCAAACAACAGAAGAATTTATGACTAGTTTCCCTAAAAGTCGGAATGGTATTCATCCTCCTGAAGAACCAGAGATTGATAAATGGCTCGATGATAGATTTGGAGTAAAAGCAGGGTGGCTTATTTTTTTTATACAAGAGGAAAAAAGATATAGACAAAAACAAGGTGGGTTGATAGGCGACGGTAGTGATCCCATTGTTAAGTCAGCTCTACGAGAGGGACTGCTTTATTTGGGAATGACTAGATGGGCAGATCAAAATGGCACATTGATAATTGGTTTGGAAACAACACCTGAATACATGGTCGGATCGTTAAGACACAGCCACGCTCCTGTAATTATGGGCGCTGCCTTTGATCCTAAAAAACCAGAGAATCCACTTAATGTACGCCAACCATTCAATCTACCTGTACGATTATGAGGCAATATTCAAAATTAGGCAGTGAGCTGATATTAATAACCAAAAAATTAATGTCATACAAAACCTTTGCACCTGAAGGTAATGAGTATTTGTGTACAACATATATAAAAAGTCTTATGAATAAAATTGGTTTTAAAGTATCGATTATGGCAAAAAAGAAAGGGAGAGACAATGTTATTGGTAAAATTGGTACAGGAAACAAATCTCTTGTTATCGCATGTCACATGGATACCGTACCAGCAGGTGAAGGATGGAAATCAAATCCTAATAAAGCTTTAATTAAAAACGGGAAAATATATGGAAGAGGGGCCATTGATAATAAGGGACCATTCGCAATATCATATTGTTCAATAAAATCTTTTTTAGAAAAACACCCAAAATTTCCCGGTACCCTATACTTAGTAACTCTGGCAGATGAAGAGAGTGACAACATCTACGGTATTAAATATCTTTTGAAAAAGGGCTTCAAGGCATCAGCAGGACTAATACCAGACGGTGGATATATGTCTAAAGCTGTTTATGGTGAAAAAGGTTGTTTACAGATAATAATTGAGAGTCTTGGAAAACAAGAACATTCCGCACTACAAGAAAAAGGGGTGCATGCGATTAACAATTTACTCTACTTGATTAACTTAATAAAAAAGGGTCTAAAGTATGAAAAATACGACAAAAGATTTACTCCATTGAAAATAAATATTAGTAAAATAAAAGGTGGTGATATAGCAAATACCATTCCCGCATATGCTTACTGTCAGATGGATATAAGATTCCCCATGGGAATAAGTTCAAAACAAGTTTTAAATAATGTTCAAAAAATTGCACAATCCACAGAAAACAAAAAACAGTCTAAATTTAAAATCACCACAGTCTATAAAACTGAACCTCATATAGCAAATAATACTCGTCTAATCCAATCACTTAATAAATCCGCGAAAGACATAAATATTAAAATGGATTTCATTACTATAGCTGGGAATAGTGTTGCAAAAGAGTTCACTAAAGGAGGCATACCATCAATTGCACACTATCCTATGGAAAAGATTACAGCACATGAACCAAACGAGTATATTGAAATAAAAAGTATGATAAAAGCTACAAAACTTTATGAAAAGTTTTTAGAGCACTACTTCTACTCGTAATTAAAGGACTCTGTACACCCTCCAGGTGGTATGAATTCATTGTAAAAAACGCTTTCTGTCCCGAAACTTGGTGTTGAATTTAAAGGTTTACCAGTGGGAGTAATAGAAGAGCTATTAAAAAGTTCTATGAATCCATAAGAAGAAGATTACGATCGTTTCAAAGATGAAAGAGGAGTTACTTCGGTTAGAGGTTTTTACGAAACGGGATTTGGTACTCTTTCTCATTGGCTGAAAAAAAGAGCTACTGAATTAATGTCACGGGGATTTAGTTCAGAGGAAGCTATAAAAGATTGTATGGATGACCTAGGTAGAAGTTACCACGAGCACTTGGCAAAAATAAATGGACAGGACATTGTCAAATTATTTAGCTAGCTGTATACTAGCCTTTAATGTCTAAGAAATTAATCAGCTTTTTCTTTTTTGCATTTAACCCCACAAAGGCGGGGTAGATACCTATTTTGAATTATGAGGTGTTCCCCGCGAAAGCGGGGTTTTTTATTTGCATGGGAGCCGAAAGATCAATACAAATAAATTCCATATCAGAAGCTAAAGCATTGGGTAATGGTGGAGAAATAGCGTTAGGAAACCAGGAAGAAGGAGGTTTAGTTGTTTCTCCAGAAGGAACACTTTATGCCTTAAAACATAGAAGGTTCAGACTTAATGGTCGCAAGCCAGGTGATTACACGAGTTCTGATCTCGTACCAGTTTGCTACCGCATAGACCCCTTACCAAGTGGTGAAGAAACAAGACAAACAGTAACTGCTTGGTTAGAAAGTTTACGGAAAGGAGAAATTCCAGAACATGCAACGGTCGGAGTAGAGGTAGAGGCTACCTGTTATGATAGAAATTATAAGCTCCTCTCTCCCTACAATGATACTTTTCCTGCCCAGACTTATAATCATCCGGAGCTCCATTCATTTACTTTAGAAACAGCTACTAGCGAAAACAGCAGCTGTTTACCCAAAACTCCAGTCGAAACTGCGAGAGCAATAGCCAATGCTGTGCTCGATGGCTATAAAATTGTTAAACCAAGAGGTGGTCAACTAGCATATTCTTCCGTAGCAGAAGCCGGAGACGGAAATAACGCATCGACTACGCCTCATCCGTACTTAATTACCTTTGCACCGTTAATAGCACAATTTACATTGGATAACATTAATACTGTTCCTCCTGAAACACTTGAAATGTATGAAAGAGCTTATATCGACGTCGTTGGGCAAATGCAAAAAGGTGTCCTCAATTGGCCGGTAAATGCTCTTCACGTTCATACGGGAGTTCCACAAATAGAAGGTTTGGCCGATCCACGAGCCGCTCATGCTTGTGGACTCGTTAAACTTACTGAATTTTCTAAGGTCCTCTCCTTAATGCTTTATAACACGAGACATTTATACGGAGTTGAATTGGGGGGAAAGGATGTTCGTTCAATTGTAAGACGTCTCATTGTAAGTTCACATGATGCAACGATTCCTCAAGATACTGAAACTCTGGTGCAAAAAGCTTTACAGCAACTGCGAGAGGGAAAAATTCACAGCCTTCCAAGATACCCTGACACTGGGCAGCACGACCGTATGAGACTCCGGATGGATGGAAATAAAAAAACAGTCGAATCAATTGATGCTCCCATGAATTCTGATCTACGGCTTGTTTTGTTCTGGGTTTTTGCAAACCAACTAAAAGATATTATCGCCCTAGATGCTCTAGAAGCTGTCGGAGGTGATACTTCTCAAGTAATACTTTATTTAAAGCAAAAGTGGGGAGAAATATTTCAAGTTATTCCAACCATGGGAGCCAATTCAAGTTACGAGCAAGATATTGAATTTAACCAACTTGGATATGATGGTAAATCTAGCCTAAGAGGAATACCTTTTGCTAAAGTTCTAAGAGACGTGAAGATAATAATAACCCACTATGGGGATATCTATCCGGCGGTTGCGTTTGAGGCAGAAGTAATTATAAAAACAATCGACAGACAGCTTACGCCACCAACCCACGGAATAACACTTCAACAATACCTTGGAGTTGAAACTGGTGTTTATATGCCTAATGGGCTAAATAATGGATTAGTCACAGATTATAAATACACAGATCCTAAACTAATAGTAAATATACAATCTGCTGCAACAAGACTTCAAGCAGAAGCTTTATCAAAAATGACTGACGAAAAGGATTTGAAAGGATTCCTTGGCATTTAAAAAGTGGTAAAATATGCGCATGAAAACTCCGATAAAATAATCTACTTTATTTCCGGTTTATTTGAAGCCAATAAAAACATTTGTAGATAATGGACTTATAATTAAGCTAATTGGGTCTATTTCAGGATACAAAGAATTCGTAGCAAACCAGAAAGATTACCAAAGGAAATTGTCTAAAATTAAACACCTTTTACTCGACTAGGTGAGGCCTGTAAACACAGTGCGCCCGACGGGTGGTAGTCTGGACCCTTTTACAAGGCATGGAAAAAGACTCTGTCCACTATTCCTTGATCAATTTAAAGCCGTAGCTGTAGAAACTGACGAACAACTTATCCACCTTAGCCGATACATTCATCTTAATCCATATTCTTCACATGTTGTTAAAACAGTCGAAGAGCTGACAGAATACCTATGGTCGTCGTTTGAAGAATACATCAAGCCGAAAAACAAAAACGTTTGTGATACAGGCATAATATTGTCTTTATTTAATCACAATGCCAAGCTAATCCACCTCCCAGGTGGATTCTCCATAAGGAAAATTAAGATTGATGATCTTTGGATTAGAAGTTATAATACTTATTACCAAGGACGGTTAGCTCAGCTGGCTAGAGCGTTCGCTTGACGTGCGAAAGGTCGGGGGTTCAAGTCCCTCACCGTCCACCAGCTTACCCACCGGTTTGAAAAAATCAGTTTTGGTAAGGGTCCATGGCGCAACTGGTTAGCATGCTTGGCTGGGTACGTACATTTTGGGGCCCCTCGTTCAACGGTCAGGACACCTGGCTGGCAGTCAGGTAATAGGAGTTCGATTCCCCTGGGGTCCACAATAATTGTACGTACTTGGCAGTCAGGAGATCGGAGACTTGGGATGTTAGACGTTCTTCGACTCCCTCTAAATCCACAGCATAAAAATGAGAAAAAGATTAATTCAGAAATACCACCAGAATGTTCCCAAGGGTGTCAAAAAATTTGTCAAACTTTCAACCCTAAAAAAATTAAAAATTGCCTACATTCCTTATAATGAATTATTCAAAGAAGGTATTTTTGCAGGTCTCGGATGGGCAGTTGGCGTGACAATTGGTTTTGCGGTAATTTCGTCCGTTTTAGTAATCATTCTAAGACAATTGGGTGGCCTTCCTGTGATCGGAAACTGGATCGCCTCAATATTTCAAGAAACACAACTACAACTTCTGAAAAGGACCCCAATCATTCCACAATAAATGTTTATTTTTACAAGATATACCCATTCTACTTGATACACGTCAGACGTGTTGAATTTGCAAGTTTTAAAGGTATGGGCATGTGTCCATTTTAGTTATTAATATAATGCAAAATGGAGTAAAATGGGCATAATAAGTATAATATACTCATTGATTTTGCAACTCAAATGAGAAACAAAAAGGTAAAACCAGTCAAAAAAAATGAAGGCCTTTGGACAATGAGGCATTCGACTGAGCACGTCTTAACCCAAGCCATGCTAAAACTTTTTCCCGGATTAAAAATGGCTATGGGTCCGGCAACTGATGAAGGATTCTATTTTGATTTCGACCCTTCGACAAACTCAGGACACGTTTACAAAATTTCAGAAGAAGATTTTCCCAAGATTGAATCCGAAATGCAAAGGATAATTAAAGCCAACCTTCCAATTAAAAGAAAAGTTATCCCGATCAAGAATGCAAGAGCTCTTTTTAAAGGCAATGAATATAAACAAGAATGGCTTGATGAAATCGAAAACAAGGGAGAAAAGCTAACTGTCTTCTGGACAGGAAAGGAGTTTGTGGATTTGTGTGTCGGACCTCATGTCGCTTCAACCGGCAAAATAGGCCCGTTAAAACTCTTGTCAATTGCCGGAGCTTATTGGCGAGGAAGCGAAAAAAACAAAATGCTGGTAAGAATTTACGGAACAGCCTTTCCAAGCAAAAAAGAACTTGATGAATATCTTCAAATACAGAAAGAAGCAAAGAACCGCGATCATAGAAAATTGGGGCGCGATCTTGATCTGTTCACTTTTGCTGAGGAGGTCGGGCCCGGCCTCCCGCTTTGGACTCCAAAAGGGACTATAATCCAACAAGAACTTAGAAACTGGGCTGAAGAGACTGAAAAAAAATGGGGGTATGTCCGAGTAAGAACCCCTCATATCGCAAAGCACACTCTCTACGAGATTTCCGGACATCTGCCTTACTATAAAGATAATATGTACTCTCCGATGGATATCGATGGCGAAGATTACTATCTAAAAGGCATGAACTGCCCACATCATCACATGATCTATAAATCTTCACCCAAATCCTACCGCGATTTACCACTCAGATATGCCGAGTACGGAGAAGTCTATCGTTACGAACAATCAGGTACACTCTTTGGTTTAATGCGCGTACGCTTCATTCAACAAAACGACGCCCACATTTACTGTGCAATGGAAGATGCTGAAAAAGAATTTTTGGATGTTTTGAAACTCCATGAATACTACTACAACATAATTGGTTTGACACGAGACGACTATCACATCGTCATGGGACTCCCTGACGAGAAAAAGCGCGACAAGTACCATGGCGATAAATCACTTTGGGATAAAGCTGAAGATATGATGCGCCAAGCGATTAAAAAATCGGGAATTAAATGGGTCGATGATATCGGGGGAGCCGCATTTTACGGACCGAAAATAGATTTTAATATAACCTCATCAGTCGGCAGGGTATTTGGGATTTCTACAAACCAACTTGATCTTTACATGCCAGAAAGATTTAATCTGACCTATACCGACAAAGACGGGTCTGAGAAGTTAACCGCAGTGATTCACAGAGCGCCACTTGGGTCACACGAGAGATTCATCGGCTTTCTAATCGAGCATTTTGGCGGAGCATTTCCCGTTTGGCTTACACCAGTTCAGGTTAAAGTACTTCCCGTTACTGAAAAAACCCTTGAGTATGCACGCGAAATAACCAAACGTCTAGACAACGAGGGGATACGAGTCGAACTCAATGATCGAAACGAAACATTGCAAGCCAAGATTCGCGACGCCCAACTTGAAAAAATTCCCTATATGCTTATAATAGGGAATAAAGAACAAAAAGCTAAAAATATTACAGTTCGCTTGCGGTCTAAAAAAGACTTGGGATGGATGAGTTTGGGAAAGTTTGTAGAAAGAGTGAAAGATAAAATAGAAAAAAAATCCCTAATTCTCTAAAGTTATTTGAGAACTGTCGGGATGTGAAAATGATGAGTAGCCTTAAGCCTGATGTTAAAATACTCTTGATCTAAATTGAGAAGGAAAAAACCAGTTAGTCATCAAAAAAAATACTGGCGGGTCAATCAGAATATTCACGCACCAAATGTGCGTGTTATTGATGAAAAAGGGAAACAGGTTGGGGTTGTTGATCGATCAAAAGCACTGGAACTTGCTTGGAGAGCAAAGTTGGATTTAGTAGAAATAGCACCTAATGCCAAGCCACCTGTTGTCAAAATTGTCGATCTGGGTAAATTTAGGTACGAGCAGGAAAAAAAGCTGCAAAAGGAGAAAAAGAGGTCCAAAGCTTCTGAGCTAAAGGAAATAAGACTATCTCCCTTTATAGCCGAACACGATTACAAAGTAAGGCTAGAAAAGGTTGAAGAATTTTTGCAGGATGGTAATAAAGTCCGTTTGGTTGTAGTTTTTACAGGAAGACAAATGGAAAGTAAAAGCTTTGGTTATGATCTGTTAAAAAAAATCCTGGAAGAGTTGAGAGACAAGGTTGTAGTCGATATGGAACCCAAGTTCTTTGGCAGACATCTGGCTATGGTAATATCACCAATTAAAAAAAGTAAAAGATAATTTATTATGCCAAAACAAAAAACTAAAAAATCAATTACCAGACGATTCAGAATTACCCCGAAGGGCAAAGTTATGAGAAGACAAGGCTTTAGACGTCATTTGAATGTAAAAAAAACATCTAAAAAGAAAAGAAGATTAAAAAGGATGGTAGAAACAAGAAAAGTTTACGCTAAAAAAATCAAGAAATTTTTGGGAGTTGGAAAATAAAATACTTCGCTAAGCGAAGTATTCCCTGAAGGGAAAAGTTTGTTCACTGCTTCGCCTCTTCCTCGCATCAGGATGCGAGGTGTTTGCGAAGTTTGAATAGTCAATAAACTACCATGGACTTACGCCCGATGGTATTTTGTAATACTCGCATACGCGAGACTTATTTGGAGCTTATATCCACAAGCTTACGCATGTGGTTTTACGCTCGCATTATAACCCAAAACCTATGACTCGGGTAAAATCAGTAGCTCAAAAAAGACACAGGAAGATAAGGAAATTAACCAAAGGCTTTAAACAAGCCAGACGTAGACGCGTTAAAGCTGGCAAGGAAGCTCTGCTTCATGCCGGTCAATATGCATATATCGGAAGAAAACTTCGAAAAAGAGATTTAAGATCTTTATGGATCAAAAGACTAAATGCAGGAACCAGAGTACATGGTCTCAGCTACAGTAAATTTATTTCCAAACTAAAGAAAGCAAAGATTGAATTGGATAGAAAAATTCTTGCAGACATAGCTGTTAACGACCCATCTACTTTCGAAAAAATACTCCAAGAGGTAAAATAAAATACTTCGCTTAGCGAAGTATTTCCTGAAGGGAAAAGTTTGTTCACTGCTTCGCCTCTTCCTCGCATCAGGATGCGAGGTATTTGCGAAGTTTGAAAAACCTCGATGCGTGAAGAAATCCAAAATATCAGAAACGAAGCTTTAGCCCAATTAATTGAGGCTAAGACCGCTGACGAAGTCGAACGACTTCGGATTATCTATCTTGGCAGGAATGGCAAAGTTAATAAGTTAACCAAAAAACTCAAAAGCCTCAAAACTCAAGAAAAAAAAGAGGTTGGAAGCTTGTTAAACGATACTAAAGATACCCTTATTTTTCAAATAGGAAAGCGAAAAAATCAGTTGAAGTATGGGGTTCGCCAATGGTTCGATCCGACCATTCCAGGAAAAAAACCTGTTATTGGCCATTTACACTTAATAACTCAGGCGATTGAGGAAATATCCAGTATCTTCGAAAAGATTGGTTTTACACGCGTTCGTTATCCTGAAGTAGAGTGGGACTATTACGCTTTTGAATCTCTGAACATGCCTAAAGATCATCCTGCAAGAGACGTGTGGGAAACTTTTTTCGTTGACAGCAAAAAAGATAAAAAATACGGTCAAATGGTCTTGACTCCTCATACATCATCAGGTCAGATCAGAGAAATGGAAAGGATAAAAAATCCGCCAATACGAATGATAAATATTGCTAAATGCTTCCGGCGCGAGCTTGATGCAAGCCATACTCCAATGTTTCATCAATTTGAAGGACTTGTAATCGACAAAGATATTTCAATAGCGCATTTAAAAGGAACACTTGATTACTTTGCCAAAAACTATTTTGGTCCGGAGAGAAAAACCAGGCTAAGGCCATTTCACTTTCAATTTACAGAACCTTCGTTCGAAGTAGATATTAGTTGCGGAATCTGCAAGGCAAAGGGGTGTAAGGTCTGTAAAGAAGGCTGGCTGGAACTTGGAGGAGCCGGAATGGTTTACCCGTCAGTTTTGAAAAATGGCGGTATTGACCCCCAAAAATATACCGGGTTTGCCTTTGGCTGGGGAGTGGAAAGGGTAGTTATGATGAAACCTGGCTTAAACATTCCGGATTTAAGACTTTTATATAGTTCAGACTTAAGATTTTTAAGGCAATTCTGAGCCAAACTGATGGAGGCTGATTTAAATGAACACTTTAATCCCAGATAGTTGGTTAAAAGAATATCTAAAAACTCAAGCTAAACCAAGTCAAATTGCTAAATTTTTATCCCTTTGCGGACCATCGGTAGAAAAAGTAATAAAAGAAAACGGGGACTTCGTTTACAACATCGAAGTTACGACAAACAGAGTCGATTCAATTGGAGTTTATGGAATCGCACGCGAGTTAGCAGCAATTCTTCCACAGTTCGGAATATCTGCTCACTTTGTTGAATTAAAAATAAATAAAGATGCAATATTTAGCAAAAAAGTAAAATATCTGGATGCTCTGGTTGACCAAGATTTGTGCCCAAGATTTGCTGCATGTTTAATTAAGAATGTAAAAATTAAACCATCTTCAGCTACGATTCAAAAAAGAATTAAACTCGTGGGATTAAGACCAATAAACAACGTAGTTGATATATCAAACTATATCATGCATGAGTTAGGACAGCCCGTTCATACCTTCGATTACGATAAAATTTCTAGTCATAAAATGATCCTTCGAAAAAGTAAAAAAGGTGAAAAAATAACCACTTTAGACAGTAAAATGCATACTCTGGGTGGTGGGGATATCGTAATTGAAGACGGCGCAGGAAGACTTATTGACTTGGCTGGCATTATGGGCGGACAAAATTCTGCAGTTAGTGATAAAACAAAAAACGTTCTCTTATTCGTTCAAACGTACAACCCTGTAAATATCCGAAAAACATTTACAAGTCTTTCTCAAACAACTGAAGCTGCAATCCTTTTTGAAAAAGGACTTGATCCAGAACTTGTCAGATTAGGAACACTACGTGGGATCGATCTTATGGAAGAATTGACGGAAGGTACTGCAGAAAAAGAAGTACTTGATTTATATCCCGAACCTTATAAACCCAAGACCCTAAGAATAACAGTAAGCTTCATCGAAAAAAAATTGGGGATCAGCTTAAAACAAAATCAGGTTGTAAAAATACTTGAAACTCTTGGTTTCGGCATCCGTGTAAATCAAGACAATCTGTATATTCAAGTACCGTCCTTCAGAGTAAGAGATATAGAAATCCCCGAAGATATCGTTGAAGAAGTGGCAAGACTTTACGGCTACCACAACCTGCCAAGCAAATTAATGGCTGGAGAATTACCAGACAGTCTTAGCGACTTTACATTTGCCTTCGAAATAAAACTCAAAAGGATCTTAAAAGAGTTAGGCGCAAATGAAATATATACAAACTCTCTAGTTCCAAAGGAATTCGTAAGTTCAAATGCCTTAAAGTTAAAAAACCCACTTGGTTCTGACTCCGAATACTTAAGAACAAGTCTTAAATTTTCACTTATTCAAGCGGCAGATGACAACAAAGGAATAAAAATTCCTTTCCACCTTTTTGAAGCCGCAAATGTATATTTACCACAAGCAAGGCAACTGCCAAAAGAAATAATGACACTTTCTGGAATATTTTCAAATCATTCTTACCGTGAGGCTAAAGGTGTCATCGAAGCTTTTTTAGAAGAACTAAACATTAGTTATAAAATTCAAGTTGAAGATGCAAAAGATTTTCTTCCTAATCAGAGAGTATTATTTAATATAAATAATACTAAAATAGGTGAATTTGGTGTATTAGAACAAAAAAAATATATCTATTATGAATTCGAAATAGAGAAACTTAAGAGAGTTTACAAGCCATATAATACGTTTAAACCGATGGCAAAAGTCCCTGCACAAATTGAAGACATTACCCTAATTTTACCTGAACGAACCAAGCTTGAAAGCGTGATTCAATCTATTAAACAAGCATCAAAGCTAGTTTCATTAATTGAACTAAAAGACATTTACGAGAGCTCATACACATTCACTATTCACTACCAACATCCAACAAAAACTTTGACTGATAAAGAGGTTGAAGAAATAAGAAGAACATATGTCGGCTATTTAAAACACAAACATTGTGCAAGCTTAAAATAATAACAGCCCAAGCTAAGTGCGGTAACTTAAGTTCTCTCGGTTATATATCTTACCGAGAATTTAAATGCCTCGTCAACAAACATACCATCGTGTTGATCTGAAAATCTCTCTATTTCCTTATCCAGCTCAGCAGAATCCAGCCTACCATCTCTGTGCATAGTCCTAATACCTCTCCATTCAGCAACAGCACTTAATCCAGCCTCATCCAAGCTTCTAATTCCATCTCTGTATCCAGCATTACGTAGGTGAGTGTCCAACTCTTCCTGCCAAGTTCTTTCTTCTAGTAATCTTTCTCTTCTGGCAATATCTTTGTCACGAAGACTGCTGGCAACATCCAAATTCCCCACCGCTTTCAAACGCCTTACAGCCTTACTTACACTCCTAGAAGGTTTCTCTTTGAATCCCATTTAATTTTTCTTCCACCATTATAACACCACGATCAAGGAAGAAGGGTCGTGGTAGGTGAAGGAACTGGAGTTAGCGTTGGTGTCGGAGAAGGGGAGTAGTCCCAGGGAACTCCGACTCCGATAGTTATTACCCTGTCTGACTCTTTTCCTTTTTCATCTTTGGCCTTAGCTTTTAAACTGTGAACACCATCAATCAAATCAGCTTCATGTCTATAAGAAGGGAGAGTAAAAGTTCGTACTCTTACACCGTCTATTTCTAACTCAACCTCAGTAATTTTATCTACAGATTCGGCACGAATATCAATTATAATTCTATTTCCTAAATTTGAATCTTTATCTTTGGGATTTCTAAACTCAACATTTATGGGGTTCCCGGTACCGCAATAATCAGATGGCGGATGATATTTGGGATCAGGCTGTGTAGCCAACCACTCATTTATTCCCTTTTGCCATTTATTTTCATCACCTACCTTGGATACTGTCGGGTCCTCTTCCCGAAAAATAAAAAACTCCCTTTCTTCATAATTTCCGGCCGCAATATCGGATGGCGTCGCCAGTTTACCATCAGTTTTACACACCTTTAACTTTAGATGGACAGTGTCTTCCCCTGATTGGGTTCCGTCAATGAATTTTTCTATTCTGGAAGGAAATCCATCGTGTGAAGAATACCCAGAAACACTGTCAACTGAAGCTGTAACAATTCCTCCCGGAACTTCCGCAGTTATTGCAGGTTTATCTTTCAAAATTTCAAGAATTATTTTTCTCCAGATCGGAGACGCTCCGCTTATGCCTGACGCCACTTCTTTCATTGGCGAATTGTCGTTATTGCCCACCCAGACACCAACTAAAGTCTGTTCGTTTCCACCAATTGTCCAGTTATCTTTCTTATCATTTGTTGTTCCGGTTTTAACCGCGATTTGACGTCCAGAAATATTAAGCAATGAATTCGGGCCGAAAACCTCTTTTCTGGCATCATTATCCGATAAAATATCAAATATCATATAGGCTTGTTCGGGAGTTAATACTCGTTTTCCTTTCTCTGGCTTACTCTCTTCAAGCACTTTACCTTGCTGATCTTCAATTTTAAGAACGACAACAGGATCAACCTTAAATCCTTTATTCATAAATGCACTGTAACTACTTGTCAATTCCAAAAGTCTAACTTCACCACCCCCTAATGTTAAAGACAAACCAACTCTATTAAGGGTATCTTGCGTAGGTTCAAGGGAATTTAGGCCAAGTTCGTAAGCTGTTTTTAAAACATCTTTAATTCCAACTGTGGCAAGCATTTTGACAGCTGGAATGTTAATTGAGTTACCCAAAGCATATCTTAATTGAACAGGACCTCGATGTTTTCCGTCATAGTTAACCGGTTTATAAACTGGTTGGCCTATTCCACCCGGAAACTCGGTTGGAGTGTCCATAATTAGGGTGGAAGCGCTATATCCTTTCTTCAAAGCAGTCACATAAGTTATCGGTTTTATTGCTGAACCTGGTTGTCGCAAAGAAAGAACCACGTTAACCTGGCCATCATAATTAGGGTCGTTGAAATTTTTGGATCCAACCATGGCCAAAATTTCTCCGGTTTCCGGGTTTATTACAACTGCTGCTCCGTTGGTTATGTGCAATTTTTCTAGTTTTCCAATCTCATCGGCGATAATCTCCTGGGCTTTTTCCTGGAGCTTTAAGTCCAAAGTCGTTGTAACAGTTAATCCACCTTGTTCAATCACGCGTCCTCCGTAGCGTTCCTCTAAAACCCTCTGGACATATTGGACAAAATGCTCTGCTTTAAAATTTGCGCCTTTTTCCTGAAATTTAAGCTTTTCAATTTCCTCAAGCGCACCTTTTTCCTCCTCAATAGTTATATATTCATCCTCGCGCATTCTCCTTAAAACTTGTCTTGTCCTTTCCTTATAAGCATCAGGATAAGCTGAATAAGGAGAGTAGATTGAAGGCCTTTGGGGAAATCCCGCAAGGACTGCAGACTCAACAAGGTTCAAATCTTTGACTTTTTTTCCAAAATAGGTTTCAGCTGCCGCTT
This sequence comes from Candidatus Woesebacteria bacterium RIFCSPHIGHO2_01_FULL_38_10, assembly GCA_001792215.1. Classification (GTDB taxonomy): domain Bacteria; phylum Patescibacteriota; class Microgenomatia; order UBA8517; family UBA8517; genus WO2-39-10b. Next base: position 28,158 of record MGGC01000038.1, read on the forward strand.
CTACTCCCCAGGAAGTTCCCCCATAGGGAGCCTCATTAAGATACATTTGCAAAATCTCATCCTTTGAATATTTTCTTTCAATCTGAATTGCCAGGATAAATTCTCTTATTTTTCTAAAAATTGTTCGTTCTGGTGTCAAAAGAACATTTTTAACAAGCTGCTGAGTCAGTGTAGAGCCTCCTTGGAGTTTTCTTTTAAAGATAATATTAAAGACGGCTCTAAATATTCCCGTTGGATCAAAACCTTGATGTCTATAAAAATTTTTATCCTCGATTGCAATTGTTGCCTTTTTTAAATATTTAGGAACCTCATTTAGGGAAACTGGTGTTCTTTTTTGCTCGGAAAATATATCATAAAGAACCTCCCCGCTCCTATCCAATATCTTAGTTGAAAATCCCTCACGTCTCAGGATTTTTTCAGGGGAAGGTAGATTAAATGCCAAAAGAGGAAAAATTATAAAAGATGCAAAAAACAGAGTAATTAATCCCAAAAAGATAAATTTAGTCAGGGTAAAGATTCTTTTTACTGTCTTTCCTTTTCCCGAAATTCTCTTTAATCGTTTCGATCCTTTATTCCAATACCTTCTTCTTTCCCTCCACTTAGCCATGCAACCATTCTAACAAATTTAACAAAACCAGTACACAGAACACCCTACGGGTGTATTTCTATTGACACACTTTACTTATACCAACCAAGATGGTTTAATCTTTATTGAAGTAAACAGAAAGTTATTATGCCCAATAAAAGAAGTGTAATTTTTTGCAGACAACGAGATATGTCACATTTATAATCGCTCAGTAGGTGGCGAAGAAATATTTGATTTCTTCCGCTTTCCCCAAAAAAGGAGTCAATATGGACGAAGTTAATAAAGTCTTAGTAAGAGGAGTAGAGAAAGTATTACCCTCCAAAAAAGAGCTTGCAGATCTTATGCGTAAAAGAAAAATTACCCTTTACCAGGGCTTTGATCCTTCAATGCCATCTTTACATTTAGGTAATTTTGCTGGTCTTATGAAACTTCGACAATTTCAAAAACTCGGGCATAAAGTAATTTTTTTAGTTGGCGATTTCACCGGAATGATTGGAGATCCTGATAAAAAAACTACCAGGGTCCAACTTACTCGTGAACAAACTCTTAAAAACTCTGAAAAGTGGAAGGATCAGGTAGCAAAAGTTTTAGATTTAGACGGAGTTAACCCAGCCGAAATAAAGTTTAACTCAGAATGGAACGATAAAATTACCTATAAAGAACTTATTGAAATTACTTCAAAATTCACAGTTCAACAGATGTTAGAACGTGACCTTTTTCAAAAAAGAATTAAAGAAAAAATACCGATACATTTACACGAGTTTCTTTATCCAGTAACTCAGGCAATTGACAGCATAAAGATGGTTCCAGATGGAGTAGATTTAGAAATTGGTGGAAGCGACCAACTTTTTAATATTTTAGCCGGTAGAGAACTTATGAGAGCTGTTCACCACAAGGAAAAATATGTTCTAACTACAAAACTATTGGTAGATAAAAATGGTGATAAAGTTGGAAAAACTACCGGTAATGCTCTATTTCTGGATTCGACTCCGGAAAATTTCTATGGCGGTGTAATGACATTCCCTGACGAAACCATTGCTCTTTCTTTTGAACTCCTGACAGAATGCTCATTAGACGGAATCGAAAAGGCTGTTAAAAAAGATTCTTTAAGCGAGAAGAAAAGGTTAGCTTTTGAAATCGTCAAACTTCTTTGGGGAGAAACCTCAGCGATATCTGCCCAACAGTCTTTTGAGAAAACCTTTCAGAAAAAAAGTCCTGAGTTTAAAAAGGAAATTTCTGCAAGAAAAACGCTAGCCCAAACTATCTCTCAAGTCATCGGAAGTGTAAGTGAGGCTAAAAGACTGATCAGTCAGGGTGCAGTAGATGTATCAGGTACAACGATTTTTGATCCAACAAGAGAAATTACAAGTGGGGAAGAAATTAAGATAGGGAAAAAAATATTTATCAAAGTCAAATGAATTTTTAAGCCAAAATTTGTAAGCTGAAATCATGAACAAGCAAAAGCGCAAGAAATTAGCAAAAGTCATATTTATTCTGGCCGGTATATCTTTGCTTCTTACAACTTTCATCCCTTTCCTTTTTTATCTTCTCTAGCTTGAAAAAACGCATATTACCCTGCCAAAAGTGGTATTATTGGGATTAATAATGAAACTTGATTCACCGGTTGCTAAGTTACCTTTAGTCGGACCTGTGTATGTCAGGAGACTGGAAAAACTCGGAATTCAAACAGTCGAGGATTTAATCCATCACATTCCTCATAGATATAACGATTACAGCCACATTGCCAAAATTGCTCATGTGCAGGCAGGAGAAACAGCAACAATTCGGGCAGAACTTAAAGAATTGAAAAATTTATATACGAAGCACGGCAAAAAAATCCAGGCTGGCATAGTTTCCGATAATTCTGGGAATATGCAGGTTATCTGGTTCAACCAACCATTTCTGGCTCGGAATCTTAAGAAAGGAAGTCATTTATCACTTTCGGGAAAGGTAGATTTTTTCAACCGAGAAAGAGCGCTTCTATCACCCGATTACGAATATTTTAATCCCGGTTACCAAACCTTACACACAGGCCGGCTTGTTCCAGTTTACCCTGAAACAGCCCAAATTTCTTCAAAATGGCTTCGGGCAAGAATAAATTATGTATTACAAAACATTGGTCATCTGGAAGAATTTCTCCCGGACTTTTTGCTCAAACAAAATAATTTGTTAGATTTTAATACAGCAATAAACTCAATCCACTTCCCGCAAAAACTTGAGGATGCTCAAAAAGCACGTGTGCGCCTTTCCTTTGATGAACTCTTATTCCTGCAACTGAAAAACCAATACAAAAAAGAAAATTGGAATCAAAACAAAGCTATTCACAACTTAAGAATAGATAAAAAAATTTACAAAGAATTCACAAACTCCCTCCCTTTTAATCTTACACTATCACAAAAAAAGGCAATCGGTGAGATTTTTTCTGATCTTCAAAAAGAAACTCCCATGAACAGGCTTCTGGAAGGCGATGTGGGTTCGGGCAAAACAGTTGTTGCTGCTACTTGCGCCTTTTGTTCGTTCATAAACGGTTTTCAATCCGTATTCATGGCACCAACACAGATACTTGCAAATCAACATTACAAGACCCTACAAGAAATTTTTGCTAAGTTCAAAGTGCGTGTGACACTGATAACTTCAGCCGGTGTCAAAAGCGACTTCGGAAAGACTGATATTTATGTTGGAACTCATGCTTTAATTCACAAAAAGGTTAATTTCGAAAATGTAGCCATAGTTGTAATTGACGAGCAACACAGATTCGGTGTAGAACAAAGGGCACATTTGGTTAAAAAGTCAGGCAAAAAATCCCACTCTCCCCATGTCCTGACTATGACAGCCACACCCATTCCAAGAACAATCGCTTTAACTTTTTACGGAGACTTAGATTTATCCACGCTTGATGAACTTCCGAAAGGTCGGCAAAAAATAACCACTTGGATAGTACCACCATTAAAAAGAGAGGCAGCTTACAACTGGATAAAAGAACAAATTAAAAAGGAAAGGGTGCAGGGCTTTATAATTTGCCCACTAATAGAAGAATCGCAAGTTGAGTCAATGAGACAAGTTAAAGCTGCAACAGTTGAATATGAGAAATTGTGCAAGGTATTTGCAAATTCAGTTAAACTCGGGCTTCTTCACGGTAGATTAAAGGCAAAAGAAAAAGACACAACCATGGACAAATTTAGGGCGGGGGACATTGACATTCTAGTTTCAACACCAGTTGTAGAAGTAGGAATAGATGTTGCCAACGCTACTTTAATGATAATTGAGGCAGCGGAGAGATTTGGGCTGGCACAACTTCATCAGTTAAGAGGAAGAATAGGTAGAGGAAAGAAAAAATCGTACTGTCTTTTATTTACCTCAAGAAAGTCAAAAACCACAAATCAAAGGTTAAAAGCCCTAAAAGAAAATAAATCCGGTTTTGAGCTTGCCGAACTTGACCTTAAGATGCGCGGCCCTGGAGAGGTTTTTGGTACCCGCCAGCACGGATTTCCTGAGCTTAAAATTGCCTCCTGGAATGATAGCGGAGTGATAAAACTGACCAAAAAGGTTGCTGAGGATGTTATAGGAAACAAAACCCGATACCCAAAACTAATTGAAAAACTTGAAAGCAAGGAAATAATCCTGAACTAATTATTCTTTTAAACTTTTTTTAAACTTTTCTAACGAAACCCAGTGTTTCCAAATCCTGCATTAATTTTCTTTCGTCCATTCTGGCTTGTTGCAAACTTGGTGAGTACGTTTGGCGTACCTCCCCTTAGGTGGAATTGGAATGGCTGTAGGAATTATTATTTCACAACACGTCCTCGTCAACCACATCCCCTTCTACAAATCCTTCTTCCGTCAAAATCCCAACACGCACTACACCAAATCTCATATCTCGCATCAACTCCCTTGTTCTCCTAACAACATAGGATGCATCCGGATGACCTGTTAGTGGAGCTGAAGCACTCACGGCGCCCTCCATTTCAACCATTGGTTCAACTTTTCCTGTAGTAGATCCCTCTTGTCCTCTCCCGCGTCTAATGATACTAAAAGGCATATTGAAAATTCACCTCCAATCTTACGTTATGACATTCTCCCTGAGTCAGACTCGGGGTTTCTCTTGCCAAGAGAGAATGTCGCAACAGTGTTCAATTCATCCACGTTCATGTGAACTTAAACGTGGTTTTCTTGAATACTGTTATAAAAGTTTGCATATTATATAGATAATGTCATAAAATATCAATCATGGCGCCGGTTCCCAAGAAAAAACATACACGTTCAAGAAGCGGAAAAAGACGAAATGCTCCAGCTAAAAAACTCACTTGGGTTAATGTCTCCCGTTGCCCGTCTTGCGGCAAGTTAAAGGAACCTCACAAAACCTGTTCTTCTTGCGGATTCTACAAAAAATAATTACTTGTAAGTCACCCTTTATTTCTTCATAATACCTTAAAATGAAAACAGCCAAAGATCCCAGACATCAAAAAAGACGCGAGACTGTAAAAGCTCTTTTTGGCGAAAGTTTTACCCATCAGGATAATTTAACTGACGAAGCAAAAAAGATTCTCAAACAAAAAGATCTCTTGGATAAAAAAATTCAGGATGCGGCGCCAAGTTGGCCTATCGAAAAACTAAACAGGATCGATCTTGCAATACTACGGCTGGCTGTCTATGAAATGGAAAACCTTGATACCCCACCAAAAGTAATTATTGACGAGGCTGTCGAAATTGCCAAGGAGTTTGGATCGGAAAATTCTTTTTCCTTTATCAATGGGGTATTGGGTACAATATATAAAAGTAAGGTAGAAAATAGAAAATGAATAAAAACAAAAACTCAAAGGACACTCTCACAAACCAGATCAAAAAGATATTGGCTGAATATTTAGGAGTAGACGAAGAAGATATAAAGGAAGAGGACTTGCTCACCGAGGATCTGCATATGAACGCCACTGAACTTTCCGACCTTCTACAAATTCTTTATGACAAGGGGGTAATAACTAAAGACATTGACTTGACAGAAATTGAAACAGTTGAAGAATTAATTGAAGTTATCAGTTCTCAGGAATTTATTCATTAAAACTGCTTGACTCACTTATGGTCCAAGATTACTCTCTTGTAAAACTTTTCAAAAATAAGGACTTACTTAAACTTGCCTTAACCCATAAATCCTGGGTTAACGAACACCAAAGGATTCGTGAGTCCAACGAAAGACTTGAGTTTCTGGGAGACGCCATTTTGGAATTCATCGTATCCAAAGAGCTTTATCTTAAACTCCCACAAAAGGAAGAAGGTTACTTAACCGTCCTAAGATCAAATCTTGTCAATACAGTTAATCTTTCTGATGTTGCCAAGAGATTGAGCTTAGGATCCAAAATTTTCCTCTCTAAAGGTGAGGAGGACAGTGGAGGAAGAGATAACCCTTCGATACTGGCGGATACCATTGAAGCCATAATTGGCGCCCTTTTTTTGGACGGAGGTATCAGATCTGCGGAGAAGTTTATTCAAGTTACTCTTCTAACTGATCTTGATAAAAAAATCTCAGAGCCGCTAAAAGACGCAAAAAGCACTCTTCAAGAGTTGGTTCAGGCTCAGGGTTACGCTGCTCCCAAGTATAAAGTGATTAAAGAAGAAGGACCTGACCATGATAAAAAATTCACGATTGAGGCCAATGTTGATAATAAGACATTGGCAATTGGAGTTGGAAAAAATAAAAGTGAAGCTGCTCAAGATGCTGCCAAAAAGGCTTTAGAAAACTTTGAAAAAAAATCTTAAATCTCTAATTAATTTGCAGAATGCTTACTATTCAAGTAAAATTCAGAAGCTATGATCAAAATTAGACTTGCGCGCGGAGGATCCAAAGGCAATCCCCACTATAGAATTGTTGTGATAGAAGAAAGAAGAAAACGAGAAGGAAAGTTTCTTGATGTTATCGGCTTTTGGTACCCCAAAAAAAATAACAAAAAAATAAATAAAAAAAAGCTTGAAAAATGGCTGGCAGTCGGTGCACAAAAAACTAAGTCTGTTAACAAACTAATTTCTTGAAAATGAGAGAACTATTGGAATATTTAATTAAGGGCATCACCGGTAAAGAGGATTTCTCTATTGAAGAAGCTAGTGAGGATGATAAAGTTACTTATAACGTTCGGTTGGCTCCTGATGAGATAGGATTGGTTATAGGAAGAGAAGGGAAGGTAATTAAGGCAATCCAAACTCTTATGAGAGTTAGAGGCGGAAAAGAAAATTTATCCATAATTGTAAATGTAAGTGAAAAAGAAGCTTGAAAACCAATTTAGTTAAAAGGATTTTGTCTCTCCAAGTTTTGGCTAGGCGCTAAATCAAAATTAACCAGGCCAGGACTTTTGAAATTTGATAACTTAGCGATTAATTCCTGCTCTTCTCTGGTCAAACTTTCTATCGGCTGACTGATGGGGCTAAGTTCCTTTGGTAATTCTGACCAAAAGATATTGAGTTTAAGCCCATAGCGAAGTTGCTCGTCCGATCCTATCAATTCAACTTCTCCCAAACTAACAACCGGAGTGATCTGGTCAAGGGATTTAAAAAAGTTAATTACATTCAAAAGATTCTCCTTACTGTCAGTCATTTCTAATTTCAACTCAGATGTTTTAATATTATCTTTTTCCGTAACTACCTTCAGCTCTATACTTCCTATAACAAGCGATTGTTCCTGTAGTAAACTTCTAAGTATTGAAACTATTATTGCCGCAGGGTTTCTTTCGGGGAGTGCAACTAATGTCAGGTCAGACTTCTCCAGCGCTTCCTGTCTGACCTTAATAAGACCTTCTTTCTTTTCCTGAAAAATAGTCTCAGAATATTTTGCCCCTCTATAATCAGAAAGGACTTTACTGAACTTAAGATAACCTTCTTTTCCCAAATTCAGTAAAAGCAATGAAAAGACAATTATTGCCACCAATGGTAAAAAAACTAAAGAAAAACTTGTATTCACCTTTTTAAAGGTACGAGAGGTAATAATCATATTTTAGATTGATATAGCCAGTTCTATAATGTACCCCTTTTCAGGATCAAAATCTAAAGATTCTATCTTTATGGTTTTATATTTACCGGAATTAACTAAACTGGAAAGTAGATTGGAAAAAGACTCTGAATTGACGACTTCGATGGTCAAGTTAACTTGAGTTTCTTTTAAAACTGCGCTCCTTAAAACGACTCCTTCTGGAAGCGTATTTACAACTCCTTCGGCTATCAAAACCTCTTGAGAAGCATCGTCCCAAGAATATATATTTTCGATCTTTCCCAATCTATCTTTAACCAGCATTAATCTTTGCTCTGTTTGTTCCAATGCTTTTATCTCTGACCTTAATTTATCATCCTTACTATGTGAATCTTTAAGGCGACTCGACAAAATGAAAATACTTCCGAAGACAATAATTGCAAAAACCAGCAAAAAAATACTTTCAGTGATTGCAATTTTTTTTAATAAATTAGCAGTTTTTAAAACGTTTGCTTTAGGCTTTATTTCCTGTGGTATTAAGTTTATCCCATCCATTATAATAATTTACTCCTCTCTCATTGCTAATCCTACAGCAACTGAATAATAGGAAGCATAGTCTGAAAGGGATTTAACTACCTGAGGATCGCATTTAACCTTTGAAAAAGGATTTCCGATAACCACCTCTATATTTAAAAACTTGGTCAATACTGAGGCTATTTCAGGCATGCCAGCGGTCCCGCCAGCCAGAATTAAAGAGGAAGGAGTTGATCCTCTTTCTTCTGACTGATAAAAATGTATGGCCTTTTTTATCTCGTCAGAAACCAATCTTACTGTCGGTTGTAATGCTTCTTTCACCTTCCCCTCAAGTAAGGATTCTGACAAACCATAAGCTTTCTTATATTCTTCTGCCCGAATCTCTTCTATTCCCAACCCTTGAGCAATAGCCCGTGTAAATGCTTCACCGGCAGTAAGGACCGATCTTGAAAAAACCAACCTTCCTTCTTTGGCAATGGCAATATCTGTGGATTTAGCTCCGAAATCGAGGATTAAAACAGTCTGGTCACTTGGAGCTAAGGACCTGACCATCGACATTAACTCTGTCTCAACTACAATCAAATTAAGTCCGGCCATCTCTACTACTTTTACGTATTTTTCCACAATCTGCTTGGAAACTGCGATCAGAAGAACTGTTGTTTGAGACGATGTTATATCTTCCTTTCTTTCTATTATTTGATGCTGGACAATAGCCTCACTTATGGGAATCGGAATATACTGCTCAGCCTCCCATTTTATGGCTGAAGCTATTTCAGAATCAGTCAAAAGAGGAAACTTGACTGTTCTGATGAAAACTTGTGATTCGGGTAAAGCAATAGATACTTCCTTGGAAGAAATCCTTACCTCTTTATAAAGCTTTCTGATCGTCTCAGCCAACGGTGTAAGTTCTTTTTCAGTCTGGGTTTGCTCAGGAGGCCTACCCTTATGTCCAGCAATCCCTGAGGCTTTAAGAATAAACTCGTTCTTACCCTGAGAAAGCTCGACTATTTTTACTGTTTTTGATCCTATATCCAGTCCAACACCCATACTTTAATCCCCATAATCCTGTTTACTTAAACTTTCCGGAGTAAAAATTGCACTGTCAAACAAACCACCAGGCGCCTCAGCATAAGTCCTAAGGACTGTAACTCTTCTTTTAGACTCGTTAGCCTCACCGACTGATTCAACTAAAATACCTTGGTCAGGAAGAAAAGGATTTGGTCCGCCACGAACTATAATAGCAACCGGTTGAGGACTATCACTGTTCTCAATATAAAACATTCTAACTTTTACCACCATTAAACAACCCTCTCCACCTCCAACAGCACAACTACCACCCACTAAACTGGCTAAATCGATACTTGCTCTGTATCTGAACCCACTTATATCGGAACAATTTCGATTGTAATAGGTAAACCCGTTAGCCGCGGCTCGACTGGAATCAGGATCATATGCCTGCCTTCTCACCTGTACATCACTGTAATTGTTTGGGTTATCAGTTGAGGTTCTCGAAGTGTCAAAAAAAACAGCCACCTCAATTGCAGGAACTGATGAAGAACTCCCGTCTCCCCAACAAATATCTACTTGAGACGTTCTGGTACAAGAAGGACAAGTTAACCGTCCAGATATTGGGTCATGCGATACAAACCAAAAGCTTGCAGTCTCTCCCCCATAAAGATAACTTGGATAGGTAAAACTGCTTCCCTGAGTCGGTCTGGTTACTTCGGCACTCACTGAAGTATTATTACCAAGGTCAATCTCTTCCACACCGGATTCTTTTATTAAAGCTTGTTCTACTCCAGCTTCAGCCGCGCTGAACGCACGGGAAGCATCTTCCTCATAGCTTGTGGTTGCCACTTCCACTGTTGACCTGGCAGCAATTGATAAAGAGATTGTCAAAACAGTAACCATAGAAAGAAGCACTAAAAGAAGTACTTGGCCTGAGTTGTTTTTAGAAAAGGCAGGCTTTGGCATACAATTTTAAGTTTAACAAGCCCAAATACTGAGGTCAATTACTAACTAATCCAATCAATACTGGCGTAACAATATTTTGGTCATGGCTTGATATTTTGCTCCCTCCACACCCCTCAAATTTGAAAATTCTGCCTCAACTGATACATTAACCGAGTAAGGTACCTTACCCTCTTTCTCAAAACAGGTAAACATTTCAGGACAGTTGGTAATTCTCACATCCGAACTGGTCAACCTGGCTGAGCCTGAAGCAATATAATAATTCTGGCAAGAAAAGTAAGCACTCATCCCGAATTCGTCTGTATAATCAAGTCGATTAGTTGGAATTCCTATACAATTTCGAAATTTTCTGGCACCTCTTAAAGATCTTTCCACAACATTCATGGCATATTCGACATTTTCTTTAACCTTGCCGACTGACTCACTTTTTTTAGAATTACGGATACTTATGGCAATTGATTGGGTAACTAAGATACTGACAATAGAAAAGACAAGTACAACAATCAACATCTCAACCAAGGAAAAACCACAATTTAACTTTTGTCTGAATAGTAGCAAATCAGGACTTTTAATATTTGGCATTACTTTTCTCATCTATTCCAGTTTGTAAAATCAGTAACAGATACAACCTGATGGCTTCCTTGCCCATCAGTCCAACTGACAATTACTTCTACACGGATAGTATCATTTGAATCAACTACCGTCTGAAAGGTTAAATTAACAGATCTTGATAAGGCAGTCCCCAATATGGGATTGGCAGAACTCCAATTCAAACTTCCTAAATTTATGTTGGTTGCAGGAGTTCTTGAGGCTAAATTACTCCAATCTGAATCTCTTTCCTCCCTTATCCACTCCATAGCCTCCTGGGCGAACTTGGTTGCCAGGGCATTATTTTTAGAAAAGTTTTCATTAGCAACGGTTTTTGTGGTCAGAGAAACCACTCCGATAAGTATTAACGAAAGAATGGCAATTGAAAAAATTACTTCAAACAAAGATTGCCCGAAAGGTAAGAATGTCTTTTTTTTGAAAATAATAAAACTCATAATATTTCTCCTGAACGTCTAACGGTCACTGTTATGCCTGGAACACCTGAACCTGGAAAATTAAGAGTTATACCTATTTGTGCACCAGGAATATCAACCCCTCTGGCTAAAACCTTAAAAGTAAATACACTTCCTCCGATTGAAGACATATCAATTCCTTCTGGCAGGTTAACTGCCTTTAGGAAAACTCTTGTAGCCGTACCTAAAGTTGGTCCACAAAACGCGTCAATTTGATAAGAGTCCCTTCCTCCTGGATAATTATCAGTATCTAGTTCAAATCTATAACCTTGCAGAATCTGGGTTTCGCAGGCATTACCAGGAAACTCCTGAGGTTTTCTTCCTGAGATCGCCATTTCTTGAGCTAGTCTTAAGTCAGCTTTAATCAGCCTATCGGCTGTTTTAAGATATTCCCGCTTTTGGAAATCCCGATAATTTGCAAAACCAACACCAAAAAGAAGAGTCATTGTTACTACCACAATCAAAAGTTCAATCAATGTAAAGCCATTGCTTTTAGAGATCTTTCGGATAATCTTTTTTTGCATTGGAAAAAAACATTTCTTGAAACTCAATTTAGAAAAACTCCTTAAGGACTCAACAGCTGGTATCGGCAAGGAGTGGGATCACAGGTTACACATCCAGTGAACGTGTCTGAAGAGTCCTCAAGATGAGAGTACAAATTATACGAGGTCGAAGGAACCCCGCTTGGACAATAAACATACCTTGCCAAAGTCGAAGGGTCCCCGGGCACACTTCTTAGGTAAATATTGGTTACCCCAGTACAGGTTGCCTGAAGTTGAGACCCTGGAGCTGGAAGACTGGCCGGATATTGATTGCAGTCAGCTTTATAAATTTCCAATGCGGCGCGGATGGTTTCTAAATCAGCTTTCCTTCTTGCATCGCGACCAGACCTTCTGGCATTTTGCATCGCAAAAATGGATATACCGGTTAAAACTGCAATTATGGAAATGACTATTAGAAGCTCAATAAGAGTAAAGCCATAACTTATATTTGATATTTTTTTCATAATGGACAAACCGGACCTCCATTGACCAGACTATCGGCAGTCCTTCCGTCTGAACAAACCACAAAGAAAAGAGTCGCTCCTGCATCATTTCCCTGTTCTAAGGTCCCCCATAAAACATATTGAGTCAGATCCGATCTGATCTGATAATTAAAGGGGTTACCCCTGGAATCATCGGGGCAGGTAGTCAAGTTCAGTAGGGTAGTTCCGCAATTTGCAGGAGTTGCCAAATTTCCCAAAGCAACGAAAAAATTACCCCGATTTCTGGCTGCGTATGTTTCCATAGCAACCTGATATTGTTTTATGTCGCTTCTTTTCCTTGCGTCTCTTGCTCTTCTTTGAGATGCGGGGAATCTCATTAAAAGGATTGTGGCCAATCCGCCAAGAATGGCTATAACTATCAAAAGTTCAATCAATGTAAAACCAAAATTTTTAATCGGAAAACCTAATTTCCAACTAATCAAGTTTGGATTTGTCTCCCACTTTTCAGAATTTTCAGTGCTGAGGGAATTTTGAGATTTGAGATTTAAGTTCATAAAGACAGATATCTATTTATAACACGGACTCATCACTTTTTTCCAGCTTTCTCCCTTTCAGCAAGCTCATTCTCATACTCTTCAATAGATTTATCAAGTGGAGTTTCAGCAAAAGACTTGCCATAACTACAAATTCTGCCTCCACAATTTAAATTTCTCCCCACAATCTTATAATTATAACCGTCTTCATCCTCTCCACCCTCCAGGTTAGAATATAGCTGAAATCTTTTGCTATTAGATAAATAATAGTAAGATATTCCATCATTCTTTTGAGGATCCGCAAAAAGGGTTTTGAGATAGACTTTTTCGCTTGAGCCGAATAAACCAAGATCAGTTAAGGAATCCTTTCCCCATTCACAGGGCCTTAATCCCTGAAAAAGAAGATTATAGTTAGGTACCTCAGCCTCTTTTAAAAGGGCAATAACCTGATAAAAATTGTCGGCAGGACATGCCTTTATCTTGGCGTCCCCAGAAGGAGGAAAAAAACCAAAGTCCGATCTGTACTCATGAAGCGCATCCGAAATTGTCCCCAAATCCGCTTTTCTTTGAGCATCTCTAGCTCTCCTCAAAGCCAGCCGCATATTAATAAAGGTCACGCTAAAAGTTACTAAAAGAATAATTCCTATACCAATATACTCATTTTTTGAAAAAGGTTTCATTGCCTGGTAATTATTGTAAAAAGGGGAAAAGTAAATTTTTTAAATAATCTCCCCAAAATAAAGTTAGAAAAAAACCTATAACCAAAAATGGTCCAAAAGCAATTGGTTTACCTAATTTGGCTTTACCTGTTAAAAGTAAGCTGACTCCGAGAGCAGCTCCTATCCAAAAGCTCAAAAATATCCATACCAGTGTACCTGGCCATCCCAGTGAAACCCCTCCGCTAAGAACCAGTTTACTATCTCCCAGTCCCATTCCCTTACCTTTGGTTATTAAATTAAGAATCAGGAAGACAAAGGCCGTTGCAAGGGAAACGAAAAGGTTCTTATAAAAGTTATCGGCGGGGGAGAGTAAGTTTACAGCAAGAAAAATTGAAAAAAGAAAAAAAACAACTTTGTCCGGAATAACTTGATGTTCAAAATCTGTGACAAAAATTGTAATCAATAAGCTTATTGCCAGAAACAAAAAGGGGGGTGCTATAGAACCTAAGTGTAATTTCCAAAAACAAATATCCTGCAAGGAAGCTTCATCTAAACTTGCGCTACAGTTAAAAGAATAAAAATAGTAAATAAGGAAAAATAAAATCGCTGTTGAAATTTCTATCAGGGGATAGCGAAGGGAAATTTTCTTTCGGCAACTCCTGCACTTACCCTTTAAAAGAATGTAGGAAAGAAGAGGAATATTGTCATTCCAGGCAATTGCCTTCTTACATTCAGGACAAAAAGACCTTCCTTTTTTTATACTTTTTCCCAAAGGTATTCGATAGGTGATCGACGATAAAAAGGACCCTATAATAAGACCAGAAACTAAAACTAAAAGATAGGGATAAGCTCCAAACATATTTAACTATAATATACTGGTCGTACAGAGCTTTGCAATCTTTGAGGCAATGAGGGAGGCATTATAAATGAGAAAGTACCAGAAAACCCTTTTGCAAGATTTTTACCTGGTACTTTCAATCCAACCTAACAGTTTAATTAACAAAGGCTTGACCACCTACGGCAAACGCCGGTTCAGCTTGGCTACAAACTATACCGCCTCGACCCAAGACTGTGTCAAAAACCACCCAAGCAACAGCAGGTGCTGTACATCTTGAATTATTCGAACCAGATTCCAACCTGGAATAGATAATTCCGTTATTGGGAGGAGTTGCTCCGTCACCATCGTAACAGTACCCGTTCTGAATACCTCGACCCGCAGCTGAACAAGCAGCCGTTCCTGTAATACTGTAAGCAAGTGCTCCTGGCGCTGTGGCAATCTCTCCAGCAGTAACCATAGAGGTAACCCAAGTATTATTTTCAGTTACATAATCACCTTCATGTGAGGTGCCATAAGCCTGAAAGGCGTGCCCCAACTGAGTTACCGAGGAAGTTCTCCCGGCATCTCTTGTTCTTGCCAACTGTTCTTGAGGATTAATGGCAACCAAGATAACCACTGCCAAAACTCCGATAATAGCAATTACAATTAAAAGCTCAATTAAAGTAAAACCTCTTCTTATCCGGGCAGTCATAAATTTTTGTTTCACCCCCCTTCGCGCACACTTTCAATTATCTACATTCAGTTTGACTAAATTAAGTTCAGGTGTCAATAGCCCTATAATTTTATCTGGGGACCAGATTAAATTTCTGTTGTTAATTTATAAATAGGCATAATTATCGAAATGATCAAAAATGCCACTCCCACACCCAGTAAGATTAGAATGAGAGGCTCCATGGCTGAGGTTAAAACTTTAACCTTTTGATCGCTCTCGATTTCAAAAATATGACTTGCCTTTGCCAAAACTTCATCCATCTTTCCAGTCTCTTCTCCAACAGCCACCATCTGGGCCAAGGTAATTGGGAATGCCTCGGGGTGCCGGGAAAAGGCGAAGGCCAAAGGAAAACCCTTTTCCACCATCTTGGTCATGTCGGATAAAGCATCAGAAATAAGGCTATTGTTAATAACTTCAGAGGAAATTGACAAACTTTCCAGTACAGAAACTCCAGACTCAGTCATTAGGCTCAAAGTCCTGGTAAAGTCTGCTAATATTATTTGTTTTTGCAATTCACCAACAAAGGGAATTTGAAAAACGAGACTATCAATCTTCTTTCTACCGCTTAAGTTTGACCTATAAACATTAAATCCCCAGACAAGTATAGTAAACCCAATAATAACAATCGGCCAGAAGTTGACTAAAAATTCTGAAATTCCAATAACTATCTTGGTAGAAAGAGGAAGTTCTGCCTCAAATTGAGAATATAAAGTGGTTAAACGAGGGACAACAAATATAAACATTATGATAACCACTCCTACCATTCCCAACAAAATTATTAATGGGTAAACCATTGCGCTTTTCACTTTACCACTATATTCCTGCTGTTTTTCTATATTTTCAGCAAGTTTTTCCAGAACCTCATCCATCACTCCTCCTGCCTCGCCTGATTTTATCAAGGCAACGTAAGTTTTAGAGAAAACCTTGGGATGCATACTCATCGCAGAGGATAAAGACTCGCCTTCCCCCACTCTGGAGAGTATCGCTGAAATTATTTTTTGCATAGATCCTCTTGCTTGAGTATGAAGTATCGAAAGTGTCTCAGTTAAAGGTAGTCCTGCTGTAACCATTGTTGAAATCTGTCTAGTGAACCTGGCAACTTCTCCACCTGAAACTCTTTGAGTTAAATTTTTTAAAAAAATAAAACTTAATTCTCTCTTTTCTGAAATGGAAATGACAATGTTGCCCCTTTGCCTTACTAGTCTGGCCGCATGTTCCTGGCTTTTCGCCTCAACCTCACCTATAACAAAATTTCCTTTTTCATCTTTTGCTTTATATTTATAAAGTTTCATAAGCTGGAACAGGTTTCAGAAAGGAAAACTTTCCCCAACCATTCCTAAAATTACTATTTTGAGGACCTGACCAATCTATTCAATTCTTCAGGCCTCAGGGAGTAAGATTGAGCAACTTCCAGGGCTACTTTTCCCTTCTTAACTAGATTTGCCAAAGACATTTCCAAAGTATTCATACCGACTTCGGTTGAGGTTTGCAAGACATTATCAATCTGATGAGTTTTTCCGTCTCTAATGGTTGTTTTTATTGCTGAGGTTCCAAGCATAACCTCATAAGCAACCACTCTTTTACCGGTAATGGATGGAATCAGTCTCATGGAAAATACTACCTCAATAACATTCGAAAGCTGAAGTCTAACCTGCTCCTGTTGCTCTTCGGGAAAAACATCAACAATCCTGTCAATTGTCTGGGCTGCTGAATTTGTGTGAAGGGTGGCGAATACAAGATGTCCTGTTTCGGCAACGGTTAGCGCTGAGGCTATGGTTTCATAATCTCTCATTTCGCCGACCAAAACCACATCCGGATCTTCTCTTAACGTACTTCTTAAGGCTATCTGCCAAGAGTGTGTGTCAAAACCCATTTCCCTTTGAGAGATTATCGAATTTACAGGCTTAAATACAAACTCGATTGGATCTTCGATAGTCACAATATGCGTATAGCGTTGCTCGTTTATTTCATTAAGCATCGATGCCAAAGTAGTTGATTTACCATGACCGGTCGGTCCGGTCACCAAAATAAAACCCTGCTTGAGTCCAGTAAATGTGTGAAGAAGCTTGGGTAAACCCAGATCGTCAATCTTAGGAATCTCCATGGGAATCTTTCTAAATGCAATCGCCAATGACCCCTTTTGGGTATAAGTATTTACCCTGAAACGTGCTTTTTGACTAAAGGGTAAAGAAAAGTCGATTTCCTTATTAACGGTCAGCCTGTCGAACTGTTCTGAAGAGAGAATTTCTTTAACATATTTGTTGACTACATCAGGAGTAATAATCTCCTCAGAAGGAATCGGGCTTAGTTGCCCTTCTATTCGTAAATAAGGGGCAATACCCGATATAATGTGAAGGTCGGATGCTTCTCTGTCAATAGTAATTTGCAAAAGATCTTTTATATCAATCATGCTTTCTGTTAACTACTCCTGAGCCACTCTAAGAACTTCTTCAATGGTAGTAATCCCTTGCAAAACTTTAAGATATCCATCCTCTTTCATAGTAATCATTCCTTCTGTTTTCGCCTGCCTCTCAATATCGGCAGACGATGCATTTTCCAATATGAGCCTACTTATTTTTTCAGAAACAGGCAATACTTCAAAAATACCCACTCTTCCGTAATACCCACTTTTCCCGCAGTCAGTACATCCTTCCCCTTTATAAAACTTTATATCTTTCGTCTTGGGTAATAAAGATCCAAGAACACTTCTTACCTCCTCAAAAATTTCCAAGTCAGGCTCATAAGAAATTTTACATTCTTCATGAATCTTTCTAACCACTCTTTGGGCAGCAATAGCTGTCATCGAAGATGCCAAAAGGTATGGCTCGGCCTTCATGTCCAAAAGTCTGGGAAGGGCGCCTGAGGCGTCATTGGTGTGAAGGGTGGAAAATACCAAGTGCCCTGTAAGAGATGCTTGAATCGCCAGATCAGTTGTTTCCTGGTCCCTGATCTCTCCAACCAAAATAATATTGGGATCTTGTCTTAAAAAAGATCTCAAACCCGATGCGAAAGTAAGACCCGCCTGAGGATTAACCTGAACTTGATTTACTCCGGCAATTTTGTATTCAACCGGATCTTCAAGCGTCACTATATTAACCTTGGAAGTGTTAATAGTTTGCATTATCGAATACAACGTTGTTGTCTTTCCCGAACCTGTCGGGCCACAAATCAAAATAATCCCGTGGGGGCGCATAATTGCATCCTGAAGATTTTTTAAAGCCCTTCCACTTAATCCCAACTCGGGGAGAGTCGGAATTCCTCCCGTTTTTTTCAATAGCCTCATCACAACTTTTTCACCTAAAGTTGTGGGGAGCGTGGAAACTCTCAGATCAACCTCTTGATCCTCGCTTTTAAAATTAAACCTGCCATCCTGTGGTAACCTTTTCTCATCAATCTTCATACTTGAAAGAATTTTAATTCTGGAAACCAAAGCATCCCGCAAGTCCTTGGGAATTGTCAACTTTTCCTGCAAGATACCATCAATTCGGTAGCGAACTCTGGTAAAATTTTCTTGAGGTTCGATGTGAACATCTGATGCTCTTGCTTTTACCGCAAAAGATAAAATATGGGTAACGATTTCTGCAACTTTCTCCTCTCTTATAACACCTGTTTTGAAAATATCAAAAGTTTTTACTTCTCCGTCTCTGGAAACCTCCTTAAGCGCCTCTGTTACCTCTCTTGCTAAAGATGTCGTATATCCGGCTGAAATTAAGGTTTCCACTTTTGAAGGTTCAGCTGCATAAGGTTTAACAATATATCCTGTCTTCTGCTCGACGAACTCTGTGGCAGTTAAATCCAGTGGGTCTGCCATTGCTAAATTCAACTGCTTCGTTTGCATATCGACTGAGAAAGGAAAAATCTTAAATCTCTCAGCAACATCCTGAGAAAGGAGAGTTAATGCTTCAGAAGAAATCGGAATTGTTGTTAAATCGATATAGGGAAAGTTATAAAGTTCGGCCCTTGCTTTGACTAAAGCTTCTTCGCTAACAAGCTTTCTTTCTTTAATTATTTCTTCCTGAAGCTTACCGGTTTGAATCTCGGTTAATTTTATCTGCTTTAACTTTTCTTCATTTAAAGCTCCCTGCGACAAAAGAATATCAGCCAGAGATTTAGTCTCATTGGAATTCGATTTTACCTGGACAGTCATAATTTACTCACAAACATTCCCTTTAAGCACATTATGAAGAATTTCCAGATTGCTATCAAGAGGCATCAATCCTGAAAAAATATGATATATTAATCTTTAAATATGCACGCATTTTTAATAGTAGGAAAAAATCCGTTGACTGTTGATAAAAAGGCTTATGAGCTTGCTAAAAAGATTGGGGACAGCTCTTTAAACTTTAATCTCCAAAAAATCTCTGATTGTAAAAATCTCCTCTCATTTGTAAAACTTTCACTTTCCAAACCCACTTCAATAATTATTAAAGAAATTGATAAAGCAACAATTCCTGCACTTAACGCTTTTTTAAAAACTTTAGAGGAACCCCAAAAAAATCTAAAATTCATATTAACATCAACCAGTGAACATAAACTGCCTACTACTGTTGTATCAAGGTGCCAGATTATCAAGTTGAATGAGAAAATAATTATGGATAATCAAAAAACACCCGAGTTTTTAACGCTGACGAATTCGGAAAAACTAAAATTCATTGATAAAATTAAAATAAAGGATGAAGCCATTCTCTTCACCGAATCATTAATATATACTCTTCACGCGCTTCTACATTCAGATAAAAAAAATATGAAAAAAATTACTAAGTGGCTAAAATTAGCCATAAACACCCATACAGCACTTAAAGCCAATGCCAACCTGAATATTCAACTCACCCAACTGGTTATAAACCTCTGATTTACTTCAGAAGGGAAACTAAGATATAATAATAGCCACCCATGGACTCAAAAAAAGGGTATACTGCCAAAAATATCCAAGTTCTTGAAGGGCTTGAACCAGTGAGAAAAAGGCCGGGAATGTTTATCGGTTCAACCGATTCCCGCGGGCTTCATGAGTGTCTTCGTGAGATAGTCGATAATTCAGTTGATGAATCCTTGGCAGGAAGCGCCAACACTGTCTGGGTTTTGATTGATAAAGACGCAGCAGTAACAGTAAGAGACAACGGTAGAGGAATTCCGGTTGACAAACACACTTCAGGCATATCAGCTTTGGAAGTTACCATGACCAAATTACATGCCGGCGGAAAATTTTCAGGTGAGGCTTATAAAATTTCCGGAGGATTGCATGGCGTAGGAGCATCAGTGGTTAACGCTCTGTCCTCTTTTTTCAGAGTGATAGTTTTAAGAGATTCAAAAGCTTACTACCAAGAATATTCTAGCGGTAAACCTAAAATAAAAGTAAGCTTGGCAAGTCAAAAACAAATAGATGAATGGTTACCAAAAGAGTGGGGAATAAGGTTGGGTGAGAATATAACTGGAACAATAACTACCTTCATCCTCGACAAAAAAGTGTTTGGGGGAAGTATTTTTGATCCAAATAAAGTCAAATCCCTCCTTCGGGATCGGGCCTATTTAATACCGAAACTCACATTTCATTTTTACGACCAAGGGGCTGATGATGAAGCTCATTATTACTTTGAAGGAGGAATAAAATCACTCGTTGCCCATTCAAATCGCGATAAGGATCCTATATCCGACGTTATCTATATCAGTAAAGGGGATGAAAATATGTCTCTCGAAGTTGCCATCCAGTACACAGACACCTATAACGAAAATGTAAAAGGCTTCGTTAATGGCATAAATACTGTTGATGGCGGAACCCATATAACAGGATTTAGAATGGCTTTGACTCGGGCAATTGGCGATTATGCTAAAAGATTGGGTTTATCTGAAAAGCTTCCTGACAAAAACGGTTTAACAGGGGATGATATGAAAGAGGGTCTGACAGCCGTCATCTACATCAAAATGGCCTCAGAAAATCTGCAGTTTGAATCTCAAACCAAAGCAAAACTAAACAATCCCGAAGTACAAGGATTTGTAACTTCGGCTGTAAAAGAGGGGTTAGACACATATTTTGAAGAACATCCCCAGGAAATAAAATCAACTCTTGAAAAAATATTCTTGGCAGCCAGAGCCCGTTTGGCAGCCAGAGCCGCCAAAGAAGCGGTTTTGCGAAAAGGGGCTTTGGACGGGGCATCCCTCCCAGGGAGTTTAGCTGATTGTCAATCTAAAGACCCGGAGGCCTCTGAACTTTATATTGTTGAGGGAGACAGTGCAGGAGGATCCGCAAAAAACGGAAGGGATCGAAAATTCCAGGCAATTTTACCTCTTTTTGGAAAAGTGCTTAATACTGAAAGGGCAAGAATCGATCAAATAATCAAATCCGATAAATTCAAAAATTTGATTGTGGCGATCGGAGCAGGAGTCAGCGATCAGTTTGATATTAAAAAACTTCGTTATCACAGAATCATCATCATGGCTGACGCGGATGTAGACGGATCACACATTAAATGCCTTTATTTAACCTTCCTTTACCGCCATATGCCGGAGGTTATTAAGAAAGGTTATGTCTATATTGCTATGCCGCCTCTTTATAAAGTTGAACATAAAAAGGTCAAAAAGTACTTCTACAACGAAGAGGAAAAAGAGGAATATCTGAAAATCCTGGAAGGAAAGGTTAATGTACAGCGTTATAAAGGCCTGGGAGAAATGGATGCGATTGAACTTTGGGATACAACCATGGATCCCAAAACCAGAATCTTAAAACAGATCACCGCTGAAGACGCTGAAGAAGCCGACAGAATATTTACCATTCTTATGGGCAAAGAAGTCGCTCCCAGGAAAAAATTCATCCAGACACATGCAAAGCTCGCTACGTTAGATATATAAAAAAAAAGTAAGCTGAAGTCCGTCGACCAATTTTGGCACGAGACATGATCGGACAGTTCTGAAAAACCGAGTGCGAAAATAAGGAGGATGAAACTTGCTATACTTAATATTTAGCAAATTAATGGATATACAACTAATTGCACTCTTTTTTGCTCCTGCAACTTCTTTGATTGCACTAGGATATGGGCTTTATTTAAGCCGAAAAGTTCTCAAAGAGGCCGAAGGGTCAGAAAAACTTCAACAAATTGCCAAAGCAGTCAGGGAAGGAGCCATGTCCTACCTGACCAAGCAATTTAAAGTAATTTTTCCTCTTATGCTTGCCTTAGCAGCGCTCATCTGGTTTACCTTAGGGCAGGGGATTGCCGTTACCTTTCTTTTAGGCGCCGTTTTTAGTGCCACAATCGGCTATCTTGGTATGTGGATTGCGGTAAGAGCCAATGTAAGAACCGCCAACGCTGCTCAAAAAGGATTAAGTCATGCCTTAAGAATTTCCTTCGGAGCAGGAACAGTCAACGGAATGCTGGTTGTTGGCTTGGGACTTTTAGGGGTGTCCCTTATCTATATGTGGTCATACTTTAGATATATCGCAATGGGGCCTGAGACTGTTGCCAGAGAGGCAACCAATGTTCTGGTCGGCTACGGGTTCGGAGCCGCGCTTTTGGCTCTTTTTATGAGGGTGGGGGGAGGAATATTTACCAAAGCTGCAGATGTGGGAGCTGATTTGGTTGGAAAAGTTGAACAGGGAATTCCCGAGGATGACCCAAGAAATCCGGCTACAATTGCCGACAATGTCGGCGATAACGTAGGGGATTGTGCCGGAATGGCAGCTGATGTTTTTGAGTCATATGCTCTCACCATAGTCGCCGCCATGATATTGGGAGGACAGTTTTTTGGACTTCCCGGTGTCGTTTTTCCTCTTCTGGCCCGTTCTGGAGCAATACTAACCTCAATTTTGGGCACTTTCTTTGTCAAGGCAAAAAGCGAAAGCGAAAATCCGATAAAACCTCTTATCCGAGGTTTCCTCATTTCAGCGGTTTCGGCTATCTTTGTCTTTATGTTTTTATCCACATTCCTCTTAAAAGAGCCAAGGGCTGGTTACGCTGCAATAACCGGAATTATTTCAATGCTTGCCCTTTTATACGTAACCAAATACTATACAGGTCCGGGAGAAAAACCGGTTGTGGCAATTGCAAAAGCCTCGCAAACGGGCGCGGGAACAAACCTTATTTCCGGAATGGCTTTCGGAATGGAATCAACTTTCGTTTCGGTCTTAATTATCGCTGCCACAATTTTCCTAGGCTATCTTTTCTTGGGCTTTTACGGAATTTCGCTTGCCGGAATGGGAATGCTGGCAACGACCGGAATAATCATGGCACTAGACACCTTCGGCCCAATCGCCGATAACGCTCAAGGAATGGTGGAAATGGCAGGTTTGAAAGGCAGGGCAGAAAAAGTAACCGGGGGACTTGATGCAGTCGGAAACACCACCAAAGCTCTTACCAAGGGGTTTGCGGTTGGGTCAGCTGCTGTTGCCGCATCCTCACTTTTCGCCACTTATTTCGAAGCAACCGGCTTGACTTCAATTGACATCTCCCAGCCCAAAGTTTTTATAGGGCTTCTTCTCGGTGGAGCACTGCCATTTTTATTTTCTTCAAGGCTTGTGGGTTCTGTCGGGCGAGCTGCTTTTCAGGTTGTTGAAGAAGTAAGAAGGCAGTTCAAAGAAATAAAAGGGATTATGCAAGGCAGTGCACTTCCTGATTATTCCAAAGCCGTGGAAATTGTTACAGCAGCGGCTCAGAAGGAATTGGTAATTCCGGCAGCCATTGTTGTGACCATGCCGATTTTAGTCGGCTTACTGGGTGCAGAACCGTTGGGAGGGTTTTTGGGAGGGGTAGTTGCCGTAGGATTGATGCTGGCCTTTTATATGTGTAATACCGGAGGGGCTTGGGACAATGCTAAAAAATATATCGAGGATGGGAATTTCGGCGGAAAAGGGGGAGACACCCATAAAGCTGCTGTTGTTGGTGATATTGTAGGAGATCCTTTAAAAGATACCTCAGGTCCGGCAATCAATCCGATGATGAAAATTGTCCAAATTGTGGCTCTTTTTTTAGCGCCATTTCTGGTTTGAAAATTATATGATAGTAGGAATGTTAAGAAGGTTCACGAGGCCGCCGGCAACTACACTGCGCACTAAAGAAGGTGTAAGTATACCAGTAGAAGGTGAGTGGCCTTCTGAAGAAGAAATTGATTTTGCCGACATGCTGGCAAGACGACTACTTCAAAGTAAATTATCCAGAGAACCTAGAACATTGTCTATCCAAGGTGAAGAACTCCAAGGCGTATTATTTAAAACCGATTCCGGACCAATAATTGTCACTGGTAATTTTATTGCTAAGGTAACAGCAGATGGGAAATTAGGTCGTCTTCTTCCCAGAACACCTGGTTCAACTTCCGCCAAAAAATAGGTCCATCCCGGTGGCTACCAATTCAAATCCTGTCCCTAAACTTTAAGTTATTGTATAATCTCAATTTATTCAAACTTTGCGAATACCTCGCATCTTGATGCAAGGATGAAGCAAAGGATTGAACAAACTTGTCCGTAGGAATACTTCGTAGCTTGCTACGAAGTAGTTTATTATGAAAAAAGAGAAATTAGTCTGTGTCTTTGCTCACCCCGATGATGAGTCCTTTGGTCCATCCGGAACCATAGCAAAATTTGCCGATAGGGGAGAGGTTTATATAATTTGCGTTACCAACGGGAATGATAAAACCAATGGCAGAATAAAAAATCTTTCCCAAAAAAGAAAGAAAGAACTTAAAAAAGCTGCAACAATCTTGGGAGTGAAAAAAGTCTTTTTCTTGGGCTACGAAGACGGGGAATTGCGAAACGATCTCTATCATGAGGTGGCAGCAAAAATTGAAAAAATTCTTCTCAAAATTAAGCCTGACACTCTTATGACCTTTGAACTAAGGGGAATTTCCGGCCATATCGATCATGTCTTTTGTTCAATGGTTACAAGCTATCTTTTTCAAAAGTTACCGTTTGTGAGAAAACTTCTTTATGCTGTAACTACGAAAGATGTCTCTGATAATATGAAAAATTATTTCATCTATTTTCCCGACGGTTATGAAAAGTCTGAAGTCGATTTAGTCGTCGACGTTTCAAAATATTGGAGCCAAAAAATTCAATCAGTCAAAGCCCATAAATCGCAAAAAAAGGACGTTGAACAAATCCTTGCCTGGCTAAAGTCCACTCCCAAAGAAGAGTATTTCCTAGTAAAATCAAAATAGTAGACGTTTCATTTACTTTACGTTTATTCACTCTGGGAGAAATGAAGTTTTCTTCCGCCATCAACTGGTTCTTGTCTAGTTACAACTTTAACACCATAAGTTCTTTCTAATCGTTTAACAATACCATCTCGAACACTTCCTAGTCGTACCAGTCCACTCGGATCTATAGGTACAAAAACAGTCGCAGCCTGGTCTTCTTCTAATGCTTTAAGCACTTCTTGAGCTTGATCATCAAATCTCGACTTTCTCCCTCTCTCTACCATGTTATCTTACTATGGTCAGACCTAGTTCTTCAACAAGATTTCTAATGTCTTCATTAGTCTGCGCCGCTTCACGTAAACTAAAATTCCCATGCTCTATCCTATACTTGCCGAATTTATTTTCTGAAGGCCATCTTCCCATCTCCCAGCGACGAGGAAAAAAACGACCTTTAATTCCCCGTCTTTGTCTTCTCTGTAGTTCTTTTAGATCTTCTAAGGCTTTTACAAGTAAATCATCCCTTACCTCAAGCGAGAATGGCTTTCCGCCTTGAGATTTGACACTGGTATTATGTCCCTGAACTTGATCGGCTACCCCCAAACTGGCACCGGCTCGCGCTACCAAATCCATGGTTGACATCTCTTCTCTAGGTAATTCTTTAGGTAGCGACGCTTCTTTTTCTACCATGCTAATTAAGTTATCTAAGCTTACAAGTACATATTATAAGCTTTATGACGCGGAAATCAAGAAGGTGTGTAAAAAAACTAAACTATAAAATAATACTTGTTTACCAGCTTCAAAAAAGATAAGATTAAATAGGCTTGGTGAACCTATTTTTTGTCGGCCAAGCGTGATTCTACTTGTTACTGGTTACTTGTTACTTTTCACCCAAAAAATATGGACATCGGAAAAATTCAGCCCACGAAAATAACCGAGGAAATGCAAAAGTCATACCTTGACTACGCAATGAGCGTGATTGTGGCAAGAGCACTGCCTGATGTCAAAGACGGACTAAAGCCGGTTCACCGAAGAATCCTTTTTGCCATGCAGCAAATAGGTTTAAATCCAACTTCTGCTTTTACAAAATCGGCAAAAGTGGTTGGTGAAGTCTTGGGAAAATACCATCCACACGGAGACATTCCGGTTTATGACGCTTTGGTCCGAATGGCACAAAGTTTCTCAATGCGCTATCCATTGGTAAAAGGGCAGGGAAATTTCGGTTCGGTAGACGGCGATCCTCCGGCTGCTATGCGTTACACAGAAGTAAAACTTGCTCCGATTTCAAACTATATGCTTTCCGACATCGAAAAAGAAACAGTTGATTTTATGGATAATTTTGATGCGACTTTAAAAGAACCGACTTTCCTTCCGGCTCTTCTTCCCAACTTACTTCTCATGGGCTCCGAAGGAATCGCGGTCGGAATGGCCACCAAAATTCCACCACATAATTTAACCGAAGTTGTAAACGCAATTATAACTACAATCAAAAAAGGGAAAGTAACCTATGAGGCCGCAAAACAGGAAGAACAGACAGAATTTGTTATCAAGAGAATTTCTTTACTGGCCTCAGGTGAAAAAAAGGGGCAAGAAGCAGGAAGAGAAGTGAAACCCCAAGATGTAGGTTTTGAAAGCGATATTACAATTGAAGAATTAATTCAAATTATTCCCGGACCTGATTTCCCCACAGGAGGGGCTATTTATGATGCAACGTCCTTAAGAGACGTTTACGCAACAGGAAGAGGAAGAGTAGTTATTCGGGGTATCGCAGAAATTAAAGACTCGCCTGCGCGAGAGGGAAGCAGTAAAGGTAGACAACAGATAGTTATTTCCGAAATTCCCTATCAGGCAAATAAATCTCAACTTGTTAAGAAAATCGCTGATTTGGTAAAAGAAAAGAAAGTCACAGGAATTTCAGACCTGAGAGACGAGTCTGATAAAGAAGGAATGAGAGTGGTTGTTGATCTTAAACGCGATGCCCGACCAAAATCAATTCTCAATAATCTTTTTAAACACACCCAACTTCAAACAACATTTCCTGCAAATTTTGTCGCACTGGTTGACGGAACTCCCTATACCTTAAACCTGAAGCAAATCATAGTTGAATATATAAAACACAGACAAAAAGTTATCACAAGAAGAGTTATTTTCGAGTTAACTGCTGCCAAACGCCGGGCCCACATCATTGAAGGATTAAAAATTGCGCTAGACAACCTGGACGAGGTAATTTCAACAATCAAGAAAAGCCGCACTCAGGAAGAAGCAAAGGTTAACTTAATGAAAAAATTTGCCCTAAGCGAGATCCAGGCTATCGCAATTCTGGATATGCAGCTTAGACGCTTAGCGGCACTTGAACGGGAAAAAATTGAAAAGGAGTACGAAGAGGTTAAAAAGATAATCGATGAGTTAACCAGCATTCTCAAAGATCCGAATAAAGTACTATCAATCATCATCAATGAACTATCCCAAGTAAAAGAAAAATTTGCTGATGCAAGAAAAACAAAAATTTATAAGCAAAAAATAGGGCAGTTCAGCGAGGAGGATCTTATTGCCAAAGAAGATACTCTCATCATGCTCACAAAAACTGGTTACATAAAAAGACTACCCAGAGCAACCTATAGAACACAACGAAGGGGAGGTAAGGGGGTAACCGGAATGGCAACCAAAGAAGAAGATGAGATCGAACATCTAGTCTCAGCCACAACCCATGATACGATTCTTTTCTTTACAGATAAAGGAAAAGTCTACGGAACAAAATCCTGGGAGATACCAGAAACATCTCGCCAGGCAAAGGGACAAGCGGCAGTCAATATAATCAATATCAGTCAAGATGAAAAAATTATGTCGGTATTACCTTTAAGCGCCAAAGGAAAACATCTCATCATGGCGACCAGTCTCGGCACAGTAAAAAAGACTCCAGTTTCTAAATATACCAATCTAAGAGTATCGGGCCTTATTGCTATTAAACTTGATACAAACGATTCATTAGTCTCTGTTCACGAAACCGCAGGTGACGACCATATAATACTCATTAGCAAAGGAGGAAAATCTATTCGCTTTCCAGAAGCAAATGTCCGTCCTATGGGAAGAGCTACAACCGGCATGAGGGGAATTAAACTGGAAAAGGGCAATGAAGTTATCGGTATGGAGGTATTTGCCGCCAAAGACGTTCCTCCTAAAGATAGAAGGCGTAAATTTTTTAGAGACCTTCTAACCATCTCTGAACATGGACTTGGAAAAAGAACGCCGATCCATCTTTTTCCTGTCCAAAAGCGGGCCGGGAAGGGGGTAAAGGCAGCGGCGGTCAATACAAAAACCGGACAACTAACAACCGAAGTCATCCTCACCCAAGAGGCTGAACAGATTGCCATTACCTCAAAGACTGGCCAAGTGATAAAACTTCCCGTAAAAAATATTCCCCAAATGGGAAGAAATACCCAGGGAGTAATCTTAATGCGTTTTGCCAAAAAGGGCGATGGTGTTGCAGCTGTAGCTGCCCTTAATAGAAATGGGGATAAAGAAGGGGAATAACTTCAAGATTGATTGGATCAACTATTTAAACTTTTCCAAGAAATTTTTGAAATTCATCAAAATAAGGGTAATGATGATCATTTCGGGGTTTTTCAATCACCTTTATTTTTCTATTTATCCGGCCGACCATCTCCTTTATTTTTTCAAAAGTGGAAAACGGATCTTTTTCGTTTTGGAAAATCAAAATTTGTCTCGCCTTCAAAAAAGACAGCCCCTTTTGAAAAATCTCAGAAACAGATCCGACATCCTTCGGCTGCCAGCTTACAGGTATACCGCAAAGTACTAGTTTATTAACAAACTTCGGATTTCTAATAATCCACTCCATCGCCACTCTTGTACCAACTGACTTAGCAATAATGTTAATCTTTTCGTTCCCGCGAATTTCCTCAGCAATTTTTCTTAACTCATGGGCAACAGAAAAACTCCCGGAAGTCCAATGCTTCCATTCATGAACGATAACCTTTTGATTCAAATTAAGCTTATTCCTAACCTCATAAGCCCAATCTTTATTATGTAAAGAATACCCAGGTAAAATTATAGTTTTCATAATAGTTTTTAAGACAGTACTAATTTCCAAGATGGTTGCATTTCAATTATATTTTTCTATCATAATATCATGTCACAAGATCAATCCGAACAGGGAGGTTATGATTTTTCTTCGGCAAAAGCAGAAGCAATTTCTGCTTTAGAGAAAAGACCGTCAAATAAGACGGTAAGTACAACAACATGGGGGGTATTATTTTCGGTAAATATAGCGGGATACAGATTAGCAAAACATTCAGCAACTATCCAAGAACGACCTTCAAGATGATCTGATTTCTCCAATCTACCTATAATTTCAAACTTTGCCACTATAATATCCAGGAAAAGTTGATTTTATTAAACAACATCTTTGAAAACTGATACAAAAATTCATCGATGACTAATGATGATACATATAAGCTTGCCCCGGAAGAAATCAACAACTCTATCTTTTTACAAGTATTGTTGTGTTGCAGCTCATCTTCATTTTTGTAGTAGATTAAAATATGACTATCAAGATAACATTTCTTCGTAGCTCTCTCTAAAGATTTTATTCAACTCCTCTGGCGTATGAGAGTCCAGTCTATAACCACCTGCTAACTTTCTTACTTTCGTAATTGCTTCTTCTTTCAATAGCTTCTTCTTTTGCTCTTTTATGGGTTTTATTTTCGCTAATTTTTTGTCTCGATAGGTCAGTGTCAAAGTAGTACCAAGAGTCAAAGCAACTAGAACTCTGCCAAAATTCTCCCTAAGTTCTTTAGTAGAAATAGTCTGAGTTTGCATAGTTAAAGATTATCTCAAAGAGAATCTTTTATCAACGCCCTTTCCCATGAAACGCGTCATGAATTTCTCTCAAGTGCTTATGAGTTACATGAGTATAAATCTGGGTTGTCTGGATATTTTTATGCCCCAGCATTTCCTGAACACTTCTAATATCTGCCCCAGCCATCAATAAATCAGTTGCGAAAGAGTGCCTCAGGACATGAGGGGTTACCTCAATTGGTAACTTCATTTTTTCGCCATATTTTTTGATCATTCTCTGAACAGATCGGGAAGTAAGGCGAACTTTTTCATCAGAAGTGGAAGGACTAATCGCACCTTTATGTCTTATAAAAAGTGGTTTAAATTTATCCTCTCTTACTTTAAGATAATTTTCAAGCCAGTTAACTGCTCTTTGTGACAAAAAAACAATACGCGCCTTCCCACCTTTTCCCACAATTCCAAACTCTCGTCTCTGCAAATCAAGTTTATCCCGGTCAAGTCTCACTAATTCGGAAACCCGAAGCCCGGTTGAAAATAAAACTTCCAAAATTGCCTTGTCGCGCTTGCCCTGAACGGTTGATAGGGTAGGGGCGTTAAGAAGCCTGTCAATCTGCTCTCCGGTCAGGAATTTAACTTGCCTTTCTGAAACCTTGGGAAGATCTATCTTGTCAGGCGACATAACTTCATAGTCATTTTTGATAAGCCAGCGAAGAAAGGATCGGAGCGCAATTACATGATAAGCCTGAGTTCTCCTGCCTAAAGTTGAATCCTTGCTGCGGGAGTAAGGTCGACTGAATTTAATAGGCAGTCTTGAAAGAAAAACCCTGTATTGTCTTACCAACTCGGGGTTTATATCGCGAAGTCCCAATCGGATTCCTTCTTTTCTTAACCAGTCCAAAAAGCGGTTTAAATAGTGCCTATAATTTCTTATTGTTAGGCTAGAGGAGCCTCTCTCAACCTCCAGATACTCTAAAAACTCATCAATTTTTTTTGACAGCTCGGAAGAATTTTTCTGGGCAGAGGAAACCATTTACAAAAACACTTTACAGCAAATATAGAAGTTTGTCAATATTGTGCGACATTAAAGTGTTCTCCTTTTACTACTCTCTTTCCCTTCCTCCTCTTGAAGCGTTAAAAATCCTAACGTGGGTGTCAGCCAAACATCTTGTGTTTATACCATCAGGACATCCCTTTTCAACACTTCTTTCGAAAATCGGTTTCCAAGACTCAATGCGAGCTTTCTCATCAAGTTTTTTAGCATGTTTAACTGTAGCAGGAGTCTGTTTACAACCGACATAAAAACCGACTTCACCAAATCAATTCTAAGGCCTTCGTTTTATAAAATATGAGTAAGTGATCATTTCAATCAAAATATTTTTACCCAGATTTGCCGTTTTTATAATGTCTACGAAAAAGAAAAAAGTTCTTACAAAAAATAGGGGAGTGGGCAACTTTATTAGAAAGACTCTAGATCTAGTATATTTCGGCTTTAGTTCGGTAGGAAAAATTTATTAACATATCCATAAAAGAGAACTAAAATGATTAAATTGTAAAATTAACTTTTATCATTAAAACAAAAAGAGGAAAAAAGAGATAAAAAAAACACCCCACTCTAAACAGCTATCTAACTTAGTCGCAAAAGTATTCTTGTACGACTATAATGTTTTTTCCATACATCCCACTTTACCCAGATCTCCTCCTGGGAGGACTACTAAATGATTTTGACTAATCAAAAACTTAAAAATATATAATTTTATCCAGAAGCATTTATATTTCTCCTCTAAAAACCTATACTTATCCACAAAATGAGAGAAAGAAATTCTATGCAATATTCTTTCTTATCTACTAAGAGAAGTATTGAGCACAATAACTATATCAAACTATAACAATTATTTTGAAGTTCACCCTTCGGGAAATATTCGTATGAGTTAAATTATGTACCGTGTCGTGAAAAAAAATTGTAAAATTTGTGAAAAAAATCTCTAACGTCCTATAATTATTATAGGGTACCTAAACTTTCATCTCTCCCCCTTCCCCCCTTGCGTGCCGCTCTCTCAATAAATTTATAAAAAAAATGAAAATCTTTTTTTTATCCACCCCAACGAGTTGCAAAAAACATTCCCAAAAATACTAATAAACCCAAAACCAAGTATTCCCTAACGGTTTGGACAAAAAGACGCCCTTCTAAATCTGCCTGTCCCAAACCTAAAATCATATAAGATGTTGCTGTTAAAAAAAGAGAACCTACCAAAACCGTAACAGGCCAAAAATAAAGCGCCAAAGATATTTCAAAGCTAACTATACTTGCGATTAAGGACATTCCCAAAAAAAATTTCGATTTCTTTTTGGTCAAAGGAATCGTCCAATATCCCTGGAGATACAAGGGAAAACTCAAGCAAAAAATGGATAAACCTGAAAGATAAATATTCCAGCGTAATGAGAAAATAGTGTTAAAAAGCAAAAAAAATGTAAGAAGAGTTAATACAAATCCTACTCCCCTAGCCGCTCTGAGCAATGCTATCGTTCTGATTGTGGCAACCGTATAGATATTAGCTGTTAAACAAAGCGCGTAAATCCCCAACCCATAAAGTAAAATAATTGGTATTCGAGTAAGAATACTGCTTGGTAAAAGAAACCAAAAAAGCCCTACTCCGATAGTAAAAAGGATAGGCAAAACCAATGTTAGAAGCGTTAAATTAAGCCCTAATCCCTCCCAAAGCGACCAAACGAAAAAAATTACTGTTAATAATCCTAAAACCCCGATAGCAAAAATTTTGTAAGATTCAAGAATCTGCACACCAATAAATCCCATCGAAAGAATTAAAGAAGTTGTAATGAAACGTTTTCTTTTACTCAGATCAAACACATCTAAAAAAACTCATTTACTAAATTCCACTAAGTACTTCCTGAGGAATATCAAAATTGGCATAGACCTTTTGAACGTCTTCGTGATTTTCTAAACTATCTAAAAAATTCAATAACTTCTCTGCGGTTTTTCTATCTTCTATCGTCTGCAGGTTTTTGGGTTTTTTGACAAGTTCGGATGATATAATGGAAAACCCCAAGTTTTTCAAAGTATTGCAGCTATCTGCAAGATTGCCCGGACTCACATATATTTCAAGAGCATCCCCGGTCTCATCAATATCCTCTACCTGAGCATCTATTAATTTCAACATCTGTTCTTCACTGTCTTTTTCTTTTTTAACCACAATTAAACCTCTGGGTTCGAAATTAAAAGAGACCGCGGCAGGACCAACTAAATTACCACCTACTCTCTCAAAAATATTTTTGATTTCCTGCCCTGTTCTATTTCTATTGTCAGTTGCGGCTTCAACAATAACTGCTACTCCTGAAGGACCAAATCCTTCATAAGATATCTCTTCAAACTCTTTCCTTTCCCCTGAGCCTCTGGAAATTGCCCTTTGTATATTATCTTTGGGCATGTTGAGTGCACGCGCATGCTCAATTGCCACTCTCAGTTTTGGATTGGCCGAGGGATCAGAAGATTTACCTGCCCTTACAGCAATTGAAATTGCTCTGGCAAGCTTACTAAAAACTTTCCCCCGCTCTATATCCCGAACTCCTTTTTGTCTTTTAATTGTTGACCACTTTGAATGTCCTGACATAACTACAATCTCTTATTATACACCAAAACAATTTGCCTCAGGTCCAAATTAGCACCCCCGTTAAAAGGGCTTGACAACTTCCTCCGTCCATCTATACTCAAAAAGAAAATATGAATGATGACCTTGCCCAGGAAGCAATTTCATTGGCCTTATCCGGAGATTGGAAAAAAGCTTCAGAGATCAACCAAGAAATTCTCAAAAGTGATCCCGAGAATATTGACGCATTAAATAGACTTTCTCGTGCGGAGGCTGAACAGGGTAATTTACTTAAAGCCAGAAGGTTCTCGCAAAGAGTGCTAAAAATTGATCCTTTTAATTCAATTGCCCAAAAATCTCTAGAAAAACGGAAAAACTTAAAGAAAGGAGAAATTTACCTATCTATCCCCTCAAATGCCCAGGTTTTCTTAGAGGAACCCGGTAAAACAAAAATTGTTGCCCTGCTTCATTTGGGCAGTTCAAAAATCCTGGCAAAACTAGATGCTGGAGACGAAGTCAAACTTAACACCCATGCCCACAGAATTTCTGTTGTAACTAAAGACTCAAGATATGTTGGTAGAATTCCTGACGATCTATCCGCCCGCCTACGAAATCTAATAAAGAAGGGTAATGAATATAAGGTTTTCATTAAATCCATAAATAAAAAAGAGGTAAAAGTTTTCATTCGAGAAACCAAAAGATCAAAAAAATTCTCAAACATTCCTTCTTTCTCTACAGAAAAAATTGAATATCTCTCATTCACACCTCCTGAATTCGTTTACAAAAAAGAAAAGGTTCATTTAAACGAAGAGAATGAAGATGTTGTCTAGAACTCATTTCAAAACCTCTGAGCGAACCTTTTTCCCAATATCACCTCAAAATTAAAATTACCCTCTAGATCTTTTTCATCCAGTTGGCAAGAAAAAATCCAAGCTATTTTCCTGCCTAACCTTCTATCTTTACTTTTAACTAAACAGTCTGAATCCTCTTCTTCCTCTTTAACGATTGATGCCATCTTGGCTCCCAAAACCTCAACGACCTCCCCCAACTCGCTTGCTGAGTTATTAAAACCACTTCTATCTTTAATAATCATTTTTGCCTTCTCTCGAGATAATTGGTTATCACTGAAACCTGCCTGTATAAAGTCTGGAAGCTTTCTCAATAGACGATACCCACTACTTCCGTCCGTAAGGGTTGCCTCTTCCAAAAAACCACTCTTGGCCAAATCAATATCAACCTTATTTTTATTATTAACCCTTAAAGAGAATAGCCCTATTCCCAACCTATCGCTCATTTTAAGATTCGTTTCATATGGCAAAAAAACGGCCTTGATCAGACCCAGTCCCCCCTTACTAAATCCACCTGCCGGAAAATCTGCCCAGAGAAAAACTGGTAATTTAAGATACTTTGTAATAGTTTCTGTTAATAACTTCCCTTCAATATTCTCATTTTCAGCCAACTTCCATACACTTTTTAACTTCCAAATACCAAGCCGTCTTGCAAGTTCAACCTCTAATTCACCCGAAATGTTTAAATTAATAATTTCTTTCGTATTCGGATCAAAGGTTGAAATTAGAATATCACCACTGGGGTTATTTATAACAACTGACAACTTATCTTTACCGTTCCAAACCCTTTTTTGAAGAAAAACGAAGCTTGGGAAAAATATCAAAATAAGACTGAAAAGAAAATATAAAAATATTTTTCTTTTTGGACTTTTCAACCTTCTTGACTTTTTTCTTTGGGCAGGCACGGCAATATACTATCTTAGCATGAGTTTCACACTTGCAATAAACCTCTGAGGTAATAAAAAAGGGTAAACTTCAGTAATTCAAATTCACTTAAATATTAACCTGTTGAAATGAGCTTTACCCATTTTTCGCAGGCGCTCGCCAGAAAATCTATAAGCTTTTAAAAGATGTTTTATATGCTCGCCTGCAACCACCTCTGGTACAATAACGTAACTTGCTCCGGCCTCATATAACTTTATACCTTCCTCCCTAGTCGAGACAGTCATCATGCTTGCCGGTCTTACTTTATAACCTCTTATCTGTTCCAAAATGGTCAAATTATCCTCAAGATTGGTTGTTGTTGAAATAACCATTTTGGCTTTATCAAGATTCATCAATTTGATTATTTCGTTATCAGAAATATCCCCAAACATCACATTGATACCTTCTGCAGTTAAGGAACTAAAAACCTTGGGGTCAAAATCCACGACCAAAAAACTTACACCCTTCTTTCTAAAAAAGTTAATAAGCGACCTTCCGGTCCTATTGGCACCAATCAGGACCAGATGATCCTGAAAATTTACTTTTTCTATTAGCGCTGATTCTTTGTTTTTTTTCTTTTCAAAAATTCGTAAATGACTTGCTAATCTACGATACAACCATTCTTGCTTAATCATAAGATAAGTTGAAGCAATCATTGTAAAAACACCAACCAAGATAACTAGGCTGCTTTCTTTTTCTGTCACCTGACCCAAACTAGTTCCAAGCGCTAAAAGAATAAATGAAAACTCCGATACCTGGGCAATTGATAAACCTGTGAAAAGCGATGTTCGTCTTTTATAACCAATCATTCCCATAATGGGAAGAACTATCAGGGGTTTGACTATAAGAACAAAAAGGCAAAGGACAAATGCATAAGGTAAAAGACTGATAATGTCCACACCCGTAATCAAGCGTGTACCCAAGTACAGAAAAAACAAGGTAAGGAAAAAATCCCTTAAAGGTCTCGTGCGTGCTGCGATTTGCAAATGTTCAGGCAAACTTGAAAGTGATAGTCCTGCCAAAAAACCCCCGACTTCAAGACTCAAACCTATTGGTCCGGCAACAAGACTGGATATTCCCAATACCCAGGCACAACTCACAATGAAAAGAAGTTCGCCGGAAGCAGCAATAAATTTTTCAAAAAGAAAGGGAAGGATTTTCTTGGAAACGAACCAGACAGCCATCAGAATAGAAACTGTCTTAACTAAAAGAAAGGCAAAATCCTGAAACAGCAAATTTCCGCCTTTTAATCCGGACAATAATAAAAGTATTGAAACCACAACCAAATCCTGCAATAATAAAACTCCAACAGTTATCCTTCCGTATAAACTTTCAAGATCATTTTTTTCAGAAAGATGCTTAACGGCAATAATTGTTGAGGAAAATGTCAGGGCAAAGGCAATATAAATGGACGGAACAAAGCCAAAACCCAAAAAAAGTAATAGGAAAATTGCCAGTAAAGAAGTGAGGAAAATTTGTGCGCTCCCGATAATCAATGCGGCCTTACCAATTTCCGGAATCTCTTTCAGCTTTATTTCCAAACCCAGCAAAAATAAAAGAAAGGTTACTCCAATCTTTCCCAAATTAGAAAGCGAAGATATGTCCTTAATAAAACCTCCTCCGGCAAGTATAACTCCCGCAAAAAGATAGCCTATAAGAAGAGGTTGTTTTAAAAATTTTGCCAATAAACCGAATAAAGCTGAGGTGACTAAAAAAAGAGTTATTTGCGAAAAATCCATGTACTTAATTTAAAGTTTAAATGAAGCCAAGATGCTTGTAAAGAAAGTAGTTTAGACCCAAAGCACCAAAGTAGCATTTATACAAGTTTCACACTTCCCTTAATAACCCCTTTCATTAAATTATCCAAACAATTCTGGAGATCGTAAGGTAATTCTAGATTAAATTCTAGCATTTTTTTCTTATTAGGATGTCTAAATTTAATTTTATTTGCGTGCAAAAAAAGCCTTGGACACCATTTACGATCACTTCTTGATGTTTTTCTGCCTGCATAAAACTGATCAGAAACAATTGGATGACCGAGGTATTTTGAGTGGACCCTAATCTGATGAGTTCTGCCGGTTTTAGGGTAAAACTCAACCAAACTAAAATCCTCTCCATCCTTTTTTAAATATTTTTTTACTTTATAAAAAGTTTGCGACTCTTTACCTCCCGGAACGATTCCGAATCTTTCTTTATTCCAGGGTAACCTTCCGGTAGGCACACTGACAATTCCTTCCTCAGGCACTAACTTCCCGTGTACAAGGGCAATGTAAGTCTTTTCAACTTCCCTATTCTTAAATTGATTCTGAAGGTTATGAAATACATCAGAGGTTTTTGCAAGCAAAAGTATTCCGCTTGTTTCTTTATCCAATCGATGAACAATTCCGTTTCTGAATAACTTGTTTTTGGAAATTGGATATTGGAAATTTTTTGCGATCCACCCCTGTACCACAAGCCTGCCGAGAGTAGTTTTTGCTTCATTAACGATCCAACCTGAAGGTTTACTCAAGATAAGAAGACTCTCGTCCTCGAAAATAATCTCAGGTTCCATTTCTCAAACCCCCGTCTACCAATAACCTATAACCTATGACTTACCGGTTTATTCTTCCCTTTTCTTCTGACAATTGGCGCACAAAGTTGCTTCAGGGTAAGCAACAAGCCTGTCTGTATCAATCATCCTTCCGCAATCCTCACAAATCCCGTATTTCCCAAGTTTTATCATAGTTAGTGCCTTTTTGGTCTGAATTATTTTTCTTTCCAATTCCTCTTTTATTGCCGAAATCCTAGCATGTCCAAACTGTTCTGCGGCATCAGAATCAGGTGAGGCATTATCCATCAATCGAGTCGTGTCACGAAATGGATCTTCCTTGGAAATTTCTTTTTTTCTTTTTTCAAGTCTCTTAAGACGGCTCTGCAAAAATCTTGCAACCGGGTTTAGAAGTTTGGAAGGAAAAGCAATTATATCTTTTCCTATTTTTACAGTCTTGAAAAACGGTTTTTGGGAGCCAGTTTTCAATTTTTTACTGACTTTTTTTTCTTTTGCCATTTATTCTTTGGATAAATTAAAAAGCATAAGATATGCCGCAAATGCAACCACTCCTGAGATAATTGCGTCATTCCTACCAACCAAGGATAACATATCGGGAAAAGTGACCGCAACCCCCGCACGCGTTAAAAAAAATAAGCCTATGACAACCAAACCTGTGAATCCTACTTTGCCTGACTTGTACCAGGTATAGCTCTTATAACGTTTGTCTAAAAAAAGAAAAAGGCCAAAAAATAAAACTATCAGAAAAAATCCACCACCAGAGCTCAATTTCATATTTTCCAGAAAATCATAAAAAAAAATAAGTAAGATTATTGATAATTGTGAAAAAGTATATCCATCCAAAATCTCGTAAAAATTAAATTTAAAACGGTGAAGTGATACTGCCAACCCAGAAACGGACCCAATTAAAGTTAGCCAAAACCAAAATTCCGGAAGAACCAGTCTGCTAAGCAAAAACCCGGCTGAGATTCCGGTAAAAATATAAAAGATTGATGAAAACAGGTTTTCCTCTAAATAGTCGTCTTTTAGCTTCTTCCAAAAAATAAAAGCAGGTATAAAAAAACCCAAAAAAATAAAAAAAATCCTTACAAACATCCAACAATGATATACTCATATCCCCTCTGTTTGCAATTCCAAAAGTTAAAACTCAAGTTTCCCGTACAAAAACAATTTTTTGAATATCAAGCACTTAAGAAATATTGTATAGACGAAGTATTATCAGATAAAGGAGTAGAACTTCTTCTTGAAAAGGAAAGATTTCGACAAAAAAATACCTACCCACTTTTTATTCCTCATTCTGCTATAAACCTTTTTATAATTTTATTTCCAATAAGTTGGGAAATAGAAGTTTGGCCCATTACACCATTTGTCGATATTCGCTTAATTCAAGTTGCCCGTGGTATACCAAGTAAAGCTAAAGAAGATTATTTAAAGCAAGAAATGTGGCAAAAAAGAAAAGATATTTTTGTGCAAAGTCAATTTAGGAAAAAGGAGGGAACAGGAGAACACTATAATCGTTTCTTGGTAGATAAGAGTGAATTCGTCATCTCAGTACTTAAAAATTCTTTATTAGCTGAAAAAAACTGGGTTAAATCCTCAGAAATCATCGATATTCTTTTAAAAGGGAAGGTCCAGAAATACTATGAAGGTGATAGGAGTGTTTACCTTACGAATCTAGTGGAACTTGAGTTTTTCATACAACAAAACAATATACAGGTGCCAGTTTAGAATCTTATTCCAGCCATGCTCTGGTTGTAGTTTGGGAGTTTGGGAATGTTTGGGCCTCCTAAAAATTGAATTTTATAGTATATTAATTTAATATACTTATCTACTTGCAACTGGAATTTTGGTCAAGCTATTTACTTTGAATTGTCAATAAACTTCTCCTTTTTGACCTTCGTTTTTTTAATATCATTAAGTTTTTGATCTTACGAATTTTCTTTTCAATATCTGAGCTTGTTTTGTTGGTAATGGTATAGGGAGACCTTGAAGCATCATCCAAACATTCATCTTTAGCTTTCTTAATAGCCTTGTAAACAGTAGCTATGGTAACACCAAGTGTTTTGGCTGTTTGTGCAATTTTGCCTCCGAGACTGGAGGGTATCTACAGTATCGTCCGCCTGGGCTGCTACAGGAGAGATACCTCTTAAGCTCTTGGTAGTTTAAATGGATTCCAGGAATCATTAACCATCCTTTCTAACCCATCATACTCCTGACCAAAGAGTGTTAGGAAAGAATTACGATACTTAATATACCCGTTCACCTGAAAAGTGTATACCATGTTCTGATCTACCTACAAAGTTGAAAACAACGGGAACTTGACTTTGAATAGTTTCTAAAGGTATGATCCAAGCTACCGTGTTAGAAACCCCTCATGTTGTCGTAGGGGCGGCAATTGCGACAAAAGTTGCTAATCCTGCTCTATCACTACCACTTGCTCTGGCAAGTCATTTTATTTTAGAAAAGATTCCTCACTGGAACCCACATTTAAATACAGAAACAGAAAAGTTCGGTCGCCCCACAACCAAGAGCATAAAAATTGTTATCGTTGATGTCATATTGGCATTAACTGCGGGAAGTCTTATTGCTTCAAGAGTGCTCCCAAATATCAACCATGCGTTAATTATTCTGGCAGCTTCATTTACAGCTGCCCTTCCTGACATAATTGAAGGACCTTATTTCTTCTTAGGACTTAAAAATAAAACTATCAAACGCTGGATTAACTTACAAAAATCAATCCAGAGCGATGCTTCTTTAATTCCCGGCCTTTTCAACCAACTAATAACAGTAGCCGCAGCTCTCGTTTGGATTATTAGCTAGAAAAGATGTATCCTTTATCTAGTATTTAGTCACTTTTTCTTTCGCCCTTTCCACATATTCCCCTGTTCTTGTATCGACAACAACTTTATCTCCAGCATTTATAAAAAGAGGCACTTTTAGCTTGATGCCATTTTCCAATATTGCAGACTTGTAAACATTGGTTGCAGAATTGCCCTTAACTCCTGGAGGAGTTTCTTTAACCTTGAAAGTAATCTTTATGGGAATATCGACGGATAAAGCTCTATCTTCCCAAAATAAAATATTTACTATCTCCCCCTCTTTAATAAATTGAATTTCATCTTTAAGAACTTCCTGAGAGATTTCTAGCTGTTCATAACTTTTCTCATCAATAAAGATGGCATTTTCTCCGTCAGAATAAAGATATTTTAAAGGTTTTTTAGTGGTTAGTATTTCCTGGACCTTCGCAGATGAATTTAGGGTCTTTTCCTCCAACAACCCATCAATAAGATTCCGGACACTAAGTCTGACAGTTGCACCACCCCGCCCTATTTTTTGGTGAAAATATTTGATTACTTTATATGGCTTCCCTGTCAATAAAAAAGCTTTCCCTGTTTTTAACTGACTTGCTTCGAGCATAGTTTGTATTTTAACTTCAAAAATAAATCTTTACAATATATTTTTAAGTTTTTGCTTTAAAATTTGGGTTTAAATTCGAAATTTGTTAGAATAAGTCTAATTTAGTCAAAAAGCCATCTGGCCGGGTGGCGGAATGGTAGACGCGTAGGTCTCAAAAACCTATGGTATGCAAATACCGTGAGAGTTCGAGTCTCTCCCTGGCCACAGTTTTGGAGAAAAAGGGTCGTCGGGGATGGCGCTCGCCGCGCCTTTACCCTGAGCGAAGTCGTAGGGCGCCCCCGTGGCGAGCGCCATTCCTGACTCGCCGAATTCTCCATTTCTCTGTGGACTCTTTACGAAAAAATTCGGACTGAATTTCAAAGGTAGCGCTGCGAGTGCCCCCACCCACTCGCAGCGCCATCTTTAGAGTTTACCCTGAGCGCAGTCAAAGGGCTCGGCCTTCGGCCTCGGAAAAAGTCGGCTCGGACAAATCATTTCTTAAAAAGAAATGATTACAAAGAAAAACGCAAAAATTTTAAAGAACAGTAACTTAAATGCCCCGACTCGTAAGCTCAAATACATTTAGGCTTGTCCAATGAGGGCATTAAAAATCCAAACGGTCTTCTTGAGCTCATTTTTACGATACTAATTCTGATTTAAAATTTGCAAGGAGTAAACTCGTTAATCATTTTCTGAAAAATTTAATAAATTGTGATAAAATATATCAAACAACTGCTCAAAGGGGGGTGTCGATTTTATGAAAAGTAAAGAC
This sequence comes from Candidatus Woesebacteria bacterium RIFCSPHIGHO2_01_FULL_38_10, assembly GCA_001792215.1. Classification (GTDB taxonomy): domain Bacteria; phylum Patescibacteriota; class Microgenomatia; order UBA8517; family UBA8517; genus WO2-39-10b. The sequence goes on from MGGC01000038.1 coordinate 70,004, forward strand.
GATGAGCCACAAGCACAGGCGCGTTCTTTAATAGAACTTGGTGTTTGAAGCCGGCGCGAATCAATTTGTTGTGTGGGTTGATCCGGCAAGTCAATACCAAAACACACCTGTGGCGCTGGTAAACTCTGATGGCTATTTTACTTCGGCTGACGAATATGTTGAAAAACATACTGATAGATGGGGATTAATACCTATATTTTTTAACAAAATGGAGAGAGAATTTGTCGGCATTTCAGGTATCTTGGTTGATCCAAATCAACCACTATTCAGGGAGATAGTAAATGCGGAGTGCGAAGAGAATTCTTCTTGAGGCGAGCGGTGTAAGATCAAGATTTATTAACAAAATACTACACCAAGGGATTACCATAATAAAATAGGGAAGGGCAGAAAAGATAAAATAAATGGCTTTTGCGAAAGAAAAAGCCAAAAATTGCGGCAGCAAAAAATAGCCCCAGAATTAGAGCAAAGCTCGGTTCGGGAAGGGGTAGTTATTTCTGAGGAATTTCAAATCGGCTTTCTTTATTTTCAAAAATCAGGCGAAGTTTTTCTAAACAATCTAATCTTCCTAAAAGCGATGGTATATCATCTCTTTCTAAAAAACCGGCAGGAATTCGTATCTGATAATCACCAATTTTGACCGTTAAGTTTTGATACTGATAAACTGTTTCTGATCCGCCAACACCGATAGTAGATTCTACATTAGAATCAGTTAAATTAATTCCTAAAATCCCTGCGTACCTTTTTGGTAAAAGCGTGTAATCAGCTCCGCTATCGATAACCGTCTCTATAGGTTGCCATTTGTTTCTTAGTTTTGAATATATATAGACGATTGCGTAGGGACGATAGATTTTACCCAATTTGGTTTTGCCGATAAATGTAAACGGAAAAGAAGCTAGTTTTCGCATAGAACAAGAATATAGGAGATATCCTGACGCGGAACAAAAACAATGACAGGTGTCTGACCGAATTCCTTTTCAAGACGTTCAATATCTTTTAGACCTGCTTCTTTTTCCTTTAAAGGAAAAACCTGGTCGTTAATAACTAAGACATGATGTCCAGCATATTTTTTCGCTTTAGGATGTTTACCTGAAAGCAGAAGATTTAGAGTTTTTTCTTCAGATGAGTTTTTCATAAAGTAAAAAAAATATAACATGCCTCAAAGAAAAACGCAAACCTGCTTACCCGCTTCGTCGAATCGAGGCGAGCCGGCAGGAAGGAATTTTAAAGAACAAAGAGTCCACACATTCGCCACTTCGTTCCTCAGTGCAGGCAGTTTCAACGAAAGTTACGTACGAGTTTTTTCGTAGAGAGCCCACAGTTTAAACTTTACAAAAAACCTCGCACTTTTCCTTAAATTATTCAGATCCTTCTGAGTTTTTCCTCAAAAACTTTCTGACTTGGATCTTCTTTTCGGTAAGGCTCTAATACTCCTTCTGCCATCTTTTTTAACCTTTGAATATCGCTTCTTGCTTTTTCCAACTCTTCAGAATTAACTTCTCTACCTATCTCCCCTGCAACCTGTACATTCAGTCTGGCTTTCCACAATCCCTTAATAACCCTACTAAGCAACTTATCTCCTGGAGAGAGATTATAGTCTTCTGATAATCGTCCGCAATCACCGCAACTCATATTTTAAGAAGCCTGAGGTCGTTTTGTCTCCCGACCGTAAAACTTTATCCTGTCTCCTCTAAAGAAGAGCTTGATCGATCTTAAAGGACCATTCCGGTGTTTGGCTACATCCAAATTGATATTCTCAGTATTCTCCTCATCCTCCCGCCATAAAAACATAACCACATCCGCATCCTGTTCAATTGAGCCACTTTCCCTCAAATCTGCCAACTGCGGTTTTTTGGGACCGCCTCTTTGCTCAACCGCTCTCGACAATTGCGACAGGGCCAGAACCGGAATTTTTAGTTCTCTGGCCAGATTCTTTAAACCCTGAGATATTTCCGAAACCTCCTGAACCCTATTTTCTAACTGCCTTGAACGAGCCAGCTGTAAATAATCAACAATCAAAAGTTCCACCCCCGACTCAACCTGAAGCCTTCTTGCTTTAGTTCGCATTTCCAAAATAGAAAGAGCTGGTGTATCATCAATATAGATTGGAACTTCTGCCAATTCCCCCATTGCGTTTGAAAGTTTGGTAAAATCCGCCTCGGAAAGTTTGCCCGTTTTCAAACTCCAGGCATCAATATCAGCCTGAGCAATTAGGAGTCTATCCACAAGTTCCTCTTTACTCATCTCCAGGGAAAAATATCCGATAGGTAGTTTATATTTAGTAGATAAATTTTGCGCCATATTTAGTGCAAGTGATGTTTTTCCGACACCAGGTCTGGAAGCCAGAATTATCAAATTTGATCTTTGCAAACCGGCCAAAGTATTATCAATGTCTTTAAAACCGGTTGGCACTCCCCTTAACCCTTCTGCTTGCTTGTGAAGTTCATCCAATCGGTCAAAGGAGGATGCTAAAGCGTCCCTGACATGAATAAAGGTATTGCTCAAATGCTTTTGTGTCAAAGCAAAAACCTGCGACTCAGCCTTGTCCAGAAGTTCATTAGCAGCCAACCCCTCATCCATTGAAAGCTCAACCAAGGTACTTGCGGCCTTCATTAAAGATCTTTTTGTGGCTGCATCTTTAACAATTTTGCCATAGTGTTCAACATGAGCTGCAGTGGGAACTCGATTAGCAAGTTCAACAAGATAAGAGACTCCTCCAACTCTTTTTAAAAATTTTCTTCTTTTAAGACGCTCCGAAATCGTCAGAACATCAATCGGAACTCTTTCTTCGTAAAGCTCCAGTGAACACTCAAATATGCTTTTGTGTCTTTCGTCGTAAAAATCATCAGGATTCAAAAATTCCGCAATAGCAATTATCGCGTCTTTATCCAATAGAAGCGCTCCCAAGACTGATTCTTCAGCCTCGGGAGAATGAGGAGGAATTCTGATTTGCAGTTGGTTCACCATTTAGCAAACTTTTTAACATTAATAACATCTTCCTCGAAACTTGTTGCAAGGTATTATCTCTAAAGAAAGATGTTATCTTTGCTTCGATTCATCCCCAATACTTGTATCGGGGAATTCTTGAAATCGCGAATAAAAAAATATGTAAAGAGGCATTACCCGGCAAGTTCTTGAGTTGCTAAAACCACAACTTTTTGCTCATTGGTTAGATCACTTTTCTTTAAGGACAGTTTATCTAGTCTTTCGCAACCCAAACTTAATTCCGATAAAAAATCATCAACCTTAGATAACTTTCCAAACATCTTCTCATCCATCCCCTCCATAAAATAGTGCATGGGAATGACAATCGAAGGCTCTATCTCGCGAACAACTTCTGACGCTTCCCCGGGACCAATTGTATAAACTCCCCCCACAGGAATCATTAAGATATCAGTTGTTCCAATTTCTTCTAAAATATTCTCATCAAGCTTATGGCCCAAATCCCCTAAATGAACTATTCTTACCCCATCAATTTCTATGGCATAAATTGTATTTTTCCCCCTATCTAATCCCTTCTTATCATCATGGAAAGTTGAAAAACCAAAGATGGTCACTCCTTCTATGTCATAAGCTCCTGGTCCTTTTACCACCTTTTTTACATTTTTTACCAATTCTGCCTTATTATGGTCGGTATGATCGTGTGAAACGGTCACAATAGCCGCCTCAACCTTGGGAAATTTTAAGCCAACCATCCCAGGATCGAAAGGGTCGGTCAGCAAACTTGAAGTTTTTCCT
>MGGC01000038.1:73760-115984 GCA_001792215.1 Candidatus Woesebacteria bacterium RIFCSPHIGHO2_01_FULL_38_10
CAAGATAAGTAATATCCATTTGGGACATCCTAGCAAAGACCGGCCAACTTGACAAGATCCGGCTTTTATATATACTGAATGTTTACAAAACCTCTGCCTTGATTAAAATCTTCATATGCGCAAAGAAATAATTTTTGCTGTCGCTATCGGAATCCTTTTCGGAACGGCCATTGCTTTTGGAGTCTGGCGGGCAAATAAGGCAATTAAAATAAATCAAAAAGAAGAAAGCTTTACCCAAAACGTAACTCAAGAAAAACCTGAACCGGAAAAAGAATTTAAGATCAGTTTACTTACCCCAGAAGAAAATGACGTAATAACCGACTCCCCAGTCAAAATCTTAGGTTTAACAAAGGAAAACGCTTGGATGGCAATATCTGCTGAGGAAAAGGACTATATCCTACTTTCAAATGAAAAAGGAGAATTTGAACAAGAAGTTGGTCTTGTGGGAGGAATCAATCAAATAATTATTTTTGCTTTTAGCGAGCAGGGTTTATCAATTAGTAAAAACTTAACCTTAGTTTACTCGACTGAAATTTTAGAAAAGGAGGATAAAACCTCCCCAGGCGGATCAACAGGGCTTTTTATTCTTAAGAATTCATCCAAAATCCTGGCTCAGGAAAAAGCAACCGGAGAAGCTGATAGAGTTCAAGAAAAGGTAAAAGAAAGGCTCGATCAGACCAAAAATAAACTTAAAGCTTATATTGGAACAGTCACCGATATCAGTAATAAAACGATACAATTAAAAAACAAAAACGATGAAATCCAACTTATATCTTTTAGTGGAGAAACAACTTTAGTCAAAATTGATAAAACCTCGCAAAACATAAAAATAGATGATCTGTCTATCGCTGATTTTATTGTGGCAATGGGATACGTGGGAGAAAATCAAACACTTGAGGCTGAAAGAATTTTATCTCTCAAACCCCCGGCAAGTCCAGGAAGAAACGCGGTTTTCGGCTTCGTAGAAAACGTAAGCAAAAACCAAATTAGCCTAAAAGATCAAAATAACAATGAATATACTTTTGTTTTCGATTCCAAAACGCAAGTAACTCTTCAAAAAGAGGGTGAAATTATCAAATCAAAAAATTCAGAAATCGAAAAGGGCGATAATCTAATAATAATGTTTAGAAAAGATGAAGAAAGATTACTTGCAAGAAGAATTCACATTGTCTCCCAATTAACTCCCTCGCCCACCCCAGCAGATTCTGAAAAAGAATAAACTTATTGTAATTGACACGATTAGTCGAAAATTGATATACTCATCCTAATATTATGCAAAACAGAAGCTTTTCCCAAAAAGTCTGGCATAGGCGCCATTCTATAACCTCTCCTGGGGAGGAAGCTTTTACTGTGGAAAAAACTTAAATTAATATAACTTTTATTATCAGGGCAACCTCCCCCAAAGGGAGGTTTTTTTATTTTATATGGAAAGAGTCAAAATAGAAAAAACTGAGAAAAACTTTGCCACTGATTTACGTCAACTAGTGACCGATCTTGGTTTAGGAAATCAGGTGGGAATAGACTCCAAACCTTGCAGGTCGGGAGGAATTCGGATTATCTTTGCCGGAAAAAGAGAAATAAGCGCGGCTTGGGGCTCAGGCTTGGATCAAATAGAAAATGCTAAGTATTCCCTTTTAATTAAACTTATCGCCAGAAGTTTAGCTTGTGGAGAAAGATCGGTATCTTCCGGAGATCTTCTGGAAAAAGAAAGTTTCAGAGATGCTTGTGTTACTGAAGTTCAATTAAGTGAACCTTCTAAAGGGAATGAATTTTTATCATCTTTAACCGAAGTCGACGATGCAAGAATACCCTTTTTTTACGGATCAACCGACGGTTTAAACTTTGCAGAACTTCTAGAAACTGTTCTTACTGCTCGATACTTAGAGTCTAGAGGATTGGATGCAACTGTTATTTTTGATACAGCAGGAAATGACTCTAAACGATCACGGCAGATGCTCTCAGAAAGCATTAGTGTTCTTCCTTATGAATTACGCCAAGAATTTTTTAATTTTTTAAAAACTATTGGAGATACTTTGCAGGAACAAAGAATAAGCGCGGCAAAGGGTCTCTTGCCTAACACGAATCTTAGAATTTTACCTGCTGAACAGATATTTGACGCCCTGGGAAAAAAACTTACAGTTGGAAAACTCGCAGTTCTTGCCAAAATAGCCGGAGAGGATCCTCAACTCTTCCAAGGCGTGAGGGTATCTGAGCTATTAGCAAGCACTAATCAATCGAGAGAGGGTTTGCAACTACTTAAAACACTTGTCTCTGAAACTGGTTTGCAGCCTGCAGGTTTTACCTACTACGCTAGAGATGCCGTGATCGCGGCCGAATTTCGCGGCATAGTTGGCTTTCCTTTTAAATTGACCGATCACGCAAACATTTACAAGATACTAGATGGCTACTCTGCTCTCTATTCTCCATCAAAGGGAAGTGGGGCAATTCTTTGTCCTATCCAAAGACAAAGAATTCAAACCAGAAGTCAATCTCAAGAAGGGGCAGATCCTTTTGATGTAACTGCTTTATTTTTTTTATCCCAAAAGTTTCCGGAAGAATTTCACTTACTTATAGAAGACTTTACCCTGTCTACACGTATTCTTACACCGACAGAAGCAATTGGTATTGGTAATAAAGATAAGCGTTTTATCATTGAGGATTATTTTTTTAGAAGCTAAATATGAAAAAGAAAAATCTTTTAATTATTTCTGCTCATGCTGATGACAATGTAAGTTGTGCCGGCACTGTGTTTAAACTGAGCCAAGAGTTCGGTTTCACTGCCTATGAGGCAGTTCTCACCAATTCTCAACTCGGACAAAGTTTCAAAAACAAAAAAGAAAAAAAGAAAAATTTGGTTGCGAGAGTAAGATTTAAAGAACTGAAAATAGCCTCAAAATACTTGGGAATCAAAAAAACATTCCAGTTTGGTAAACCCGACCTTAGTCTTGAATACAGCCAAGAAATTACTTTTAAGTTGGCAAAAATAATAAGAAAAGTTAAACCCGAGGTTATCTTTCTACACAACCCCTACGACGCACATCCTGATCATAAAACTTCCTATAAAATTGGCCTAGATTCAATAAAAATTGCAGCTATGGGAGTTGAAAAAGAAAAGCTTGGAACTCCCTATAGGGTGCCAATTGTCCTTTGTAGTGAAGGGATGTTGCCTGTTAAAACTCAAATTCTGGTTGACATAACTAAGTATCAAAAAAAGAAAGAAAGACTTTTTAAGCTTTACTCTTCTCAGGCAAGTCCCAAGGCACTGAAGTTTGAAAAGGGTCTTTCTATGGTCAGAGGGTATCAGCTGAAAAAAGATAAATCATTTTATGCCGAGGCTTTTACTTTACAGGAAGAGTTTCCAATCCTTTTCTTTGAAGAAAATGAATAAGGTTTTTTTTGACCAAAAAAGAAAAGTTTTTATTAAAGTACTGAAAGACTCTTTTAAAAAAGAGAGAGAAATTATTGGGGCAAATTGTTTCCAAAATTTTGTCAACGTACCGCTGTACGAACCCCTGGACAAAAAAACCTTAAAGATAATACCTGCAAAAGGAGTTAAATCCACCTTAGTTGATGAGCAAATTCTCAATTCTCTCATTATCAACCTATCTACTTTAATTAAAAAAAGCAAATTTAAAGTAAATCCAAATTTCTCAATCTTGAAAGAAATAGAGGCGATTAAATTGGTTTTAAGAAATAAACCTGCAATTACTGATTGGTTAACTTCTCTCCAACTTTCTTTGGGTAGGAAAAATCTTTATCCGGTGCACGGAGATTTACAAAAACAAAACATCTTTGTAGCCAATAACAAAATCTCACTAATTGATTTTGAGCATTTCAGCTTCGCTCCGCTGGAACTGGAATTTGCTAATAATCTTTTTTTCAATAGCCCAAACTGCCTGGATGTTGGAAAGATTATTCCTCCCCTTATCAAGAGAAAAATCGTCAGCAAGGATTTACTTACTCGTATGCTAGTTTTATACTCAATTAGGAAACTCGCAAAAGGATTAAAGGTAAAAGAGGTTGAAAAAAGACTTTCGCAAGGATTAGAGAAAATAGAAACGATTGTGGGAAAAGATCTTTCCCTTAGACTGCTTGATTTCAGAAGCGTTAAAAAGATTGACTGGACAGGGAGTTCGTGTCTTGCCTGAACTTTTAAACTGAACATATGAATAAACAAAAACTTCAAACTCTCAAAGGTTTTAGGGATTTTTTGCCGGCTGATGCCAAAAAACGTCAATTTACAATTGAAACTATTAAGCAAACTTTTGAGCTTTTCGGATTTGAGCCTTTGGAAACTCCAGCACTGGAATACCAGGAGGTTCTTCTGGGAAAATATGGTGAGGAAGCTGACAAGCTTGTCTATACATTCAAAGATAAAGGTAGAAGAGAAGTCGCACTGCGTTACGATCAGACCGTACCAACAGCTCGGGTCTTAGCTACCTATCAACAAAGATTAGCCATGCCTTTTCGTCGCTACCAAACTCAACCTGTATGGCGAGCTGAAAGACCCCAAAAAGGAAGGTTCAGAGAAATTCTTCAGTGTGACGCTGATATTTACGGATCAGCCTCTCCCCTTGCTGACACGGAAATTATTTCTTTAGCAAACTCAGTTTTCAAAAACTTAGGCTTTCAAAACTTTAGTATTTTTATCAATGACCGTAAAATACTTTTTGAACTGATGAACTACTCCTCAATCCCTGAAAACCTTCATCTTCAGGTAATTAGCGAAATTGACAAACTGGACAGAAAGGATAAAGAAGAAGTCACAATTGAGCTTACCAATTTGGGACTCTCTCAGAAAACTATAAATCATCTTTTCCAACACTTGGAGACATCCAAGCCGACCGAGAACATTGAGAAAATTACCGAATATGCCAAACTCATGGGTGTTGAAAAGGATAAATTAAAGTTCCAGGCTCGACTTGCCCGAGGGCTGGATTATTACACCAGCACGATATTTGAAATAAAAATTGACGAGTACAAAGGCGGCTCAGTTGCCGGTGGAGGAAGGTACGACAACTTAATTGAAAAACTCTCCGGAAATTCAATCCCGGCTGTGGGAATTGCCTTTGGTATCGATAGGATCATTGAAGCAATGCAGGAAATTAAGCTTTTTTCCCAAGAAGAAAAAAGGCTTGGCTCTCTAATTACAATTTTTAACCCAGAGCTTATTCCAAGATCCTTGCGGGTGGCAAGAATCCTAAGACAAGCAAAAATTCCTTGTGAAATCTTCGTCGACCAGACTAAAGACCTTAAAAAACAACTAAAGTACGCCGATAAAAAGGGAATTAAATGGTTGATTGTCATCGGTCCTGATGAGGCTAAAAATGCTTCAGTAATTTTAAAGGACTTAGAGACAGGATACCAGGAAAGCATTAAATTAAATGATTTAATAAGATATTTATTAAAAAGATAAACTACTTCGACCTAAAGTCCATTTGCAAGTATTCTCCTGCTTGAATCTTTATAGCACCGACCTATATCATTTAATTCATGAGCTCATATCGCCTGCGCGCCTATTTTTATTTAATCATTATTTCGATTATCTGGGGGGCAGCTGGCCCGATTATTAAATTTACCCTGGGCGGAATTGACCCTCTTCCCTTCCTTTCTTACAGATTGGCAATTGCCAGTTTATTTTCTTTGGCCTTTTTCTTTGCCAAAGGAGTTAGGCTTCCCAAATCAAAATCAAGTCTGCTTTTGCTTTTTTTGTATGGATTTTTGGCTGTTCCGCTTGCTCTGGGGATCCTTTTTATCGGTCTTTCCAGCGCAACTGTTCTGGATCTTACTTTAATTAGTGCTATTGGTCCAATGGTTGTAACTTTAGGAGCCGGCTTTCTTCTGCACGAACACATCACAAAAAAGGAAAGATTGGGAATCGTAGTTGTCCTTATCGGAGTATTTTTAAATATCTTCTATCCCCTATTGGCAAATGGTCAATCCCATTTTACAGGAAATTTATTTCTTTTAGCTTTCCTCTTCGCTGATTCAAGCTCAGCTCTGCTTGCCAAATTTGCAGTTCGTAAAAAAATCAACTCAATTACCCTAACCAACAGCGCATTTCTTATAGGAGCCGTATTTTTAATACCAATAACCTCCCAAAAATACGGATTTGCTAACCTTGTATCTACAATCATAAATTTACCGCTCAGGTACCACTTGGGTGTTTGGTATATGGCTTTAATTTCAGGCAGTCTGGCTTACTATCTTTATGTTAAAGCTCAACGATCAATTGAGGTTTCTGAAGCCATACTATTTAATTATCTTCAACCGGTCTTTTCGATTCCCCTAGCACTATTTTGGCTGGGAGAAAAAATTACTCCGGCATTTCTTCTAGGAGCACTAATTATTGCATTAGGAGTGATAATCGCTGAATACAAAAAGGCTTATAAGTAGTAATTCTTTCTGTTCAAATTAATTATTCTAATCAAAGAAGTGTTTTCTGTTTAATCTATGTCCTGCATTAAAAACACATCTTCCCCCAAGCCGTAATTGTCTCATTTCATCATCATAAGGCACAATATTGGGGCATCTTCAAAAGTCTATCGTCAGACCCTTTCTTGTTAAGATGAAGGGCTTGTACTTCGCCTCTAATAGGATGTTGATTAACTTGACCGTCATTTCCTAAATAAGGATAGGTTACATTCTCATCCGACCAACAAGAAACTATCACCCAACCAGAAAGAAAAGTCCCTTCTTTTCTATCATAAGCTTGGGAAGCACAAAACGTAAGCATTTGGCCTTTTTTAACCTTAAATATCTCCGCAATACCCATTAAAGTTACTTCTCTAAAACCAATGTTATTGTAGCAAATAAAAGTTAATTTTGCTATAATTCTATTTATTATGAAAGCCAAAATTCATCCCAGGACTTACTTTAATGCAAAAGTTAGCTGCGCCTGTGGCAACATTTTTACAACTGCATCCACACTTCAACAAATTACTGTTGAGGTCTGTAGCGCCTGCCATCCTTTTTATACCGGACAGATGAAATATGTGGATACAGCTGGACGAGTCACCGCATTTAAACAAAGAAAGGCTAAAGCCCAAAAAAAGGTTATCTCGAAAACTGAAAAAAGAAAACTAAAACACCAGAAGAAAATAGAAAAAGAGCTTAAAAAACCAGAAACTTTAGGTGAGCTTCGAAAAAAAGCCAAAGAGAAAAAGAAAAAAAAGGAAAGTTAAGTTGAAGTTATCGTGTTACAAAAAGCCTATATCGAAATTAGACCTGCAGCAGGGGGAAATGAAGCCAAAATTTGGGCCGGCGATCTTCTCAGAATGTATATGCGCTTCGCAATAAAATCCACTTGGAAAGTAAATCCGATTGATGAAACTGTTCTTATTGTCAAGGGAGAGGGTGCCTTTGATCTTCTTAAAAATGAATCGGGAGTTCACCGAGTCCAAAGAATTCCTCTGACTGAAAAAAGAGGGCGAATCCACACATCCACAGCAACGGTTGCAGTTTTACCTGAAATAAAAGAGTCGGAAATAACCATCAACCCCAATGAGTTAGAATGGCAGTTTTATCGGGCTTCAACACAGGGAGGACAAAATGTTCAAAAAGTTTCAACCGCAGTTAGAGTTACCCATAAGCCCACAGGTACTGCAGTAACAGCCCAAGAAGAACGCTTTCAGGAACAAAACAGAAGAATTGCGCTCGAGCTGCTTCGGGCTAAACTTTGGCAGAAAGAGGAAGAAGAAAAATTAAAAACTATTGCCAATTACCGTTCAGCTATCGGACGCGGCATGCGAGCTGAAAAAATAAGAACGTATAACTTCCCACAAAATAGGCTCAGTGACCACAGATTAACTAAATCCTGGGGTAATTTGGAAATCATAATGAATGGAGCTTTGGAAAAAATTCTTGACGCAACTAAAAAATCAGATTAACTAGTATCTAAACTCTTCATGTCTTTGTTGGAAAGACAAAAAAGTCGCTGTCCAAAAAATCCGCCTTATTGGAGATTCAATTCTTCTCGAAGAAGATTCCTAAGAACTTTAGCGATATTTCCAATAATAATCCTGTTTCCTTCCTCCTGTTCCGAACAAAAGCCTATCTATCCTCAGGGAAACAAAGGATTCATTTTTAATAATTGGTTTTATGAGGAGCGTTTCTTTGAGGGGTTTGAGATAAAAAAAGTAACCCCGTATGAGCCAGTAGTTTTAATTTCAGAAGATGGCCTCCGCTTCTCAATTGAAAGCTATGTTTCCTCTGACCTTTTTCAGACGGAAGTTATCGCATCTGAGGGAATTCAGGAAATACCCTGCTGGCCTGAAGGAAAATGGCCACGTCAGAATCCTCCCCACTCATGTAATCAATGGGCAAAAGATTCTTCAAATGCATCAATAAGGGTAATACTTGAAGAAGACAAACTTTATCTAAGACAGCCAACACGAATAATGACTGTCGCCTGGAGGCAGGATGAATGGACGCTTGATGAAAATCAACCATAGAAAAAAACTTGACTCCTTTGCTAAAATATTATTAGCCCCGCTAAGGGTGATTAGGAAAGCTTTTTTCTCATCAAAAATCATACTGGGAGAGCTTTAGTTCCTGATTTCTAAGGAGACTAGCTAAAAACGCTTGTTTCTGATGGAATTAAGACAGCTCACCCACCTGGAAACATCCGGGAAAAAACTTCATCCGACACCTAAGCGGGGTTTACAATTAAACACCCAAACAATACCCCTTTTAACAAAAAAATAATTATTATTAAATAAATCATGCTTAGAAATCCTGATACTGAACCTACAACACTGGAAGTCATGAAGAGGGAGGTAGACGTTACCGAGGAAATAATCGATGAAAGTATTAATGAGTTCAGGATATTCAGATTGGAAGAAGTTATAATAAGTTATGACAAAATTACTTCCCCTTCCCTTAACAATTTCACCTCCTTTATAAATTTTTTGAATTAGAGCAAACTAAAGCCTAAAAATCATCTGCCTCTTGATTTTACGGTAAAAATATTTCTACATTGTTATGATACCTAACTCTTCCGATCGCTTTTTTGATGACCGCATTGGTCAATTTGAGGAATCGAGCTGGGTACGATTAGTGCGGCCTTTAAAATTATTTAAGTTTTGTTCTTTAAAAGATTTAGCGCTTTTTCAGAGGCTAAACTTCTATTGCTAGAAACTTCATTAGAAGCATAGGAAGAGGCTTTAACTCACGATTGATTGGATCAAGAATCACACCTAATGATTCTAATGTAACTGCTCCTAGAAGATAAATTCCTTTTTCACCAAACACTACCGGAGAACCTCGTAATCTTCCTCGATATTCGAATAATCCGTTCCCTATGAGTTTTTCTATTACTTCACCATTCGCAAGAGTGAATTTCTGTTTATCTCTCGATTTTATCCCGATTTTTTTTAAAACTGATGTTGGCATTACTGAATAAACAGCACCAGAATCAACCAAAAAATGTCCAACTGTAAATTTCTGCGGATTTTGAGGATTTTTAACCTTAATATCAAGATACGTAATTGACATATAAGAAATTATATCATATTTTTCCTTACTCCAACCCCAATCTCCTTTTGTGCTAGGACCAGGATTCGAACCTGGGTAGCCCATCCGGGCGACAGTTTTACAGACTGTTGCGTTTGACCGCTCCGCCATCCTAGCTCAATTGCCTGTCCCGTGTTTCTGCGAAGCAGAAATTTACGGGCTCCACTCCAACACCGCAATTCCTTAGCCAATTTGAACCTTCCTAGAAAATCGCACTCTGATCGACGGTTTATCCCAAAAAATCGTGCTTGCTTATCTTTTGAGCCGAGAAAGGGATTTGAACCCTTGACCCCCTGTTTACAAAACAGGTGCTCTACCGCTGAGCTATCTCGGCAAGTCTGGCAAGCTGGATTTTTGAGTAAGTTATATTATACTTTTAAAAAAGGGGTCTGTTCAACTTTTTATGCCCAAAATACTTTAAAAGGAAGATTTTTACTATAATTAATCCGCGTTTCTTAGCGCATTACTATAAGAGCAACAATAAGAAGTGAAAAGATTGCTAAAGCCGTAACCATCTTCAACAGTTCATAAGGATCTTTTTTAACTGCCATTTACTTATCAGCCCCCCTTCTTCACAAAATCAAAATCAGTGCTCCACCGATCATCAAAATCCCAATTACAATTCCCATGATTGTTGGATAGGAAATTCCCGCATCCGGTAATTCTTCTCCTCCCTTACTTGTAACTGTCGGCGTGGCTGAAATGGTTGAGGTTGGCGTTACAGTCAACCTGGAAGTCGGGGTCGGGGTTCTTGTTGCAACCAAAGTGCCAGTCGGAGTAAGAGTGGCTTCAGGAGGCGAAGTAGGCGTCACTTCAGCCTCTCCTATTGTATAAACTCCTGTACTCGAAGGAATAAGTAGAATATCCTGGTTGTCGGTTTTGCGGGTAATTACACTTGAGGCTGCGTCAAAACGCAAAGTTATAGGATTAACAGCAGGCGGTCGATTTACCTTCAGATTTACGTTGGCAAGCAAAGTATTCTCACTCGCGCTGAATCCTGAAGCGCTGGTATTGGCACAGGCAATATCGATAATTACACTCTCGCCCTGCTGGGTTGAATCTTGAGTCGGACAAGTCCAATCGCCTGTTGCCAAAAGAGTTGAATTAATCTCAATATTTTCAACGCTTACCTCCGGAGTTCCTCCAGAAAAGGGGTACATTAATCTGACTGCAACCCCAGATATAGCGATACCTGCTGGATTAAAATAAATAGTAGTCTCAATCGACTCCCCTATTTCATAACTGCCTGTTTCTGGGGAAATTGAAACTTCTGTTGTGCCGGTAGGGGTGGACGCTTTTTCCCTTAAATCTTGTCTTTCCCTAAGAAGTATTAGTCCCGCAGCAAATCCTCCAACAGCCACCAGGATGATGACCAAGGCAACAGCAATTTTCTTGACAGGCATATAGATTTATTTAAACATTTGCCACTAACCTTTTTCAAGGGTCAATTTCGAAGCTTAAGCTTATATATTTACTCAATTTCTTCTGGACACCCTCCCAACACATCTCCCTGATCAATGTAAAATTTTAAGTCCTTTTCCTCAACTTCGATTTCAACTGAAGGCTTATCTGAAGAATCAAGTCTATGACAGATGGTCACTATTTTCTTTCTATCTTCAGCTCTTTCTCTGTACTCTTGACTTTGCTGGACCAGTAAAACCCCGATAAAAACTCCTAAAAAAAGAATAAAGACTCCTATGACATTTTTCCTGCTCATATCCTCAAATAATTCTTAGCACATTTTTGATAGTCTGACTAGATATAAAAATTTGATATAATATACCCGTCTTTGCCTGGATAGCTCAGTTGGCAGAGCGTGCCCTTGGTAAGGGCAAGGTCATGGGTTCGATCCCCATCCCAGGCTCACAATTAACTTAAAACTAAAAACTTAAGATGGGATTCAGATTTAGAGATTTTCCTATATATTCAGAACTAAGACAATTTATTAAGGGGATTTATATACTCAATTCCAAGTTGCCTCAAAAAGAAAACTATGGACTCGCTTCTCAGCTTAGAAGAGCAGCAACCTCAGCACTACTTAACTTAACAGAAGGGTCTATGAAAAAATCAGACAAGGAATTTAATAGATTCTTGTTAATCTCAATAGGTTCAATAAGCGAAATAGTAGCTATTTTGGACATCTGTTTAGATCAAAAATATATTTCTTCTTTAATTCACAAACAATATTTGATAAAATGCGAAACACTCGTTAAGAAACTTTACAGTTTCAGAAAGACACTAAAACTTAAGTCCTAAGTTTTTTAGTTAACCAAAAGTTACATGGCCAAAAAAGGAGCTCGAGAAATAGTCGCACTAGTTTGCAAAAATTGCAAAAGTCAAAATTACGCCACAGTCCGTAATAAGCTTAATATGGAGGGAAAACTAACCTTGAATAAATATTGCAAACGTTGTAAAAAACACACCGTTCATAAAGAAACTACCAAGTTAAAGTAAAATAGTCCGAAGTTTCATTTAGGGCTGTAGTTAAATGGTATAACAGCGGTCTCCAGAACCGCTATTGGGGGTTCGATTCCCTCCAGCCCTGCACAGCTCTACTTATTCCAGTAGAAGCTCCTGTTACAATAACAAATTTGCCCCGCATTCTCATTTAACTTTCTCGTCTAAAAATAATTTAAGAGCCTTTAGGTCTTTCTTGTCTGGGTCATAAAAATATGAGGTTATTCCCACTGACTGGGCACTTTTTACAGCTTCTGGATTATGCTCAAAATATACGACGTCTCTTGATTTTAGATTGAAGTGTTTCAACATACTCTCAAAATACTTTGGGTCTGTCTTATCTGGGTTGTGTTTCAGAGTAAATAACTCGTAAGGCAAGCTAGTTAACCCAAATTCCACCTTCTGCTCATCGTTTGCATTAGTTAAGATAATCTTTCTGTTTGGGTAATTTTGCAACAAATCAAACATGGGTTTGTAAATTCCTTTGCCTTCAATTACAAATGTATCTACTGCGTCTACTAAAATAGTTCTCATAATTCCTCCTCCGAAATTAAAGGGTAAATATCAAAGGCGACCTCCTCGTAAGGGTGAACCTTTCTAACTGCCTCAATTACACCCTTTGCTTTGCCTTTATCACAAACACATTCAACCCTCTCCTCCTCAACTTCCTCAAACTTGCCAACTCCACCGATAGCGGGTTTTGCACCTTCAACGGGTTTGTATCTCCCAATACCTTCAACTGAATAACTGCAATGGCTGTAGTTGCCTATTTTGCCTGCCCCCGCGTCTCCCATAGCCTTCCTAACCACATCTGTGTGGCTTTTGGGTGTAAATACAACTAATTTAATTTGACTACTCATTTTTTGTTTATATACTTACTCCAAAGATTTTTGAAATAAGGCAAGGTAAGAGTTGAGAGTAAAAATCCAACTGCTGGGACTATGGCATTAAGCCAAGCATTAGGGACGGCAATTGCATTAAGATAAAAACCAATAGAGAGGTAAGTAAACAAAATCAGCAAAAACCTGCGTGTCCAGCTTGTCTCCCAAGCCTTGTCAGTCTCCACTTTCTTGTTCCTATTCTCAATTTTTTTAAGCCTTGCTTCTAAATCTTTCATTTTCATTATCCGTTACTTCGTTAACCTTCGGCATTATCTGTTTCCGAAGTATCGCCGGTAAAGTAATCCACCCGTTACGAAACTCTGCACCCAATGCTTCCGAAATAATTTCCCCTCCATCATCACTTTCTGAATAAATATGGCTATTCCTTGCTTCTAAATCAATTATATTTACGAATGACCAATCAGCACCCATTTTG
Source organism: Candidatus Woesebacteria bacterium RIFCSPHIGHO2_01_FULL_38_10 (assembly GCA_001792215.1). Lineage (GTDB taxonomy): Bacteria > Patescibacteriota > Microgenomatia > UBA8517 > UBA8517 > WO2-39-10b. The sequence continues at coordinate 87,048 of MGGC01000038.1, forward strand.
TCTTTCAAGTTTCTTACACTTTCCTCTATCAACTTCTTGTCCGAGAAAATTTCACTTCCCCAAACAACAAGCTGGTACGCTCCGATTTTCCAACCCTCACCAAATTCCTTGGCGTCATCTTCCAAGGCGGTTTTAACATCAGCCTCAACCTCACGAGTTGCGAAATCAAACATCTCACGAATGACTCCTTCGTTTAAGTTATAATTTGTCTCTAAATATCTTACAGCTTTTCGGTCTCGCCCTGTTGTGTTTGTTGCAATAAAGTTGAGGGTGTTGTGATAAATCGCACCGTATAAAAGCATGGCGTAGTCTGGATTTATTTTCTTACCAACTTTAATAAATCTCTCAACAATAATTGTTGCTGCAGCCCCTATTATCTCATTCTGAATTCTTGCGTTTGGAAACTCCCTCTCTGGCTCACCAGTTCTGTGGTCAATAATCTCAACTACCCTATCTGGTATAACTACTTTGGGCATGCCTTTCATTGAGGAAGCGTCAACTAAAATAAACTTATTCCAATCAGTTGAATTCTCGTCTGGCCTGGTTGGAATTGATATATTATGTTTCTCAATAAAATATCTAACTTCCGACTGTGGTGAGCCTGTAATTACACCATTTATTTCTGTTCCCTCCTGCTTAAGTAAATCGGCATAAGCAAGCGTACAAGAAACCCCATCTAAATCTGGGTTAACTTTGGCGGTAACCAGCGTCTTACTCCCTTTTGTCTCCATCTAAGTCATAGTATATTTCCTGAAACTTTTTTAGGCAAAGGTAATTTGAGGATTAGGATTGAGAAATTGCTGGATTCTTTCTAAATCAAACGAGCTCAACTGACACCAAACTGTTCGTAGTTGGGATACTAAGGCCTGCCACAAGCAATCTTTGAAAGAAAGATACTTGTACCATCAGCTATCATTTGTAGGAAAATAATATGTGGCCGAGTGACTGTTCCCAAAAGCTCAAAAATTAATCAAGAAAGACCCTAACCTAAATTCGGTCCTGAAAAAGCAACTTAATTTATTTAGGTCTAACCCACTCTATCCCTCACTGCATTTACATAAATTACAAGGAAAAAGATCTGAGCAGTATGCCATTAAGATAAAATCAGATCTACGGGCTTTATCCATAAAATCTAAGTATAAAAAAAGATACGTACATATTTTTTGATTTGGTAAAACACGGCGAATATTAAGGAGCGGATTTCAATTTAACTCCTGCCCAGGAAGCTTTTGTCTTGGGTCGCCTTAAGGATCTTGGCTACCTGACAATCGGAAGATCAATAGAAGAATATAAAAGACTCTCAGACAATACTATAATAAGTTATGCCACCCGGGACTCAAGAAGAGCTATAGAAAATATTCGGAAAAAATTACAAGCTTAAAAAAGCCATTGAACTCTTGCCCTTTATTTGCTAAAATTGCCTCATCAAGAAAGATAATTCAATTATTTTTAAATCTGATAATCGAGCATGACAATCGTTGAAAATCCAAATCCAAATGAGCGTCTTGAGAAAATAGCAAAATATCTGAGAAATGCCAGAGGCCCTAAAACAGGAGTGGTGGAGCAGACAGGACAGGCAAGGTTAGAGGCTGCTCGACGCCAAATGAGGCCGATTGGAGGCTTAGTAATAAATCCCGATACGGCTAGAACAAATATCCCCACAGACAACCTCAAGATTTAGAAAGTGCAATTACCTAAATCTTGTCCCTCTAACCGTATTGCCATCTCCATCCGTAAAACTATAATCAACTCTTCCATCCTCTCTCGGAGTCACCTCTAAGCTATCTTTTTCTTGAGGAGATAAAGAACCACTAATTTTAGATACCAAATCTTGATCAATATCTCCAGCATTACTCTTCCCCCTTCCACCACCTTCATAAGCAGCTTGCGGTCTATCCGGACCAACGATTGAAGTGATGCCTATTCCACTCTCGGGCCCTTTTCCCAAAAGAGATTTCGCAACGCGCGTTAATAAACCTAAAGGCTGTATCTGCGCATGTCTTCTCCCACTACCACCCTTTCCTCTTTCTTCAATTATATTACTCTCATGTCCTGGCTCTACTTCTACTCGTATACGACCGTCAGGAGTAGTATAGGAGGATGGTCCATCTATCCTCGCAATTTTTCCTCTCACAGGATTAGCTGGCATTGTGGGGCGCACATCTACGCCAGTTCTTCGATAATACTCCTCTCTAACCTGACGTGCAATCTTCTGACTCTCAGAACCAGTAATCTTTACACCCCTTAAAGTCTTACCGTCTTCACTTATTTCCTGCGCATGATCGGTTAAATATTCCCGCAATTTTTCTTCAGCATATCCTCCCATACAATCTGAAATACTCTGTTAAGTTAAGAAGAGTTTCACCATTGCACCTCACCTATATCAGCCTCCCCGGCTCTCCAGTAAATAATTTCTGCCTCGGATCCCAAACCCATCTCAGCGCCCATGTCAGGAAAAGATGCTGGTCCTTTAAATCTACCTGCCTTTACCTCCGTCCCTACGACCTTCACACCCCTCATTCTTATGGCCCCGGTTCCTCTAACCTGCCGGACCAAGCTCGCTGCGCTATCCACTACATCTCTCGAGGACTTATCAAATCCCATCCTTTCAAGATCAGAAGTTAAACCTCCTTTACCTCCTCTCAATACTCTGCTAACTCTTCCCAATAATCCTCCTCCTCCTGACCTGGGCACTAAAGCTGTTGTAGTTCCCCTTGCTCTCCCCTTACGTCCTTGTTCCTTCTTTCTCTCTTCCTCCAATATTGCCCTCATCCGATCGCCAGCTTTTCTTCCTGTCATAAATATTAATCTTTCGAACTTTTAAAAAAATTATAGGTTTTTGCGATTATATATCACACACAAACGCATTGTCAAAATCTGTAGCAAAACATTAAATTTTTATTTTTAGAAGTTTTTTGTCGAAACTGAAAAGTTCGCAATTCTCAATTTCAGCCAAGGCTAAAAGATACGAGTCAACAAAACTTAAATTTCTACTCTTATAAATTTCTAGCGATTTCAGAAAGACAACTCTATTATTAATTTGGAAATATTGGGTGTTAACAAGTGGCTTCAATTTCGAGGATATATCTGCTACTGGAAATCGATAGTATTTTCTCAAAATAAAATCAATTTCAAAAATTATAATTTGTGGGACAATAATTCTAATTTTCCCTTCTTTTGCCTCTCTAAAAAGATCTTCAGCTATTCTCTTTTGTTTTGGAATATCTCCAAGAAGAAATCGTAAAAAGACATTTGTATCCGCAATAACTTTTCTCATTTACTGTCATTTCGATATTCTGAGGCTAAACTTTCTGCAAACATCTCATGAATCTCACTTGAACTCAAAGGAGGCTTGGTAGTTTTTAGACTTCCTCCTAATTCTAAAAAATCCTTTACCTGTTCTACTACCATTTTACCATCTTCTACCCTTACAAGAGCCTTACCAGGCCGTTTGAAACCCAATTCTTTTTGGATCTTTGCCGGTATGCTTATCTGTCCCTGAGATGTTATTGAAACGGTATAAATCATATGACAGTTAACTATATGTTTTTGCATTAAATTTGTCAATAAATAATACATATACAATTTATTAATGAAAAACCTGCTTTTTAATTAAGGGTTATTTTAAAAACAATAAATCTTGAAGAATTCGCGTTATCCCGAGACGGTGTATCCATTCCACCAAGTCAAACTTGGTAGGTACGTTTGATGCACCACCCCGAGGGTAGCATCTTTTATTTTCCACAGAATATTCGGAGCGATGGGAGCCGAATATGAAGAAAAAGTGCCTGTTCACGTAACAAGAGTACAAGTGTAAAAAGAGAAAGAAAGCTTTTTCAAAGTTCAACCTGAAGTTTTTATCTAAGAAGTTTTTTATCCCGATTACCCATATACTCTTCAACTCCTTCTCCTAACCTATGAGTAGCGCCTCTCAAACTTTCCCACATTGCCTGCATAGCTTCTATCCTATTTTGGTGTGAAGTTGTAAATTGACAATCGGCCGCATACCCTACCAAGGTAGTTAAAAGTGAAGTTGATCCTCCTGCTCCTAATAAAACCGCTGCAACGCCATCTTTATAGCTAGTTGTGGCTGTCCGAAGTGTTTTCCAAGCACTCGGAATCGAACCCATTCCCATTGCATATAATGCCTGGACAGATGTTTGAAGATCAACGTAAGCCATCCCTCCTTCCGCTTCAGCCTGAGAAAGGGCGGCCACTGCCCCTAAGTATCTTTTAAGTGCAGCTAAGGCCTCATCCCGCTCTCTTTTAGAATCGTCAATCTCTATCAAAGCTGCTCTTTGTGAACCCTTTAAACTTCTACTTACTTCTGTTTGCGCCTGTTTAACTTCGCCTGATGCTTTCTCAATGTCCGCACTATAACCTTCTGCTGATTCCAAAATATCATCTTTAACCATCCGCGTATGCGCTATTGCAAGCCGAGCAGCCTCAACAGCCCTAAATCTTGGTTCAAGTCTTGTGTATGCACTAGCACCAGCTTGAACAAATGGCGAAAGAGCACCGATGCCGGCTATCACCTTCTCTAAGGGCATAAGAGGCGCTTCTCTTAGTCCCAATCTTCCCGCCAGTTTTTCTCCACCTTTACGTACAGCCTGACCAGGATTTCTCAAAACCTCTAAGGCTCTTTGGAGTCCAGCCATATCTCCTGTCCAAATTAATCCTTCTGAGGCTGTTAAAAAGTCTTCATGAACATCCCTTGTCAACCCTCCTGAAGCCTGCGAAGCAGCCCAATAACATAGTCTATCTAAGCGATATATCATCACTGCACTGTTGGCGGCTAAGTAGGAGGCGGTGTCGCCACTGGCCAAGTCCTCAACAAGCTGCCTGGCTAAATCAGTACCTTCTTCTTTTTTAACTGGAGATCTTCTGCCTGAAATCCTGTCTATTGCATTTAAGGTAGCCCCCATAAGACGACCTATTTCTGGTACTCCTTTTTTGGCCATGTCCACTAAAGCCTCAGGATTAAGGGGACTGGCCTCTGGGGGTAAAACTTCTATAAGATCTCTTCTTTCTGTCATACTTCTAAACCTTTGCTGAATCTTCTTAATAAGTCAATAACGAACCCGACTTGTTCTGCGCATTATAGCTTCTACTTCTCTAGGAGTCAATCCTATAGGAGTTCCTCTGAACATACCCAAAGCCGCTTCTGTCAAAAAACCAATTTCAGCAGCTGTTAACCTTAAATCCCTCTGTCCAGCCATGGATGCGACCGCAGCTAACTCTGAAGAGACAAGTGCCCCTTGCACTGCCCCCCGCGCCAATCTCTTTCCCCTTGAGGCAAAATAGTTCTCACTTTCCTCCTTAACTTCCTCCAATAAATAAGGATCTTTTCCAATTACTCCTGCCGTCAGTCCACTCGTTACTGCCCTAATTCCCAGTCTGGTTGATTGAGCTAATGATCCATTTACAATGGAACGAGTTTTGGAATCAAGCCCGCCTACAACTTCGATAAATAAAGGATCAATTCTGATAGAAGGGAATACTTCTGTCACCCTAACTCTTCCGTAGCTTACTGATTCGCCAAATTCTAATCCACCCAGAATCTCTCTGCCGCGAGATAATGCCTTAACAATTTCTTTTATCCTTTCTCCAGAAATTGATTTTATCCGTTGAAGTCTAACTCCTGGCGTTGGCGGGTGAACAGGAATTAGTTCCGGTTGCCTTATTGTTGGTAATCCAGGCAGTGAAACAGATCTGGGACGAGAAGTGATTTCATTATCCCACCCTTCTATCACCTTCAATCCTTCAATCACTTTCCGACTTGGAAATATTTCCGGAACAACATAAGCAGGTCTTTCAAAAAACGCACTCTCTATATCCGGCCAGCCTGGTTTCATACTCCGTACGGCTTTAAGTATCTCTACACATATAGGTGTATTACTTGCGCCTTTGACATTCTCAAAAAAAGACGCTATCAATTCCGGTCCCGGTAAGTCGAACGGTTTTAATTGTTTAAGTGCAGGTTCTTTTTGCTGCGTCGCTGCAATACGCCTCAAATCCACTGCTTGTCGGCTCAAATCATCTTTTAACCCGCCCAACTCAACCTCTCTGCCACCTTCAATCATTGATATAGCATCAGAGACTTGCTTATTCAACTCAGCAACCATTAATAGTGGGTTCTCAGGAGTCATACTTTAAAGATAATGATAATATATTATAGGTTTGGCATAATTGCAAGCCTTAGCGGAATTGACAACAAATAAATTTCCTTCCCTTAAAAAACTCGTAAACTAAGGTAAAATATAGGTTAATTGAAACATGGGATTTCTTGAAATATTTAGAAAAAAACAACCATCCCGCCTTGTAATGAGGCTCGTGGATGAAGAAGAAATGGCACGACGGCAAGAGGAATATGGTCGTTTATTCAGTGGTAAAAAACGTCCCCGTGCCGAAATTGCAAGAGTGGCTAACTTAGTCGAAGATATCCGATCAGCCGATCCCGATTCCAGGGAAAAGGCCGAAAAGGCAATGTTGAAAGAAGCAATAGAAGATGGACAAAGATCCAGACAAAAACTAATCAAGCTAGGAATAAAGCCCACGGATGTAATCACTGAAGGTGAATTAAATAAACTGGCTAGACTGGTGGCTAAACAAAGAATAGATATAGACCCGAATATGCTCACAGGCGTTAATCAGCGTATGCTCGGCGGAACCATACATTTTTCCTCACTTTTATTTGAAGAAACATTTGAAGAAAACGATGTTAAGAAGACTCCACGCTCTCTTGGAAGATTTAAGAGAAAGAGAAGGAGAAAAGAAAAAAAGATCCTGAAAACTTATCAACCCAAAATCATTTTTTGCGACAGATTAAAGCACAGTGCTTTTTTCCAGAATGAAATTATTCTCCCTCTACTCTTCTTCTTTTTCCCCAAGCTTCTTCGATCTGCGCCTTGGTAGTCACAAAACTAACGTAGGATCGCGCGGGTTCGCCTCTTTCTCTCCCAGCATCAGCATCTGCACGTTGATATCCCTCTATATCTTTCAACTGCTCTGGAGTTAATTTAAGAATTTGCTCTTCGGTCAAAGACCCAGATATCGCTACTTCTCTGAGATTAAGTCCAGGCTGTTCTTCACTAGAATCTGCAGATTTTCGTCTAAATAATGATAGTCTCATATTCACCTTCTTTCTTGATTTTAGTACAACCCTATAATATACTTTCTTTGCCAAATTTGTCAAGTAACTGTTCGTATCCGGAAATTACTTTTTTTACTTCCACAAGTTTCGTACTTAAACCAAAAAAACACCTCCGGGGCTTCGACCGTGAGCTCAGCCGAATCGGTGTGCGAAGTACTCCCCGGACGGTGGAAGGAATTACTTTTCACCTCGGAGGAATCCCTTCGGGCTACCTTCCGAGGTGATCTTTCTTAAAAGGCCCAAAACTTGGTTAAATATTTACATTCTCCTGAAAAAGCCTATAATGTGTTTAACTTATGGGAAGCGTTTCGATTGATAGGTTAAGCACATATCCACCCAGTAGAAAAGGAAAGGATGTTTGTTCGGGCTGTTATTTCAGACTAACATATGGAAAAACTAGATGGGGAAATGAAAAATTTGAATGTGATAAACTTATCCCGCAGACAGGAAATTGTCAACCTCCGACCGGCAAAGAACCCCAACACTGCACGCGACTTAAAAAAAGGAGTAAAATTTCTCTATCAGAACTTCCACCAAAAAAGGGCAGATCTGATATAATCGACCTTTAGTTGATCTTCTCGGCAAGGTTCTTACAATACTTAAGAAGTAATTTCTGACTACCTTGCAGGTTCTCTCCTTTAAAGGGTGCAAAAACACAAGCCGCAGCAACTACTGGTTTGGCTAAAAAGTGCATTTTTCAAAAAAATTTGATTAAATGCGCTATAATTAAAGCATGTCTGAAGAAGTTGACAGACCATCTTCAGAAAAAAATCCCGCAGGACAGACCGTCCGTTTAACAGTTCCAGAAGAGTTAGAAGAAGACCTTAAAACAAACAGTCCTCACGCCGGCAAGATTTTTGCAATACTTAAAAAGTAACTAAGATTCTTCTTGCAATCTTAAAACAATTTGAAATATACTTTACTTTATGGATCCTTCTGTCCCGAAAAAAGAAATACTCAATCCCCTTTCAGAAAGTTCGCAACCTTCCGAGCTTACCCAACCATCCGAACCTTACCACGAATTTAAAGAATCTAAAGAGAAAAAGCTCCCTAAAATAATTCCGCTTTCAGCTATTCTTTTCATTTTCCTTCTAATTATTGCCAGTTTCTTCGCTACTGCCTGGGCTCTGGCTTACGAAAAGGTGAAGCTTGAAAAATACCCTGATTTTCAAAAAAGGATTTCGCACTTTGTCCAAAGCCTGCCTTTAACACCCAAAACCCCAAAATTCTTAATCGAAAAAACCATAACAGCTCAACAAAATGCAGCAAAACATTCATTTGATGTTTCTTTAGCCTTTGATTCGGACAGTCTAATCAGCTCTCTGGGTTTGGCTAAACTTGATCTTGAAGCAAAGGGCGCCGCCGATTATAGCGATCCTAAAAATCTAATCTTTGATTTAAACGCCTCAATCAGCAAAGATTTTAAGCTGGATCTGAAAAAGAAAGATGCCATTATCTTTTTCAAAATAACCAAATTTCCCACACTTCTTTTAAGTTTGGCCGGTATAAAAGAGGAGGAGCTTAGCCCAATTACCGATAAATGGGTTTCTTACGATACCTCGGGTCTAAATACTTTGGCCAGAAAAGAAGTCGATAAAAGAAAAGAGATGAAAAGTTTAAATGATTATTTAAAAGAAACTCAGGAAAAGTATCTTGATGAGTTTGTTTTGGAGAGAATGAAGACCGAGAAGGTCAGGGAGGACACTGGCACTTTTTATAAAATCAGCTTAAACCAAAGCGACGAAGTTTTAAACCATATCGGAGAGAAGCTTATTAAAGAAGCTGAAAAAAGTTATCAGGAACAATATAAACTTCCTCTTCCTTCACAAGGAGCAATCAAAATTAAAGCTTCCGACTATATAAAAAATTTCAAGCTGGAAGTATTTATCGACAGTAATAACTTCCACACCAGAAAAATTTTACTTTCAGCCGACTTTAAAAATCTTTCCCCAATAATCAGCAACATTTATTCAGAAGAAGAAGTCTTTGGCAGATCAGATAATAAGGTTATTAAAATGGCTCTGGTTGCCAAATTTGACGATTTCGGAAAAGATGTTGTTATTCAAAAACCGGCCGCAAGTATGAATCTTGAAGAATTCATAAATCAGTTATCGGGAATGCCAATTGCAGGGGGTTTACTGGGAATTTCTCCTTCCGATCAGCTAAAATCCTCAAGGGATACGCAAAGAAGGCAAGATCTAGCCAGGCTACAAACCCTGCTTGATATTTACTTCGCAGAATGCAAGAAATTTCCACAAGGTCTAGACAAGGACGCTTCAGGTAAAGCAGGCTGCACTGGGCTTGTCCCCGCTTACCTGGCCAATATTCCCAAAGACCCTAAAGACCAAAGTAACTACTATTATAAATCAGACGGAAAAACTTATGATCTTTGCGCAAAACTGGAAGTAAGTAATCTTCCATCCACCTGCCCTAACCCGGCCTATAATTATAAGGTGGGTTCAAAATCCCCTTAATATTAAGACTTTCAACTTTTTGGGCTACAACTTGCTTTAATAATAAAACTTAAGCTATTATTTTCTCCATGAATGAGGACGTGATTAAAGGCAGTGAGTTTTCCCGGGAAAAAAAGGAAAAGTTTGGCAAGCTCCCAAATATTTCAAGGGCTGAAAAAATAATAATTGCTTTAGGAGTGCTTAGCTTAATTTTAACCTTGATAGGAGGAGTCTTCTTTTTAGGCAGAATGAGCCGATTTTCTGAAACTGACGAGCTAATAACTCCATCTCCCCATCCATCGCCAACGCCGTTTCAAGAACCGTCAGAAACTCCTCTTCCTGCTCAATCAGGAACGCCAACTCCAACAAAAAAGTCAAATCCAACGCCATTGCCCAGCGTAACTCCTGCCCCGGCTATAAAAACCAAAATTTTATCCTCAAGCGCTTCTTTGGACGGATTTCGTTCCAGTAATGGAGAAGGTCATAGCGGACTGGAGATAAGGTCCGGGAGAAACATGTATTTAGTAAGCAGAGGTTTTGTCAGCTTCAATCTTTCAAACATCCCTTCTGGCGCAAATATTCAAAAGGCAATTTTAAGGCTTTATCAGGCGAAAATTATCGGAAATCCTTACAGCGTTGGCGGGTCTTTAAAAGTTGACCACTTAACTTACGGAGATTCTTTGGAAGATGGCGATTATGCAATCTCCACCTTAACCTCAAGTTTCGCAACTCTGGCAACTAATTCGGCAGTGGAATGGAAAGATGTTGATGTAACCGACACTGTCAGAGACGATATTGCCAACGCCCGCTCAAAAAGTCAATTTAGGATTCATTTTCAGACAGAAAATACCGGGAGAGACGCAACCGGTGATTTTACCTATTTTGAAGCCAATGAAAATTCGCAAAGTTCAGGCAATATTCCTCAACTGGTCGTTGAATACTACTGAATGTTCTGGTAGCTTCCAACTTTCCTCGTAAGGCTTGGGGCTTAAAATTTTTAAAACTACAACTATTTAGCAACATCTGCTAAAATAGTTTCTGGTGAATTTATATGACTCATAATCAAATATTCCAAATCACCTATCGAAAGGGGGCGAAATATAATGGTTGTTGTCAAAAAGGAAAAGGGAGAATCAGAGGAAAGGCTTATTGCTCGTTTCAAAAAGAAGGTCGTGGATTCTGGAATCCTCCAGGAGATCCGTGACCGACAACGCTATAAACCACCTTCGGAAAAAAGAAAAGAGCAAAAGTCCCGAATAAAACACTATATCGAATTGGAAAAGAAGAGAAGTTATTAAACCAATCTCAGAAGCTTTTTCAAAACCTCACTTATAATTCGGTTTTGAAAAGTTATATGAGTTTATTTAGGAAAGTCTGGACAAACCTTTCCCTATGAAACCTCGTAATCCCGTATTTTAAGATTGCCTGCCTGTGTTCTTTCGTTCCGTAACCTTTATTCCTATCAAACTTGTATTTTCGAAGATTTCTCTCTTCAGAGATTTTTTCCATAAGTTTGTCTCTATAAACCTTGGCGATAATTGAGGCAGAAGCAATCGAGAATGACTTTTCATCACCATCAATTAGCGCCAATTGTCTTGACCGAGAGCGCGAGATTAAATGCCCACTATTCCCCTTTTTTGCGTTTTTGCAGGTTTTAATATTTCTTCGTCCAACAGGAAAACCGCGCATAAAGGGAAGATAAAAGGCATCAAGAAGTAAAAAGTCTATCGATCTTATTTTGTATTTTGACTTTAGACGCCCGTTCGCATCAATTATTGCTCTTCTAAATGCAACTGATGTTGCTCGAGTCATTCCCAACATATTTATTTCAGGAACGCTCGCCTCCCCAATTCCCCAGGTTACACTGTTTCTACGAATCCATTTATCAGCAATTTCTCTTTGTCTGGCAGTCAACTTCTTGGAATCATCAATTTTCACACCTTGGCGGGTACCTTGCAGGTTCTCTCCTTTAAAGGTGGGTGGAAATACCACACATCCGACAACCACAGGTCCTGCAAAACAGCCTCTCCCAACCTCATCAGCTCCTGCAACTAATTTATGGCCTTTCTTCCAAAGCTTTTTTTCGAAGAAAAAATCAGGATAACTCATTTTTTTACTTCCAGGCCATTATACTACCCAAACTAATCCTTTACTTTCTTTTTATTGTGCAAATACCCGTCTTACTTAAATTTACTACAAGCAGTTTTATGCTTGTAGTTTATTAACCACCTCGAACGGTGGCCCGAAGGGACAAGCTTTACTACCTCGAAGGTGATTTAAGCCTTGTCTTGCGCAGGTAGACCTGTCTGCAAAACTTGTGTATTCAAAAACTCTTCGTTGTGAATTACAAACTCGAGTTTGTTGAGTATAAAAATAAATTATGATAAAATTCTTATCTGTGAGGGCTTTGGTAAATTATATCCAAGAAGTAAAATCAGAATTAGAAAAAGTCACCTGGCCTAAAAAAGAGGAGATCATAAAGTTAACTCTTATTGTTTTTATCATCTCCGGGGTAGTTTCTTTTTATCTTGGAGTGCTTGATTTTACCTTCACCAAACTATTGGAACTTACCATTTCAAAATAATTATGAAAGATACGCAAAAAGCAAAAAAGGTTAAGGATTTAGTTAAGAAAGACGCTGATCTTTCTGACGACGATAAGGGAAAAATTGTTACGGAACGGGGAACCGGCAGGAAAAAAATCCCCGGTCATATTGTTATAAATGAGAAAAAAAATCCTGAGGCAAAATGGTATGTTGTCCACACAACCTCGGGTCACGAAGCCCGCATCGCTGAAACTTTAAGACAAAGAGTTGAAACAATGGGGCTTGAAGAAAAAATATTCGAGATTCTCATCCCGACTCAGGACAGGATTATAATAAGACAGGGCAAAAAAGCCAATATCAAAGAAAAAATATTTCCCGGCTATATGCTTATTAAAATGCTTCTTAATGACCCCACCTGGCTTGCGGTCCGGACCACTCCGGGAATTACCGGCTTTGTCGGAGCTGGAAAAAACCCAACTCCATTGTCTCTAAACGAGGTGCAAAATATCCAAAAGTTCGTTTCCTCACCTGCCAAAAGATTTAAAACACGCTTTTCAATCGGCGAGGCGGTTAAAATCACTGACGGCCCTTTTTCTGACTTTTTGGGAACAATTGATTATATTGACGAAGAAAAAGGAAAGGTAAAGATCCTGGTTTCAATCTTCGGCCGCGAAACCCCGGTTGAGCTCGATCTTTTGCAGATTGCAAAAGTATAAAGAGTATCAACTCCTGGGGTTATCTACGTTCAAACCAAACCTATAGAAATTAATTAAATCTATAAAACGCGTGTAGTTCTTCTTTTTACTGAATATCGGCAACGAGGCTACTCCCCGGTTAAATACATTATACGCTTGACCATTTGCTAAAATTTCTTTTCTCCGTGGCATTATTAACAGCATACTACCGGGGTTCAAAGCTAATTAACCCCCCGAAGTTGATTTATTTTTCCCCTTGTTCTAATGGTTATTACTATGCTAAAATTCTTTCACCTCATTCCGAGTTGTGCTTGGCATCAAGCCAGACTTTGTTTCCAAGCTTAGCTGGGTCTTAGGGAGATAGGAGCCTAAAAGCAAAGTGGCATATCGAAAGTTTGTAATTAAAATGTCTTGTTAACTTCGATGAAAAAACTTTCTGCTTAAGGAAGTCCTACTTTACCAATTACTAATTTCTAATTATTAAATTCTAAACTCTAAAATATGGCTGGAAAAAAGATTTTAACCACTCTTAAATTGAACCTCAAAGGCGGTGAGGCATCACCGGCTCCTCCACTTGGTCCTGCATTGGGTCAACACGGAGTTGCCATTATGGATTTTGTCAAAGAGTATAATGAAAAAACTGCCGGGATGAAAGGTCAGATTGTTCCTGCTCTAATTACCATTTATGAGGATCGATCTTACGATTTTGAGATTAAAAAGGCTCCAGTTACCGAAATGATAAAAAAGGCAGCCAAAATCGAAAAAGGATCGGGTACAACTCCAAGAGATATTGTTGGAACCCTTACCAAATCAGGGGTAGAGAAAATCGCAAAAGAAAAAATGGATGATTTTAACACCAAAGATTTAGAAGCTGCAAAAAGAATTGTAGAAGGTACGGCAAGATCAATGGGTGTAAAAATCGGGGAATAATTTTCTTTGTTGTACTTTCTTTCCTAAAGAAAGTACGAATTATATGGGTAAAACAAAAACAGCCACAATTTCGGATTTTTCCAAAGAAAAAAAATCGGGAAAAGAAATTTATGAGGAAAAAAGGGTAAAAAAAGAAGAAAAAAGGGCGAAAGAAGAAAAGAAGACACAAGTTGAAAGTGTTGGTCTAAAAGGCGGAGAAAGAATAAAAGTCGTAACTGGCGAAATACCAGACGTGGCTGAAGAAGAAAAATCGGTAGCTAAGAGAAAAAAAGCCAAAGTCAGAGGCAAAAAATATCTGAAGCTCCGAAGTAAAATTGATAAGTCAAAATTGTATAAATTACCTGATGCTATTAAGCTTGTAAAGAAAACTTCTTATTCAAAGTTTGATGGAACTATTGAGCTTCATCTAATCACCAAAAGGGCCAAAATAAACGAAAATGTTAAACTTCCTTACCCAACCGGTAAAGAAAAAAAGATCGAGGTCGCAGACGAGAAGACTATCGAAAAATTAAAAAAAGGCAAAATTGACTTTGATCTACTTTTGGCAACTTCTGAAATGATGCCCAAACTCCTAACCTTTGCTAAAGTCCTGGGTCCGAAAGGGCTGATGCCCAATCCCAAAACAGGAACATTAATTAAAGAGGCAAAAGATGCAAAAAAGTTCTCAGCAAATACCCTTGTGGTAAAAACCGAGAAGAAACAGCCGGTTATCCATACAATTATCGGTAAAGTCAGCCAAAAGGAAAATGAGCTTGAAGAAAATGCCCTGGCCATAATTAAGGCAGTTGGCGAAGGTAAACAACTCGTTAAAGCCTATCTTTGTTCAACCATGAGTCCTTCAGTGAAACTTAACCTGTCTTGAGAAGATAATCTAACTAAGGTTGAACCCCACAGTTGCAGTTTCAAAAATACTAACACTTCGTTTATCTCAAGATTGGGAAGTAATCGACGAATTTTTACCGTGGAGTAGTGGCAGAAAAGAAGCGGTCCCGTGTACAGATAGATGTCGGTTTTATATTGAAAATACTTGCACCGTGACTGAAAAAAGAGTTGAAAGTGGTATGTCCTCTTGTGAAGCGCCTAATAAGAGGGGGGTAAGGAAAAAACCATTAAAATATTTACTAAAACCCCGCCTTTAAAACCCAGCGCTTATAAGGATTTGAAAAGAGGAACAATCGGGCCTGAGCCCCCTGTATTTATCAAGGCAAAAATAATAAAAACTGAAACTCCTAAGAAAAGAACAATCCAAATTACGCTAAAAACTAAAGTGGTTATCCCCCATCCCACTCCCTTTTTAGCTCCAATAAAAGCTGCGGGCGCAAAAATCAAAATGGCATAGATAATAAATGAGGCAATTATTAAAAATAGTGCAAACATACCCAAAAACTGATATTCGACTAAACCAGATAAAAATTTGCTCAACAAATAGACAAAGACGCTATAAGCTGAAACTAAAACCGAGGAGAAAAAGCTTACTCCCAAAGTTAAAAGCAGTAAAGCGCTGCTTGAAGATAAGTTTTCCTTCTTTTCTGCGGAATCGCCAACTTCTTTTTCTTTAAGCGCACTGAACTTTTTGTAAATCCTTTTTACCACTAAACCCGTTAAACCCACAAAAATTAAAATTAGTAAAAAGCCAATTGTCAATTCTTTAGCATAAAGCTTTATTCGCGAAGAAGCGTAATCTCCTTCAACCTTATAAGATTCGAGGGCTGCCAGGTTTGAGGCAGATTTATTAATTTTCCCATGGCCAATCTGGGAAACAAAGCGGTCCATAGCAATCGATTTCTGCGGAGCGGTAACTGCGCCCGCCGATTCAAGTGCGCTAAATGCCGACTCTTCAAAGCGATAAGAAACTTCCCCCTTAACACCCTTTAAAATTAAATCTGAATCGGTGGAAATCCCAAGCATCAGATTTCTTATATCTTCCTCTGCTTTTAAAGTTTCAAATTCATAATTAAACGCGCCAAATAAATTTTTCTTGGCATATCCTATGGCTCTAAAATAAATAATAAAAGCACCAGATTTGTTGGATGCAACTGCTTTCGGAAGCGTAATTTTCAAAGTGTCAACATCAAGTTCGGCTTTGGCTTTCTGATACGAAACGTTTCCGTAATAAGAATAGTAATCAGGCTCTTCAATTTCAATGCATCTTGAGGGAAGATAGCGATTCTCAACCGGGTCGTAGGTTCTCGACGAATATCTCAAACACCTCCCCAGACTTATCGCCTGGTAAACGCTTAAGTTAGTCGGCAGCACTTTCGTAACCCGAAGCTTAATCTCATCCAAAGTATCATCTTTCTTATTCATAAAAACTATCTTTGCCGAAACAACTGCTTCGCCGTTTCCTCTAAAAACTACGCTGTAAGAGTGGTCTTGTCCTAAAAATCCCGGCTCACTCCCAGGATAAGGTGGGTACAACGTATCAGGGGCTATAAGAGATTCTTTAGAAACTCCTTCTGAAGAGTCAACCGTCTGTGAATCTGTCTGGGCAAAAACTTCTGTTGCTGGTAATAACAATATTGCCAAAGAAGAAAAAAGTAAAACTAGCCTTTTCATTATTTAATTTATTTACTCATAAGCGTGTATTAAAGTCAACTGTCTCCCAAGGTGTCATCTTTCCGACACCTCCGAGGTGTTTAACACATTTCTTCCACCCTTCTCACATTCGAAACGATTTAGTAAATCTTAACAAAAAATATCCTTAAAGGGAAAAAGATTAAAGGTTGCTTGATTCGCACAACAAAGAGAGGGTAAAATGAAGGTGTGGAAGATAGCGGCTTAGGAGTAAGTTATTCAGAAGTTCTCAACGATAAACCACTCCCTTGGCAAAAAGAAGTGGACTACTCCGAACAACTGGCAGGCGGCGTTGAACTGCAAAATGCCCCGGAAAAAATTCAGGTTGCCTCCAGACAAGAAGCGG
Organism: Candidatus Woesebacteria bacterium RIFCSPHIGHO2_01_FULL_38_10; assembly: GCA_001792215.1. GTDB lineage: Bacteria > Patescibacteriota > Microgenomatia > UBA8517 > UBA8517 > WO2-39-10b. The sequence continues at coordinate 103,744 of MGGC01000038.1, forward strand.
TTGATAAAATAAAAGAACATTTCCGAAACACTCTTGAAGATCGTTTTCCCCATTTTGCCTTCCATAACGTCGAACATTCCAAAGGTGTCCTCGGTAGTGCAATTCTTTTTTCTGATTCAGTAAAGTTAGCCGATCCGACAATCTTTGAAGGGAAGAGAGAGATTTTAGAAGTCGCTGCCTCTGCACACGACAGCTGGCAGGCTTGGGAAGTTAAGGGCGGACTAAGACAAAGAAACAGAGGCTTTGTTCCACAACGGGCCGAGAAAGTCGTAAAAGATGTCCTAGAAACCGGTCGCAAAAAGCAGATAAAAATTCCTGAATACGACCATACCCATCCCGAAGAATTCTCGATCGGCAACGAAGAATACAGCGCCTATGAGCTGATAGATAAAATGACCAGATACATCATCGTTGCGGACGGAAGAAAGGAGAATGCGTTTTCCAACGAAGAAATCCTCGAAGCAGTCGAGACGATAGGCGGAACTTACCCGAGCTTTGTCTTTAACGAATCGTTCCCGGTTAATGTTGATCCCAAAAACGAAACCTCACTTGACGTCTCCGAAATAACAGACCTTAAATCAGGTCTTCATATTTCCCAACCCTACGCGGAAAAATGCTGGGCAGCAAGAGCAATCGGCACTGGTGACTTGTGGAACCACATGGGATCTACAGAAGGTAAATTAAGTCTTCAAGCAGCCATGAAAGAGTGGGAAGAATTCCATATAAAATTTGCTGACAAGTTAAAAAGGGCTGATCAGACTCCCGATGATAGGGTTGAAATCGCAGGCTCGATACTGGACTGGCTTTTTATGCAGGAGGGAACCATCGCCTGGCAACACCTTAATTTTGAACGCTTTCTTGCAACCAGCCCTCTTTTAAAGACACATCCCAAGGCCGATGAGATAAGAACAAATATCAGAAACGCATTTCCGCTTTTTAAAGCCAACGCCGCTTATGCCCGAGAAGCATACCTTACACTTGAATCTGCTTTTGGAGATCGCGAGTATGCAACATTCAGAAGAGAACTTGCAACAAAGGGTCCCGATGAAATAAGCGAAGAAGAAAAACAAAAACTAACAAAACTCAAAATAGAAAGGGATAAACGCTTGAAAGAAAATTTTGGCGAAAACGACATAGAGGATGTTGAGAAAACAAAGGAAAGATTTGAATTTTTCAGAAAGAAAGTTATGCAAGTTGAATTGGAAGATTTAAACTAACTTATCCCAAATAATCTTCAAGCTTCTTTAAAAATCCCTCAGCTTTCCCATTCATCAAGAAACTATAAAACTCTCAATCTTGAAAGTAAACTACACATGGGCTAATCCATACTGGGTTTTGGTTCTTCTCTTGCTACAATTTTGCCACTAGGATGGTGTGTCTCCATAATGCTAACTCCTCTTCTACCTCTTATTGAAGTATTATGCCTTATTGTAAGGGGAGATTTATTTTGAGACTGAGTTCCTTCAGAACCAAAACTTCTTCTCTTCTGAGGACCTGATTGTTCCTCTGACTCATCCATTTTTTATCACCACCTCTCTCCTATATCTATTTTATATTATACCATTTGACGCAAGGGAACATTATAGGTTACAATTTGGAATTACAATGTCGGAAAGAAAAAAGCCATGGTGGAAAGGTGCAAGAAAATCGACCCCACCACCGACTCCCCAAACTTTTGAAGACCAACTTGGTGTTTCCCAAGAACCCACAGGAAGTGTAATTGGAGATAGCCGACCTTTAATTGGTGAAACACTTACTGAAAGAACAAGACAAGGAGTCATCAGAAGGGGACGACAAGAACTGGGTTTACCCTCAGAAAAACCTCCAGATGCTGATACAGACACAAAACCTACCAGACCAAAGATCAAACCACTACCTTCTAGAGTAATCGGGAATTTATTTGGTAGGATAACTGCCAAAGATCAGGGAGTTAAAAATAATAAATGAAGTCCGAACTTATTTGAAGCTTATTTGAGACAAAAGTGGGGTAAGACCAGAAATTTTGACTATTGATTTTTGGATTAATTTAACTCTATAATCCGACTATGTCAGAAGCACCTGGGCAACGACCTGCATGGCAGGAAAGAGAGAAAAAGCGAATTAAGGGCCAACCCGTAACGCTAACGAGATCAACTCTTGGTCCTTCTTCAACCCCTAAAGCTCAACCGGGAGTTCCTCCTAATGTAGCAAGAATAAGACAACACCAACAACAATCCGGGGAAACAGGAAGTTAAAGAAATTCTCCCCCTACACTCTTTCTCAATTACGCCTTGACTACTTCCTTCCCTCTAAAGTAAAATAACCTTATCCTAAGAAAGCATGCGGGATAGAGTTTAAAAACCCTTTTATTCTATCAAATAAGCCGTGCCGAGGAGCTGTAATCGCAGTTGTTTGTTGGCGGATTAATAAAGCACTCCTTGGGAGTGCATTTTTTATTAATGAATCTTTTACTTTAAAATGAAACGCCAGGAAAAAACATTTTTTGTTGCTAATCTAACTGAAGAATTGAAATCAGCATCAGCCTTGGTTCTAATTAATTACTTAGGACTTTCGGTTAAAATGCAGCAGGATCTTAAAGCTCGTTTGAAAGAAGTCGGAGCCTCTTTCACCGTTGTCAAAAACACTCTTTTTGCTCTGGCTGGGAAAGCTGCAAAAATTCCGGAAGAAACTTTGAAAGATACAGTTTTGCAGGGGCCTTTGGCTTTGATAATTACCGAATCCGACCCTATTGCACCACTATATGTGTTGGCCAAGTTCGCAAAAGAGCACGAAACTCCCCAACTAAAAGTAGGAATCATCGAAGGAACATTCCAGGATAAAGAAGACTTAACGGAACTTTCAAAGCTTCTTTCAAAAAATACCCTCTATTCCCAAGTTATCGGGACAATTGCCAATCCCATGTACGGATTGGTGTCAATTTTAGAGGCAAATTTACAAAAATTGATATACATAATTCAAAAGTACAGGACTAAAAAAGTTTAAGATGGGAAGGTGGTGATAAAAATGGCTGAAAATAAAACTAAAAAAGAAGAAAAGAAGGAAACAAAATTATCCAAAAGCGTCGAAAAATTGGTTGAAGAAATAGCAAAGTTGACAGTTATTGAACTTAGCCAATTGGTTAGCGCTTTGCAGGAAAAATTGGGAGTATCTACTCCAGTAGCAACTGCAGCAGTAACCCAACCGCAACCAACTCAGACTGCTGAAGTAGCGCCATCAGGAGGCGGGGCTACAAAGCAGACTTTAGTAATGACTGCTTCAGGCAGCAATAAAATCGCAGTTATCAAAGCTTTAAGGGAAATCAATCAAAACTGGACTTTAAAAGAGGCCAAAGACATGACCGAACAAGTTCCAACCGAAGTTTTGAAAGATGCCAAAGCTGATGATGTTAAAAATGCAACCGACAAACTGAAAGTGGCAGGCGCGAATGTTGAAGTGAAATAAGACACCGAGTGTCCCACAAGAATCGCCGTCTTTAGCCATGCGTATCTAGAGGTACGACATACCGAATAGTACTGGAAAAACGAAAGTTAAGATTCAGCGGAAAGCTACAGTAAGTTGAAATGTATATTTTAAATTTCATCTCTACACAAAACCTATCTAAATCGTGTAGCATTTTTCTATGACAAAATACTAATGGATAAAAAAAACTAATTGTAATAGTTGACTACCTGTAATCACAATCTGTAAACTACTACTAATACATCGATGTATTAGCTCCATGCCAAAAGTTTCAAGAAAAAAACTTGATAAAGATATCGAGACTGTTATGTTCAAGCAATTTTGGAGTTCATTAGCAAAGATAAATAATGCTTCAAAAGCTTCTGAATTCTTCTCCGATCTTCTCACTCGATCCGAAGAAATGATGCTTGCAAAACGGTTCGCGGCGGCAATTCTTCTTATTAGGGGAAAATCGCCAACAGAAATTAAAAATTCAATACATTTAACATATACAACTATTGGATCTGTTGCATCTTGGGTCAAAAACGCTAAACCCAAAACTAAGGAAATACTTCTGGCTTTTTCTAAAGAGAAAGACTGGGAAACTATAATCGATAAAATAGAATCCTTATTAGATAAATTACCTCCACGTTTCGGAACAAATTGGAGTGAGGCCGGAAAGAAAAAATGGCAAAGAATGAAAGACAGAGCCGCTCGAAATAATCTTCGTTAACATTCCACTATCAATACATCGATGTATTGATAGTATTGATAATATTGATAGTTTTACCGGGGATAAATACTACAAAATATTACAAAACTACAAACAGAAATCTAATTTTCACTTAAACATCGCGATTGTGAAGTCGCGCTTTCGATAATGATGGCGAAATATGATTTTTGAGGTTAGAGTAAAGCAAAACCTCAAAATCTCAAGTGAATTTGCGTAGAACACCCTATTAACGTTCTTATTTTCAGGCTGAGGATAACCCCCTGACATATTAAAAGCAACCACCTCTCTGGCATACTCCCACATTATTTCTATTGCCTTTTTTCGATATCTTATCGAATTAGAAGGGTTCGAATTTAAAGCACCGCAACAAAGTACAACGTCAAATTTTTGCCTAAGAGGATTTTTTATATAATCCCTCACTAAGAAATGCACCCTTAGCTTTTTCTTAATATTAATTCGGTTTTTGTAAGTATCTTTTGCAACTTTAATAAACTCCGGAACTATATCGATACCTATATACTCAAAATGTTTACTTTTTTCCAAGATATAGGGAATTATATCTCCAAACCCACACCCAACATCCAAAACACTTTTTCCCTCAAAATCAAGGTCGGCAATAAGTTGTTTATAATGAACTTCGGCGGCCTCTTTCGAAACCCAGTGAAGGGCTCTTGGCGAAACACCATATTTTTTAAAGGATTTCTGATAACTCCTAATTTTCTTATTCAACATACCTACTATTGTAAATAGTATACGGGATATGAACGAAACTCCAGTAAGGACTCCAAAAGAAACCAAGTTTAAAGAGCCTCAAACTAAATTAAGTAAGATGTTTTGGACAGACGGGGAGGCACGGCTGGTAGGTAATTTTCTCAGGGGTAATCCAACTGAGATAGTCGAGGCGGAGGCAAAAAGACCCCTGTGGGAAGAAGTAAAATACCAACTGATTTTGAAGACGAAGAAATTCCTGCTCTTCTTATCAGAGCTCAAGGATTTGTTAAGAACTTAAGCCCGAATCCGCTTCTTTCATTCCCACAAACTCCTTCTAAAGAAAATGTCCCGAAAACTGAATACACTTATTCTGTAAAAAAAAGATCGCAGGTTATCTTACAACTAGTTGAACCTCTATTTAGAAGATTCGGAATTTGGAGCACTGATGAATCAAGAAGAATTACTGCCTACGGAGGATTAAAGAAGCAAAGATAAGTCAAATTTTTTCCAGGCTGAATTGCTGGGCCAAGAAGTTGAGAGAGAAGGGCTTATTTCTCCTGAAGAAGGAGGGCCTTCTCTTATTGATGCAATTTACGCACCTAGATTCGAAAAAATTAAAGACCCATCTGATAAAAGAGTTAGAAGAAGTCTGGCTCATGAAATCGTTCATGCTCTTCGCGCCCTTTCCAATCGAAATTTCTGGAGAGATGTCCAAGACGAAGCCGAGCTTTTTGGTTTAAGAAAACCGGATTCTGATGAGAAGAAAAAACATATTGGAGGGTTTTACGTAGCCTCAAATATGCAAGGAGCTGAAGCGGTAGGAGAATTACTTGCAGCAGTGAGCGAACATAAGGCAGCCTATCAATCAGAACCTACTATAAAAATTTACTACCTGAATTATCTCAAAGACTACAAGTTACTATCGATAAATTTAAAAATGAGGAAAGACCCAAAAAAACTAGATATTTGACAGCCAAGCTTACCTTAGTTCATCATCTAGAACAGCTGAAAAATCTCGGATACGCTGATATTGAGGCGATTGATTTAGTTGCTTTAGGTTCCGGATACGTGAGCTTGGAAAAAGCACCAGAGCTTATTAAGCTTGGAGTTATCCAGCAGGAATAATATGGAAAAATGCAACAAGTAGTTAGAAATATTTCCAATTGGCTAACTTCTCCTAGTGAGTCCGGCTTTCGTATAGAAGCTCAAAATATTTGATAATTTCCAAAGCAGCGTTTACTCCGGTAAACTCCTCTAATCCTCTGAACTGAGGACCTCTATTAATTTCAAGCACATAAGCTCGATGTGTTTTTTTATGAAGCATAATATCAACTCCGGCAATTTCTGTATGGTTTATTCTACTCAATTTCTCCGCTATTTCCCGTATATCAGAATTTTTATTTAAATCAAAAGACTCCCCCTTTGCACCCCGGCTGATATTACTCCTAAAATCTCCCTGAGAAGGAGTCCTTTTCATGGCTCCAATAGCTCGGTATCCAACCGTAAAAACTCTGATATCTCCGTCGTTGGGAATAAATTCGCGAATTTGGAAAGAAACAGAAGCCTTATCCTTAAGAATCACCCTTTTAATTTCCTTATAGGAATTAACTTTACTTACCCCGAGTCCTCTCTGACCGTAACTGTTTTTTATAACAACCGGAAAATTAAAATCTTTTAAAGCCTCTCTTAAGGTCTTAATAGAAAGAACTATGCTCGTCTTGGGAAACCTTATTCCAAGTTCAATTTGTTTAATCAATTCAGAAGTCGGAGTAAAATAAACTTTATAGGCAGGATCAATCATCTTAAACTCAACTATCTTTGTTCCAAAGTTTTTATGAAGATAGTCGCAGCTTATATACCACTCCCATTTCCTCTCGCCAACCGTAAGAAGATAGATAAGATTATACTTTTGCAAATCTAAACCCCCAACAGCGGGTTTAAAAAAATTTTTTGCGGTTCTAATTATGAGATCATAACTTGAACAATTATCAACAATATGTCCGCGTCTCCCCCCTTCTTCTTTTAACCTATTTGTCTGTCCGCTAGTTACCTTACCTACAATAAGAATTTTCATACTGCGTACTTCAAAGCATGCTCCAGATAAAGCCTGCCGATATTTTTGCCAGTTGCCTTCTCCATTCCCACAAACCCGGCCGTATGGTTAACCTCCAAAATATAACGCTTGCCACTCTCATCAATAAGAATATCAACTCCGCCAACACTCATATTAACCGCCCTCAATGCGTATTTTGCCAGCCTTTTCCCCTCCTCATCCAAATCATGCAGCTCAACCGATCCTCCTAAAGAAAAATTGGCTCTAAACTCCCCCTTCTTGGGGATACGGCGCATAATGAAAACGTTCTCTCCAATTATTAAACACCTTAAATCGTATTTATAAGGTATAAATTCCTGAATGATATAGCTTTTGGCCAATTTTCCCTGATCAACTAGCTGCCTTATCAGAACATCCAAACTATCTTTACTATCTACCCTAAAAACACTTGCACCTTTGCCCGACCTTACTGATTTAACAACCACTGGGTAGCCTATCTTCTCAGCACTTTCTTGGTATTTTGAAAAGTCTCTTACATAGGCCGTATCCGGAACCAAAATCCCCTTAATTGATAACTTTATAAGATCAGTTACTTTATCAATTGAGTACCTATGTTCAAGAAAATTATTATCAAAAACCCGAACATCCTTACCTCGCAAATTATTAATCAAAACTGATATTGTTTTAATCGAATTAAAAATTCCCCGCATGATAATAACATCTGTTTGCAAATCAGAAAGTTGAGGAATAAAAAAACTGTCCTCCTTGAGAATGAAGCCGAAATTCTTTAAATCAATGAGTTCAAAATCGTGCCCCAAAGCCTTAACTTCCTCTTCAATTCTTTTATTTTCGACCAAGGATAAAAGTGTTGTAATTAAGCTAATCTTCATATCAGTTTGCTTTTTTTACAGCCTCCTCTTTTTCATCTTTTGTTATATCGGGATTGACTAAAAGTCCTTTTAAACTTTTTCTGCCAATAATTACGGGAAACTTTAATGCAGTTCTTTTGGCAATTGATGCAGGAGTAGTAATTTTTCTTCCTGCCAACCAAAAGCTTAAATTAATTACCGGCCTTTTCTCCTTGCCAAATGAGCTTCTTACAGTCTTTGTCCAAAGAATATTATCATCTTTTAAAAGTCCAAGCTCACTGGCCAAACCTTCATTAATAGAAGTTCTCCAGGCACCGGTATCAATTTTAGCAGTAACTTTTACCTTCTTTCCCCAGGCATTTACTATCTTTACTGTCTCAAACACCTTAACAGTTTTTATCCCCTCCTCAGCCTTAACCCTATCAGCAAATCTCTCTGCAAAAAGGGCTTTGGCAATTTTAACTCCGTGTTCACTATCCTTTACCGCCAAACCCATAACCCTGTCAAGCCTTCTTCTTAAACCAGCTTCATTGGCCAACTGAATTGACAATCCCGGCTGATAATTAAGTTCAAGTATCATCGGACCTTTTTCAGGATGAAGAACAACGTCAGCCCCAAAATAGCCTAAATTTGCGGCATTTCCGGCCTCAACCGCAATCTCCAACATCTCTGTCCAGTTGGGTATCTTTATACCATTTAACTTTCTTTTTGTTCCCGGTTTATAATAGATATACTCTGAGTGCCAAAAAGCTTGAGTGGTAATTCCGGTTGCAATATCAATTCCAACCGCAATTGCTCCTTGATGAAGATTAGCTCTGCCACCTGATTCTTTAGTAGGAAGTCTGAGCATGGCCATCACCGGAATTTTATTGAAAACAATGACCCTGATATCTGGAGTTCCCCGAAAGGCGTATTTCTTAAAGGCTTTATGTCTTCCCACATACTCTTCAATATAAGCACTATCTGGCACATTGCCAACTGAAAATGCTCCCTCCAAAACATCCAAAACATGGATTTTTAAATCCTCGATAGTAACCTTTTTCCGTTGAGTCGTTATCCAACCGCTACCGTCCTTGGTACGCTTCTTGACAACAATGATACCCTCACCTCCTAATCCTTTTGAGGGTTTCAAAGCAAAGGAGTCAGGAAGTTTACCCCAATTAAAGTTTTTAATCTTTAAAGGTTTGCTAAATTTTGTATATATTGCGGGAACTGGTATGCCAGCTTTTGACAAAACCTTTTTTGTTTTTATTTTTGAACTGGCGATGCTTCTTCCTCGGGCTTTATTAAAGGGATAGGAAAAAAGCTGCGTCCGGGCATTTAAACCTAAAATATCAGAAAACCGCATAAATATAGGGCAAAATTCAAATTAGAACTAAAAACTTTCAGTTTTGATCTGTTTTGAGTTTTGCATTTTGAGTTTTGCAGTTCAGCCCGAAATAAGTTTTCTGAATCTCCAAATTTCCATAAACCTTAAACCCACATACTTGCCTAACAAAAAGTCAAAAACAAAGATTGATAAAATCCAGACTTCAGGATTAAGAAGGGCAAATTCCTGAACACTCTTGGTTGCCAGCAAGACAAAAGAGGTAAGTGCCAAAATCAAAGTTTCTAAAGCTAAACTCATTGCAACTTTAACCGACTTTCCCAGTTGAACTTTACTAAAGTCCTCTGATAAAAGAACCAATACCAAAACCGGAAATATTGAGACACTGCTTATATCAGGACTTTTTATATAAGGCGCTAAAAAAAGAAGAAATAAAATACTCAATACAACAAAATGAAGCATGAGAGCCATTCTGGGTAGGTACTGAAGTTTAATAATGGACAACCTTCGCAAAACCATACGAAAGAACGTTGAGACAAAAACAATGAGCAAAAATATGATTATTCCGACTATCGGTCCGGTTGCTACAAAACTTACGGACAAGGCCGCCGGTAAAAAAATTCCAAAACCTCTTATTCCGATCAGATGTCTGGCTGCGGCAATCAAAGCAGCCACACCGGGAATAAGTAAAAGCAGAACTATTGTGTTAGGCGGAACGCCGGAGGCAACCGCTCCCCGAATTGCGTATTTTATGAGGTTGTAAGGCAGAACCGCACCTAATTTCTGTTCGTTGAGCAGCCTGGTCAGAGGTTCAACTGTCTCTTCTGTTTCACGGGTAATATCTGCCCGAGGAGCGGACGTTGGTTCAACTTTTTTTGCCTTTTCCAATATGGTGGAAGAAGCGGTTGCTTCTTCCTGTGAAATCTCTTCAGGCTCTTGAAGTGTATTTTTTTGAGCCAAGATTGGCAACACTTCAAAGAAAAAAAGAAAAAAGAAAAAAAAAGTTGTTGACAAAAAAATAATTTTCTTCATAGTCTATTCTGGAAGATTTCGGACCTTCCGGAACTTACCCAGAAACTTGATTGATAATCAATTATATAACCCAGGAAGTCAAGTATCCATATTTAGGGAGAGGCTTCAACGTCGTTTTGTCGGATAAAATATTCAAGTCCTACTAGATTAACAATATAGAAAGTAATGGCTGAGTCAGAGACGGTCAGAGTATAAGGTCATTATAAGCATCGGCTTGACCGTCGGGGTTACACACAACTATAGCATCTATATCAAATTGAGTAAGCATCAAGTAAGTCTATTCATCAAACTGCTAACCATAAGGCTGGTCGCCAAGATACTGAATGTGCACATCAAGACCCTACGGTGCCAGTTCCCTAAAGCGAGCGTGTCTTTCCCCTAAGCTGGCAGGAAAGTTCATAAGAAGATCAGGCGCAAACTTAAAGGTTTCTGCCGGAGTTATGGCGTTATTGGGAAGATCCCTGTCCATAACCAAAGTTCCCTGGCTAACCACTGATCCGCGCAGCAAAAGCGTCAAATCAGATCCTTGTACATCGGTGGTCAGAAAGTCTCTTTGGGCAAAATATAACCCTTCCATTTCAGTTACACTCTCATCAACGGTTATATTCCCGTCGGTAATCAAAAGCAGTAAACCCGTCCCATCAGTCAGATTAATATTTTTATCGATTTTAACACTACCTCCTTGAACAAAGACAACTACTTTTCTTGAGCCGATATTCAAAGAAGCGTCTCCATCAGTCAAAGTTAAATCAGAGGGATTAGAATATTGATAGTAGTAATAGCCGCTTCCGGAAGGATATTCTGTTCCTCCGGATAATAAATTACTTTCAGTAACTGTCGGGCCAAGGCTAGCCAAACTTACACTGGTAGGAATTTTATCCCGGAAAAATTGATAGGTGTATGTATCCCCTCCGTAATCAGATCCTTCCACCACCCATCCCGGCCGAGAAGGTCCGTTTCCTGCTCCCCAGGAAACGTTTCCTCCTCTTCCAGCTGAGGGAATTCCGGCTGCCTCTTCAGGGGTGCCGGATGTATTTTTAACAAGATATGGATCACAGGGTGGCGAATTCAGAGGGCAGCCTCCGGCAATTTGGGAAATTACATCGCCTCCGGATAATACATCCCCGTTTTCCACCTGGAACCAGGGCGGAGGATTAATTACGCTAACCTGAGACGAATCATCACATATCGGACGACCTTCCATTACCATACTTGCATTAATAGTAGCATCCGGAGGACTTACTCCCTCGCCGTAAACATCCGTTCGGTAAGGCGAACTCCCATCGCTTCCCGGATTAACACTGGCAATTGATGTATTGCTTGAGGAAAAGTTAACTCTGTCAATGGCAATATTTGTAGGTTTATCAATATTGGTTGCCCAAAGCTGGTCAGTGGTCATTAGTTCAATTACCGTGTTTGCCGGCAATAAGTTAAAGGTACACCAGGCGCAACTATTCCAAAGGCCACCAGTATAACCCCAATTTGAGGTTGTACAAACTCCTCTGGTTCTGACCCGACCATAATAAGTTCTGTTGGAAGTTAAGCCCCAGGTGGTGTAATTACACATTCCATCACTACACTGAAAAAAGGCTGAACTTTGCCACCAGGAATTATATACATAAGGAGCTGAGAAACTGGGTTCATTATCCACCTGTAACTGATACTCGGAAACAAATCGCCCACCGTCAGCATCCCAAACCCTGGGCCATTGCCAATTTATCCACCAATTACCGGTTTCCCTATTACAACCCCAATCAGGCGGATCTCGGGGGCGAGGCTGGCTGCAGATTCCAGGAGTCGGAGTGGCTGTGGGGGGTACCGCTGTTGGCCGAGGCGTGTTGGTGGGTGCACCCGGAGTATTGGTTGGTCCTCCGGGAGTATTAGTCGGAGGTGGTGGTGCAGTAATTGTCAAGATAGAACTATCCGAACAAACAGCCACCTCAGAGATACCTGAATTCATTATCACTTGAGCCGAGACAGTTGTAGTTCCTCCCGCTAAATGAGTTGCTGTCGTCGTATAAGGAACACTACTTTTACTACTGGAAGTAAGCGTGGCCACAGAAATATTTGATGAGTTA
>MGGC01000039.1 GCA_001792215.1 Candidatus Woesebacteria bacterium RIFCSPHIGHO2_01_FULL_38_10
TCCAATTGCTGGGCGCGAAAATGATTTGTGTGGCGGTTACTCCGAGTACAAATGCCGCTATGAAACTCTTCGCTTTACTCAGGGAAAGCGATTTATGGATGGAGAAACTGCTCTAAAATTTGTTCGCTCTCGAAATGCCGAGGGAGATGAGGGGACAGACCTCGCACGCGAGAAAAGACAGCAAAAAGTGGTTGCTGCAATTAAGGATAAAGTTTTATCACGAGAAATTTTGCTTCGTCCTAAAAAATGGTTTGAATTGCGAGATGTTGCATTAAGATATGTTGAAACTGATCTTGACAATTCTGCTCTTGCAATTTTGGCCCGACGTTTCTACCAATCCCGCGACAATATAAATTCGCAGGTATTTCCCGAAGATCTTTTAGAAAACCCTCAAAAATCTCCGAAGTATGACAACTTATATGTTTTTATAGCGAAAGGGGGAAGTTGGAGCGAAGTGCAGAAATGGATAGAAAGCAACCTCAAGTAAAAAGCCGGTCTTAGCGTTTCTTTAATTATACTCTAGTTTTTCAAGTTTTCTAAAACTTCTTTTGGGGTTTTTACTAAAAGAGCAGGGATTTTTTGGAATTCGCGATCGTAGGTCACTAAAACTGTATTTGCAGGAATTTGAGTTGCAATAAGACAGTCTGGTAATTTGACTTTTGTTTTTTTGTGAATTTCTAAAGACTTTCTAAAATCAGTTTTTTCTATAATAGTTAAGTTACGTAGTTTAAGAATTTTTTCGACATCTTTGATGATTTGAGTATTTTTTATTTTGTAATAGGACCTTAGGGTGAATGCTGTTTCCAGTAAGACAATGGTTGAGGTATATGGAATAAGTCTTCCACTTTCAATTTTTCTGAGAAGCACCGCACTTTCCTCAGCTTGCTTATTATCACTTACGAGAACCCTGAGAAAGATATTGGTATCGAGGAATATTTTTTTCACAGATTGGAGTAGTTAATGTAATCTCGGATATTATCAAGGTCAATTTTTTTTGTCGGCCTTAGGTGCTTATATTTTCCGATTAGGCTAAGCACCTCGCTCTTTCTAGGTTTCAGGATTATTTTATCTCCCTCAGTGTGTATGTCGACCTTCCCCGGATTCCTCCAGCCAATTAACTCCCTGATGCTTTTGGGAACATGAATTTGCCATTGGCGTGTTGCTGTTATTGTCATTGTCATATTATTGATAATATATTGCTATTGTTAGTTTGTCAATTTGTAGACTTTTTATGTTTTTGAGAGTGAATTAAGTATATATAAACTCCTCCTACTCGGGTTTGCCCGCCCGAAGTTGCTACATCGTTGCAGGTGGGCAACCCTCGCAGGAGATTTTGTACCCAAAATAGCTATTTTAGTTGCAGATTAAAGTATTTTGGGTACAAATTATTTACTTGAGCGAGTAGGGGTATTTTTGTTAACATGGGTGGGAATGAAAAAAAAGATTCTGGCGATATTATTTTTCGTTGGATTAGTTTTCATTGCCTTGGTGATATATTTATCTGACTTGGTAATTTTGGTAAATTGGCCATTATGTACTCCCCCGAGAATTCAGGATACCTATTATCCTAAGGCTGGCATGGAAGCTGAGGAGGTAACTGACAAGTTAGTTGAGAGAGGCTGGGCAATTTACAATTACAGTGATTGGTCGGATTATTACAATAATTATATTAATTTTAGTCAAACTAAAAGTAGTCTTCCGGGAAAGCACCACGTTTATCTAAGAAAAAAAATTAAAGATGTGGAGGTCAACTTGAATTATAAAGTGACCACAACTGAGGAAGGGAAAGAATTGTTATTGGTACCATCAGAAATTGGATTCTATTCTGATGGAATTAGGCTAAGGGTATCTGCTGTTGAGATTAATAATGAGGTAGTGAGGGATGTTAACTTAGCGACTGGACTTAATATGGGGGAAAAGACCATTTCGACTATTCACATTTGGAGAGATTGTGATTGAGGCGGGGCGGAAAGTTACTTTGTTAACCTATATACTTTTGTGTTTCCTGAAGAAAATGCAACTGACCCAAGTTGGGAGAATTTAGATTCGTTAAGAGTTGGGTATTTTTGGCGTTCGAGTTCGCCAATTATTACGTATTCGACTTTGTATTTTTTAAGTAAAGATTTAGTCAGGTTAAAGTCGCTTGAAGTATAAATTATTTCTATATCTGTTACTCTTTTTTGAGGGAAAGAGGAATCTCCTCGCCAAAGCCATTCGTGGACAAACCAGCCGCTTATTGTCGGAAGTCCGGTATATGCCGAAATTAAGTTAAACTCGGTGTATGAATCTCCATTTGCTTCTAAGATGACCGGCTGACCCTTAATGTTTTTTCTGATCCAGATAATTGTGCTATAAATTTCGGGGTGCGTTTCTTTAACCCATATTTCTCCATTTAATCCCTTGTAGGTTTTTAGATCACCGTAGTAGGATTTTATCGCAAAGTAGGGGTAAATAAGGACTAGCGTGAATGAAATTGCAAATACGCCTGTGACTATAAACTTCCAAAGATTTTTTGATGCCTTTAAAGCTCTTACTGCAATATAGCCTGCCGATAAATAAAACATTACAAAAGCTTGATAAGTAAGTTTAAACATAGTGTTGGCTCGGTAATGCGAAGCGATGTAAATATCTTTTACATAAATAATTTCTGGAATGACGATGAGTGTCCAGGAAGAGATAAGAAGCGCGACGATGAAAAGATCATTTTTTTGGATAGATTTCAGTTTAAGTTTAAGAGTTGTAAGTGAAAATATTAGGGTTAAAATAATAGGAAAACCCCAGAGGATTGCCAGTTGCCGTAGCAGTGAGTGAGTGTGAACAAACTTTACTCCTTGGGCAATTGACTCAAAGTTGGCAATGAAAGGCAGTGCGGTAAGGATTGCAATGACGATAATTGGGATAATTTGGCTTGCCGTTGAAACGACTGTTTTTAAGTCGAATTTGTAGACTTGAAAATTAAAAAGAAAAACGACAAAACCGGTTGTCAGTAAATAATTTCCAAAATCCCAAGCGCTGGTCATAAACATAACTCCTAGCAAAAATCCAAGAGGGAGTAAATTTAACATCTTTAATTTAGTAAGTATCTCGGGTATCAAGGATATTAAAGCTAACACAGACTTTTTTCCTAGCCTTTTTCCTACCTGTGATACTTGTGCTACTTGTGATAGCTTCTTTGTGTTTTTAGTGGTGACATAATTTAAAAGTAAGGCAATATACAAAAGAACGAAGGGTAAATTAATAAGGTGTGCGTGGAGATCAGAAACAACGAATGAGTAATGGGGAAATTCGTGAATGGTTTTGTCTTCAACGTCAGGATTATAGCCAATAAACCTTGTTGCATCAGGATACCAATATTTATCACGGCCTTGTTTAAGAACGTAAATTGGCGTGTGGAAGTTACCACCAAGGGTTAGAAGTATTGCAGATATTAAGCCTGCCAAGATTACTTTTCGTTTTTCAAATTTTGGTTTGATTTGTCTTGCCAGAGTTGATGCGATAGAAAAAGCTGATGTAAGAGTAAGTCCAAAGATTGAGGCAATCATGAGGTTATAGGTAATATATGAAGGAATCTGGGTAATCTTGGTTATTATTGCGGTGAAGTAATGCCCGAACCAGTAATAATTAATGGTACTTCCAGAAAACCATATATCAGCTGGGGGAAGATATTTTGTCCGGAGTGCCGAGTTGATAAAGCCAAAGTCCATAAATTTTTCAAGTCCATTAATATCCGGTTGGTGGGCGCGGACAAATGACCAGAACAAAAGTCCAATGGTAAATAAAATTTCTTGCCAGATTAAAATTTTTAGATTTTTGGAGAGATGATCGAGCAAAGTCTTTTTGTTTTGATTGAATAAATAGACGTTGAGGCCAAGATAAACTAAAAGGGTGAAATAGATGGCTGTGTCGGTAATGGGTAAAAGATGCAAGGTTCCTGAAACAAAAACTAAATATGCAATCACTAAAAAACCGATTGTTTTGGAAAGTCCATAACCAAGATCAAAAAATCTTTTAAAGATAATAAAAGTCAGTGGAATACTTACAATCCCAATTAGGAAAAACCACCACCACCACCATAAAATATAGACTAAGTCACCTCCCATGTCTTACAGTATAATAACCCTACTTAATGAGATCAAAGAGGAAAATTAAAAAAATTGCATTTGACCTTGATGGTGTGTTTATTAACAAACCGCCTTTTATTCCAAGAAAAGTAATTGAATGGTTATATAGGTCTCACAGAAACAACAAAAAACTTTCGTATAGAATGCCGACCACAAAGATTGAAAGGTTAATAAGAAGTTTTAGTCATCATCATCTTTTCCGCCCTCCAATTAAAAAAAACATTGAGTTTGCAAAAAAATAGAAAAGATATCACCCTTCTAGGTCCTTTGAAAAACTCAAAAGATTTAGCATGTTTCTACAAATCTCTTTCTTTATTAGTGCAACCCTCAAGAATAGATTGCTTTCCTTCGGCTCAGGTGGAAGCAATGCTTTTGGGTACTCCGGTGGTTTGCACTAACATCCCAGGTGCAAGGTGTGTAGTTAGGGCAACAAAGATGGGTAAGTTAGTAGAACCGAGAAATCCGGTAGAGAATAAGACCTCCTGAAAATAATAAAACCTAGATTCTTTTGAAGAAGACCGGTTATTTCTTTTTTATTTTTAATAAAGATGGCAAGATTAATAAGTAGGTAAGCAAGAAGAAGGGTGTATAGAAAGCCTTCTTTAAAGGGAACAATTTTAAAAGTGACACGAAGAAAGGAGATATAGGAGATTACTAAAAAGCCGAAAGTTTTTGAAAAGCCAAACCCTACATTTGTAAAATGCCTAAAGATAATTGAAACAAAAGGAACCCCCCCGCACCCACAAGGAAGAGAAGAAGCCATCAGCGAAGAATAAATATAAGGTCTTGATTGAACATCTATGGATAAATTCTGGATTTTTGACTTAGCAATATATTTAGAAGAAACATTTTGAGGACGACACAAATTTTCTGGATCACTTTAGGATGGCTTGAAGATTTGTGGTGGTAATGAGATTACCCAATAGTCTAAGATTACTCTTTTTATTAAGCCAAAAAAACACAATCTTAGGGTTATGTTTTGCAAGAAATTCAAGGAGTGGTAAATCATCATCGATATAGCGATCGAACCTGAGTTTTTTCAGTATGTTTTCCTTGAAAATGTGCGGCTCTTCATTATTGAAATTTAAATAAATATTAGCAAAAATTCCCGACAATTCGTATTTGTTGAGAAGATACTCTGTTCTTGCTTTTAAAAAACCAAATCTGCTTGAAATAAGATAATAATGATGAGCATTTTGTGTGCATGTACTTTTTATTTTTTGTATATTTTCCCATATTGCCGGCCGAAACAGGCTAATGTGCGTTATATTTCTAATCCACTGTTCAGGCTTGGAAGGAAATCTATAGGAGAGCCCATGATCGTAACTTCCATACAGTCGGTCGATGAGTTTTTTAGGAATAAAGGGTGGCTTATCAATAAAAATCCCATCTAAGTCGAATCCTATTTTCATATCTGCTGCTTTGAATGTGGCAGAATTATTGTACTATTTCTCCTATTTGAAAAGCTATAGTTTTATTAGGGTAATAGATTGTCTTTTTTATTTTAAATTTCAGAACCTGATTGTTTGAAAGGTAAGTTGGAGAAAGGGCAAAAAGCTGTTTTCTAGAGGGGTTATAAAAATTGTCAGGAAGTCCTATTCGACATTTTAGACATGAGTTGGGTGCATAGAATTTGAAAAATATTTCAGGAGCATTAAATTCAGGCGCCATTACTAAATCGCTATATTCTATCCGGTGAGTATCAAAAAATTGTACAATATCTCTGGCCCCATATTGCCAACCCCAGAAGTCGGAACTATAAAGGTTGTATTCTTGAAAATACAAATTAAGGTAACGAAAAAAAGAGAAAAGAATAAGAGTTGTCAATAAAATTGGGGGGAAGAAGTAACGGAAAAAGCCTAACTTTAAAAAAGAAGAACCTAAATCTATCTTTTTAAAGCGTTTTCCGAGGAAAAATAAACCAATGCCAGAAAGAACCTGAAAAGGAACAACTCCAATGATCGACCTTGTTGCCTGAACAGTTGAATCAGCAGTAAGCATACTTCCACTAGGATAGAGAAAAAGCCAAACAAGCAAAACTGGGGCAACAGACCCCCATTTATTCTTCAGAAGATAGAAAACTGCAATCATAATAAGGGGAAATTGAAAAAGATAAAGCTCTCCCATACCTCGTATTGAATGACGAGTAATAAATTGTCCAGGCATATCAATATCTCCTTTTAAAAAGAGAAAATTTAACGAGAAGTGGCTAATGTAGTTTTTTACGATATGCTTTATAGTTGTAGTGTTTTGAGGTGGATTTGAGAAGATACTCACCTGTTTCCAACGGGACAAACCTTGCTTTGATAGTAGATGCAAGCTAAGGGGTAGAAGAAGTAAAAAAAACAAAGTACCGACTGTTAAAGAAGTTTTTGTGTTTTGTAAAAGCTGTCGGTAGTAGATTATTACTAGACTTAAGACAAAAAGAGGTATGAAAATTCTTGCTGGAAAATAGCTATACAAAGCTAATGTAAAAAACAACATGCTTAAAAAGAGATCTCTTGGATAAAAGCGTGCTTTGAGAAAAAAATATGTAGCAAAAACTGTGAAGCATACAAATGCCAACTGACCTTCAAGGGCAACCCTACTTAAATGGACGTGCCATGGTGAAATAGCAAGAAACAAAGAGGAAAAGGATGCGATAGCAAAAGCAGCCTTTCTCTTTTCAAGGAGCTGTTTAATTAAAAGGTAAAGGCCGGCAATACTCAAGGTGCCAAACATTACAGAAGGTAGTCGGACTGCAAATTCGTTAAGACCAAATAGAGCAATAAAAGGAACTGTTGTATAAATTTGGATGGGGTTTTTATATTCTCCAAAGGCGCGAAAAAAAAGAGGAAAACTAGTTCCATACTCATCCCTTCCCTTAACCAGAATGCTATAGGCGTTGTAGCCAACCGAAGCTTCATCTGCAAAGAATCCTGAAGGAAGAATAGCGAGATTATATACTCTGATACTAAAACCCAGAATAACAATAAGGATGGGAACGATGATGTTTTGCCTGCTAAGGATTTTCATTCGTCTTTTTAAAAATTAATACCTTTGGGTGGTCATAAACAGTGAAACTTTCGTCAGCATAATCATCGACGAAAGAGATACTGTCACTGTCACACTCCTGAAGTTTTCTTGCAATCTTTCCATACCAGGTCCAAGGGGGGGTTATGCAGATACTTCTAAAGAATGGAATGGTAGGCCTGGAGGTAAATTCTGCTACTTTCACAAAACCCAGCGAGGCATCGAATAAAGATTCAAAGTATTTACTCGTTTTGGGATAACGGTCAGGAACAGTCATGATGGAGCCATAAAGCCTGTTACTTGATAAAATGATGTATTCTGCCTTATCTAACTTTTCTTTTATTTTAATCCACTTTTCTTCTGTATCCGTATCATAGAGTGGTAGTTCTATGTGATTGTAATAATTTCCACACGGATGACTTTTGATGCAGAGAGGAAGCATGTCGTCCCAGTGTTCATGTGTGAGGTAGGACTTTGCTGGGATATTTCGGTATATCCACTCAGACGCTTTTATTCGAGAATGCCCCCTTGAGTAAATGGACATAAATGAGAGGGCCCAGATGACAGTTGGTAAAAGAATTAGCAAGGTTACGAATTTCCCAGTTTTGTTTCCTTTCAATTCAGTGAGAAAAAGCGCGGCAACTATTGAGAGGAAAGGATAAATTATATAGAAATATCTTAAATACTTTGCAAAAACTTGTCCTTGATATAGGAAGAAATAAGATATCCAAAAGATAATTAAGAGTATGGGCCAGTTCGAAGATTTTTGAATGTGTTTCAAACTTTTGAAGGATAGGAAGATCAAAGCAATAATGTAAGTTAGCCCCAAGGGTATACCAGAGCCCCAGAGGATAATATTTTCTAATGGGAAAAGGTAATCTTTTGCATTGATAAAAATGGTGGCAGGAGGGAAATAGATGGATATGTTATCTCTATATGTTTTTTCACTATACTGGTTATTTAGTTCCTTCCAATTATCAAGGGTCTTTGTGTTTAGCTTTAGAGATAAAAGGCTATCTTCGGCAAAAAGGTATGGCTGTGCTAAACGTATGCTAAAGAATGCCGATGTAATAAAAACACTAAGGCTCAAAAGGATACCCAGTAGATCCCTCTTTTTAGGTAAAAGTATTATCCCAATTAATAATGTGGGGAGAAAAAGTAGAACTTGGATTTTGGATGCGAAGGCAAGTCCGAACGACATACCAGCAAGGACACTTGTAAGTAAAATTGATGTTATTTTTTCGTGTTCTTTTAAATGTAGAATTAAAAGGAATGTGAGTGTGCTAAAAAAGACTAAGAACGGATCAACTGTAAAGTAGTGAGAAAGTTGAATTGGCAAGACGGAAAATGTGTAGATAAAAAGACTAAAGATAGAAGTTATCCAGCGTTTTGTAATTTTAAAGGTTATTAGGAAAACAAGAAATGCGGTTAGTGTGTCTAGAGTTGCAGAGATTAGACGACCTGTTAAAGTTAGGGAATTGTAGTCAGCCTTTCCTATAAATTCAGCAACTGCTTTTACAAAAAATAAGGGAAATGTGCCGTATACATAAAATCCGAAGTTGTTATTGTGAGGGTTAAGGGGAGATAAGTTAGTATCCAAATACTCGGACAAACTTTTAGGCCAGCTTACTGCTTGAGTAACCATTGTTAAAAATCTCTCGTCGGGATGGAGGTGTTGGTTTTGATCCCAGTTAATGCCGTATAACCGGAGGAAAAAAGCAAAGAGTAATATAACTAATAAGACAAGTGATGCATATAAATTTTTATATTTCAAGTAACTTTTCATATTCTAATGCTTCCTTGGGATTAACCTTTTTGTAAACCCTAATTACCGGGTGGTCAAAGACAGACCAAGTTTCCTCGGCAAGCTCATCAGGAATGACAAATGATAAATGACCAATGCTAAGTTGGGGATAGGAATTGAATTCTTGGATCTTTTCAAATCCTAACTGTTCTGAAAACAAAAGATCATAAAACCTTGACGTTAAAGGAAATTGATATGGTTGGTTTTGGTGATTAATAAAGATTCTTCGGCTTTGAATAATAAAATAGTCTGATTTTACCAAATGATCGACCAGCTCATTTTTTAATTCATACCTTTCATCTAAATTATAAAAGTCAAAAGGAATTTTTGTATATTCTCCTGTTAGTGGTGCTTCAAGCGTATTACCTGTTTCAGTGAGGATATAGGAATTTTTAGGAATATTTTTGTTTATCCATCCTGTTGCACTAATTCTTGAATCTTGGTGGGAGTATATTGACCAAAAGGAGAGCGTCCAGACAGAAGTAGATACCATTAAGAGGATAGCGAGCGCTTTTAGAAAAAGTGATATTATTGGCGAGTTTTGGGATTTTAGAAAGAGTTGGTAAAACGCGTATGCCGCGAAGATTGAAAAAAACGGAAATGTCGGAGCGATAAATCTTGTCCATTTGGCATAAAGTAGTGCATTTGGTAGAAAGAAAAAAAGAAAGGAAGATAAGATCGCGAGTAAAATTGAGTTAATTCTTCTTTTATTAATTGAATCATCTACTAGATGAATTGACATAATTAAAAAACCTGCTATTCCAAAGATTAGCAGCGGAATTCCAAGGGCATAAGGAAGAATTTTTGTTAACTGAAAAAGTATTGGTTTTGTTCCAATAAAAGCTCGGTTATAAAAAACAATTTGTTTTCCTGAGGCGACCGCAAATTCATAATTCATAGAAGACCTAAGTCCTTTAAAATCAAGGATTGCATAAGGAAATACAATAAAGAAAGATAAAAAAGTGATTAAAATAAATATTGACGAGCTGAAATATGATTTTATTAAAGCAAAGATTTTTCTGAGTAGTCCCTTTATTTCTAACACTTTTATAAACGGTGAAAGCAATGCCAATGGGAGGAATGTAGTTGCAACTATCTTTGTTCCAGCTGCCACTCCTAGGCTGGATGCCGAGGCTAGATAGTATTTTAATTTATCTTTTTCAAACCATTTAATAAGGAGTAA
Organism: Candidatus Woesebacteria bacterium RIFCSPHIGHO2_01_FULL_38_10; assembly: GCA_001792215.1. GTDB lineage: Bacteria > Patescibacteriota > Microgenomatia > UBA8517 > UBA8517 > WO2-39-10b. Next base: position 10,121 of record MGGC01000039.1, read on the forward strand.
TAAGGTTATCATTAAGAAAAAAGTTAGGTTTGATTCAGGTGTTGAAAAGTGTGCTTGTTGAATTAGCCCAGGTGTTATTGCTACAAAAAAAGTTGATAAGTAGGCGTAATTTTTTCTTTCTTTAAATAACTCAAGTGAAATTTTATAGATAACCACTATTGTCAGTGTGGAAAAAAGTGCGGAATAGAATCTTCCGATAAGAAAAGGGGAAGTTTCGAGGTTGAAAATGAGCTTTGTGAAGTAAATTAAATAGACTGGAAATGAACCGTAAGAGAAAAGATGCGGGTGCATTTGGGATGGATATGAAAGTTGGTTAACGGAGATTGTTAGGTGATATTCATCAGGATGAAAAAAATATCCCTCTCCCCAGTCTAATTTGTAAAAGCGTAAAACTGCGCCGATTGATATTATTATTAAAAGGTAGAGCGGATTTAAAAGGCGGTTTATCTTCACCAACTTCATTTTTTGAAGTATAACATTCACAGGTTATTTTGGTTTTTAACTAGAGCGCTAAAGCCAAAGCAAAAACTATTAGAAGTACGCCTAAAGAAACGCCTAAAATTGTTGGCATACCGATTCCAGCGTCAGGTAATGTTTCGCCGTTTGGAGTTGGAGAAGCAGCGGTTATTTTAGTTACTGTGGGTAAAGGAGTTGACGTTGGGCCTTGGGTTTCGGTCGGGGTTGGGCTTGCACCGCCAGAGGGAGTTTCTGTTGGCGAGAGAGTTGAAGTCGGTGTTGATGTTGGGCTTTCAGTAGGGGTTGAAGTCGGTGCACCAGTTGGGGTCCCAGTTGGAGTTGAAAGGCTGAAAGCCAAGGATCCACAGGCTTGTGATTCTAAGGTTATGGTTCCTGTGTTCTGACAATCCTTCAAACCAACCACTTTCCAACTAAATGTTTCTCCCTGGGGAACTGTAACAGTTCCAATGTTGGTAGATTGTCCAGCCGGAAGGTTGGGAACATCAAATGTTGCAACCAGATTATTATTTATAAAAACCTTAGCTTTTTGGGCGGGGCCGGTTTTTTCGGATTTGTTTTCCACCTTAACCTGCCCGTTTTGGTTGAGTGAGAAAATATACTTTTTGCAATCCCAGGCAAAAGGTTCGCTGGGAGTTGTGGGGGTGACAGATTCTTTTCTTAAGTTATAAAGTCTTAGAGCAGTAAATATTGCAACAGCCGCAAGTATAACTGTTGCAACAACAACCAGACCAGTTACAAGTTTGCCTTTAAAAAATTCTCTCATGTTTTATTTTCAGAGCCAGCCAAGCTGACTATGGTTAATCTGTGCCTCTACTGTAAAACTTTCTGTTCCCTCGGGGATTATAAACTCATCGTAAAACTCGTCGCTTGCCGGTTTTTTATTGCTAACTTCTGGTCTTACAACTCCATTTATTTTAAACCTGGCTTTATCGAAAGCACCTTGATCGGTAGTTCCTCCAATAGTGAATCTGATGCTGTCTCCTGTCTTAAGCTGTGAAAGTTGGCTTGAAGTCAGTTCATTCCAATTATTATCGAAAGCTTTGACATTATGGCACCCAGCTCCAATTTCAGGGGGGGTGGGAGTGGTAGTGAGAGATTCGGTTGGTGTTGGAGTAAAAGTAGGTGTTGGAGTAGTTTGATGACTCCCCTCATCCTCGCAGTCTTCTGACCCAATTACCTTCCAGGTGAAATTGCCAACTTCAAAACCAGCAACAGCGCAAATGGGGACTGTATCACCCGGATTGATTGCTGGAACGTCACATGTTTTGACAAGGTTGCCATTTATGTAAATGTCAGCTTTTTGTCCGGGCGCCTTTTTGTGAAATCCGTTTTTAACTGAAACCACTCCATCCTGACTTACCTTAAACTCGTAAATTGAGCAATCCCAGGCATCGGTGCGAGTCAACTTCTGATTCATTACTGAATAGACTCCTGCAGCAACGCCTCCGATAAGAAGCAATATTCCAAAAATAGTTGCAATGACTTTTCTGCCACCATATTTTTCTGGAACGTGTTGGGATGTAATGACTGTTTCAGGTTTGTCTAAATTAGACTTAGGCATTTCTTGAGGATTACTATTAGTATTTTTCTCATCCGGAGAAGATACTACTGGGGTAGATGTTAGTGTGTCTGTGGTTTCTGAACTGCCTGAACTGAATGGAAAATCGGTATTTTGATTTATTGGAGGTTGGTTTGATACAGGTTGGTTGGAATTACCGCCTTTATCTGTACCAGTTACTTTAAGTGGGGTATTTATCTTTGTGTTGTCATCCATCTTGGTAAGAAAAACTTAATTGATTAATCATAAGTATTGTTAAATGCCAAGTCAACGGCGAGGGATTTGCTCCAAAGCTTATTCGGTTGGTGTTCCCGTCGGTGTCAAAGTTATTTCTTCAGCCTGAGGTGAAGGAGTGGGAGAAGGGTTTTCGGAAATGCCTGGGGTAATTATAGTTTGTCCTTGCTCAAAGAAAATTCTTTGCTGAAGTTTATCTAAAGAGTTGATATCAAGAGTCGGTGATATAGGAGACAAAATTTCCGGAGGAATATTAAGTGAAGGTTCTGAAGTGAGAAGTTCGTAAAGACCATAAAAGACCCAAAAGATAATTGTTATGGTTGTCAAGACTGAAACCGTGACCAGGCGGGGTGCTTTGGGTTTTTTCATGGTAATTCTTTTAGATTGGAAAAGTAAAAAATCTTCCCATCAATTAAAAGCACTAAGGTTTCCCCCCCTTCTTTTTTACCCAGAGAAAGAGTTAGTTTATCTATCTTCAGGGGTCTTTGTAGATTTTCGATGTCGCTTAAGAAGTTATAAATTGGAATATACTCCTCAATGGGAGTTTCTACCATTATTAAAAGTGGTATTTCTTTAGCCCCTAAACTGCTTAGACTAGACTTTGTTTCAGGATCAGAGATGTCTTCTGTTCCTAAAATGGTCGACTTTCCCAAAGTGATTTTTTCAACTACAACAGGGTGTTTACTAGCAAGACCTTCAATTTGTCTTAGAAAAATGTTGGGAGAAGGGTTGGGAGGAATTGCTATTTCCAGAAGAGTGATTTTTTCTCTTTCTTGGTCATAAAGATTTTGGGCTTGACTTAGATTTTTCATTTTTTCATCCATCTTTACTAAAGTAGCCTTTTTTGCCTCTATGTCCTTTATCAGTCCCCCTATTGTTAAAAGGGTGGGGCGAAGAGCAAATATGGAAAAAATGGAAATTGTGGTCAAGGATAAAAGTATTTCAAGGTAAACTCTAATGTCCGTTCTTTCTTTGTACCTGCCGGCAATGTCTAAAAAGTAGGATCTATACCTTACGTAATTTTTTTTCCAATCTGTCGGTCTCATATAGGCTTTTTTCAAAACTCGCATATTCAAAGGCTCGTTTTGGCACCCTGAGGCGAGTTTATTGGTTTAGTAAAATGCTGGCAATCTTAAATTTTAAAAGACTTGGGCTTTCGATATCAGTTTCTATTTCTTCTAAGTCTACATTTTTAAAGAGCTTGGTTGATTGCAAGTTGACAATTAATTGTTGAATACTTTTTTCATTAGGCGTCACTCCCTCCATCAAAAATAAACTGTCTTCAGAAAAACCAACAGAAGTCAGTAAAAGATCATCCGGAAGATGTATCCTAACTTCATTAATTGTCTTTGCTGTCAATCCACTTTTTTCAGTTAATTCAGAGAAGATTTTTAGTCTATCCTGGGTATTTTTAAATTTATTTTCAAAGCCTAGAGAGGCGGCAATAACCGCCTGTTTTTCTTCGATTTCTTCAGTGAGATCAGTGTTTTGTGCATCTAACCAAAAGCGGGACAAAAAGGCAATCATAACAATTATTTCTGTAACAATTACGATTATTCTGAAAGTTGACAATATCCAGGCAAGAATTCTACCTGCGGTTGTTGAGGCAAAATCCTTTTGCGGTAGTAAATTTATTTGGTCTAAATTTTTTTGAGCAGTCATAAAGTTAGGGTAAAAGAAAACATACCTGTTCAACTTGACTCTTCTATCCTTTTACCCAATATAACATACAAAAAGTCTTGCATGAAGAGTGGAAGGAATAATTTCCTAAGCTAATCCAAAAGTATATAACCTTGACCTTTTTGAGCTTGGATGACATCTTTGTGAATTCCTCTAGATTTTATCTTTTTTCTGACTCTTTCGACAGTTTTTGTAATAGCGGAAAGTGAGAATTTATCGTATGAATCTTTCCCCCAAAGAACTTCGGCAAATTCATCGTAATTAACAAGGCTTTTTCTTTTTTGGATAAGAAGTTTGAATAGCTTCGACTCATTTTTTGTAAGATGAAACGGTCTATCATCAATAAACAAACAGTTACCTTTTTGTGTAAAGACTTGTTTTTTAGGAAAACCAAATTTTCTTAAATAGTTTTCCGATTGTTTAGTAAGTTGTGCCTGTTGTGTTGAGCGAAGCGAATCAAGGGTTGGTTTATAGTTTGGAAAAAGCTTTGCAAGTGAAGTTCTTGTCAAGTAAAAATCAATAATTGCTTCTCTTTCAGTGAAAGAGTATTTCTCGGGGGTTAAAATGTTGAGTGCGTAAATAAAAAGTGCCTCGGCAATATTTGAGATATCAGCATCTGCCCGTAGGTACAATTCGATTACATTCTTCCGTTTCAAGTAATAAGTGTAGTCGGAGCATATCGTTCCGAAACGAGTTAAGATAAATTTTATTTTTTTATTCGCAAATGGGCTTGGAACAAGAAGTGCTGAGATAATTTTCCAAAAACCCTTTTCAATCCTCATCCACTTTTTCTGCGTTTCAACAAAAGTTTTAGGCATATCTTCAGTCATCATGCTTGCGAGTTTACTAATAAAAGAACCACTTTTTTGTCTGTAAGTATCAGGAAATTTTTTCGCTTTTTTCCAAAAATCCTCGATCTTATAATAATCAAGGTTGGGAAAATAAACTACTTTCGGATTATTCTTAACAAGTTCCGGAAGAACTAGAAATTCTTGCGTTTGGTAAAAGTGATTTTGGATTGAGTGAGCAGTTTCTAATAAGCGTAAGGCTTCAGATTTTTTTGAGTGATGCCAGGTCGTTTTTGGGATTGTCATAATTTTGTCGAGATCTTAGCAAGTTTTTAACGTATTTTACAATAAACTGGCAACGGTTGGAGTAATCATGAGTGAGAGAAAAAAATGGCGGTTGTTGGGAGAGATAGTCAGGGGGTTAGAGCAGCAAGGTAATGTAACAACTGAGATTTGCGAGTATTTGAGGTAATTAGGAACTTTTTCGAGAACGGGGCGTTTGTCATTTGCAGCTGATCAAATTAAGGCTAAGTGTGTACCGGGGTATGAAGTTGAAGTTGCATCAGAGAAAGATTTGGATGGACATTTCAGAATTAGAGTTTTGAGAATTCCAAGTACGGACTAACTACTTAAATGGAAAATGGAACGGGCAGTATTTAGAGAAAGATTTGGTAAGGAGGAGGGGGAAAGAACATGTATCAAGATAGGCGATTCTTTGGTGGTGGTTTTATCGCCTTCGGCTAGTTGGTCGCATCCGCGAGTACCAGACGAGGAAGAGAAGGCTTTGAGAATCTTTACAGATAGAAATGTTTTAAAGAAGATGCGAGAGAAGTTAGACGAATTTAGCAAGGGTCATCCTAAGGCTTGTGGCTTAAGAGTTCCTATTCCAGTTAATATTGAAGGTGTTCAAGGAAATGTGGTTGAGAAAGAAGATGGAGGTTTTCTTTTCTTTATGGAAGATCAATTTTTAGGTCGTGAGAAATAGGGATAGTAATTAAGAAACCTTACCTTTTAAGTTATTAAGTTAGTTCTCTTGAAGTTTAAAATAATCCTATTTCTTTTTTGATTTAAAGTCAGATTTGGTTGTTTTCTTCATTAAGAGTTTCGACAACTTACTTTTCAGATGGGCGGCTTTGTTTTTGTGAATTAGTTTTTTCTTTGTTACACGGTCGACCAGTGAAATTGCTTCACGAATGGCTTTAGCGGATTTTAGTTTTTTTGCCAATCTTACGGCAATTTCCATTCTGGAAGATACTTTTTTATTTACTTCCTGTTTTCTCTTTGAACTTCTTAGTGCTCTTTTTGCTGTTTTGGTTACGGGCATGTTGTGAGTATAATTCAATAAGTTTTAAATATCAATTCTTTGCTCTTATGGTAAGTAAGTTTTTGTCCAAAGGAAAGATTTTATCAAAAGGGAAAAAGATTTTTACTTCCCCGCAAAACTCGGTCCTGTCAGCTGCGACTATTATTATGTTCATGGTCATCGTCTCTCGGGTTTTGGGACTGGTTCGCCAGAGAGTGCTGGCTCATTTTTTTACTGCAAGTGAGCTTTCCTTATTTTTTGCCGCATTTAGGCTTCCCGATCTTGTTTTTGAAGTTCTGGTTTTTGGAACATTTTCCTCTGCTTTTATTCCTGTTTTTACCCGCAGTTTAAAGAAAGGTAGCGAAAGTGCTTGGGATGTGGCAAGTTACGTGGTTAACTTGGGACTTTTGGTTTTTATTGTATTTTCCTTTTTACTGGGTTTATCTGCTGACAAAATTTACGCCCTATTTGCTCCCGGGTTTGAAACCACTGAGATAGATACGGTAGCTAGGCTAGCCAGAGTTTTATTTGCAGCTCAAGGTTTTTTTGTTATTTCTTACGTTTTGACAGGGGTTTTGGAATCTTTAAGACGCTTTTTGGTTCCTGCTTTAGCTCCTCTTTTTTACAACCTAGGGATTATACTTGGAACCTTTTTTTTGTCATCAAGGTTTGGTCTTTTCGCACCCGCTTTCGGAGTTGTGATCGGAGCCTTTTTACATTTTATGATTCAACTTCCCTTGGCAATAAAGCTTGGATTTAGGTTTAAACCAGCCATCCAGATTAACGATGCGGTTAAAAGAATAGGCAAGCTTGCCTATCCCAGGATGATTGAAGTTGTCTTCCTGCAGTTTTCAAAGGTAGCAGAGCTTTTTTTCTCCTCATTAATCTCAAAATCAGCATACACCTATTACACCTTTGGAAATACTTTACAACTTCTTCCCATTGGAATTTTTGGCACTTCGATTGCCAAAGCAGCGCTCCCCGCTCTTTCCAGTGAAGCTGGTTCCAAAACTAATTTCAGAAGAATCCTTTTTAATTCGCTTTATGAAATGCTTTTTTTACTAATCCCAATCACTTTCGTCTTTATAGTCCTGAGGATTCCAATTGTGAGACTGGTTTACGGAACAGATATTTTTAGTTGGGAAGCAACTGTCCAAACAGGTTATGTGGTAAGTGCTTTTGCAATAGGAATTGGTTTTCAGGCAGGAAGCACACTTTTAGCCAGAGGTTTTTATGCTCTTCATGATACTAAAACTCCTGTTATCGTCTCAATAATTTCTATTTTATTAATAGTATTGGGGGATTTTATTTTTATTAAAATTTTGAGGTTTGATGTTTGGGGATTAGCAGTGGCCTTTTCCATAGGGTCAGCCTTTCAGGCAATTACCCTTTTTTATCTTATCAATAAAAAGATAGAAGGCGGTTTATTTATCAAAGTAATATTTCCGATTGCCAAGTCACTATTAGCTGCATTTTGTTCAGGGAGCGTGATGTTTTCGATACTTAAAATTTTCGATAGATCTGTTTGGGTAAAACGGCTTTCTTTTCTAGGGAAGTTGGAAAGTACTAAAACAATTCCTTTTGAAAGATTTGTGCTGGATACAAGATATACTGCCAATCTTTTGATTTTGACTTTCGTTGTCTCTCTGGTAGGAGCATTAGTTTATTTGGGGGTATCGCTTATTCTAAAAAACGATCAAGTTTGGACATTTTATAAATTGGTAAGAAGAGTGCTGCTGAAGCGCAGACTTGCCCCAATTCCGGAAGAGCAAGAGCCAGTTACCCCAACACCAACAGATTCGGCTTCAGAATAAACTACCAAGGGCTAAGAGTTCTCGGTATTCTCGCCCTTTGGGTTCAACAAGTCCTTCGGCAAGCTCAGGCCGTTCGAGGCTCTGAGGAAGCCCTCAGGCTCTCGAAGAGATAGTAAGCATGGCCGAACCATTTGTTTCTCTGCATTCGCTCCTGCCTGCGCAGGCACGTATCCCAGCTAAGCTGGGTATTCGCGAATGCTTGAAATAAAAAGTCTGAGAGATAAAGATCATAACTCCAGCCTAAGTTTTCCTTCTTTTCCTGGCATTTGTCCAAAACTATTTTCCAACGCTAATCTTTTTTCTCTGAAATTTGTTTTTTCCAGGTCGTAGCTAATTACTCTCAATCCTTTTTCTTTGGCTTTCTTGAGAATAAATTTTAAAACCCTTTTTCCGGGCTTATACCATAACTTGTTTGGATAAAGAAAAGTCCCCAAATAAGCTGTTTTTGTTCTTAGCCTAATATTTTTTAATCCAACATGGCCTATTCTTTTTCCTTGCCAAAAAACCATATAATAATTAAAGCTCGAATTAGCTGTTAGATTCATTAACCAAAGATTAATCTCATTTTCTGTCTTTGGTAAAGCTGAGTATAAATATTTATTAACTTTCCTTTTGGGAAATAGGTTAAGGTAATAATTTAGACTCTCTTTATCATAGGCAATTTTTTTGAACAATAATCCTTTTGTTTTTATAATTTGATTTTTTTTGGATTTAATATTTTTTTTGTCCGTTTCTAAAACTATTCCCCCCTTTTTAATTACTTTGATATTACTGTCTCCACATAAGATTCTTAATTTTATTCTTAATCTTGAGACGGTTTTATCCAAAGCCCATTCACTTTTATTAACCCATTCGTTTCCCCATAATATCTCTCCGACACAATCCCTGCTTAGCAATTTCCCTTTATTTTTTACTAAAAAGGCAACTAACTTATTTTCCTTCTTGCTAAGTTTGTCTGATAAATCTTCACCAGCAAAAAATATTCTTTTTTTCACTAATTTAAACTCCCCGACCAGATTTATTCCTTCATCCAGTAAAAATTTTTCCAGCCATCTACAGGTTATTACATAGTCATTTCTTCTATTTCTTATAACCTCAGTTTTTAAAAGATAATCAAGGTTATCACTGATGCTAGGCTTTTCTTTGAATCTTTTTCTAAATATTTGTCTTAATATTATCTGTTCATTTTCTGCCAACTGGTAAAAAAATTTTTCTACGCTTTTTGGTTTATAGTTTTCCGGTAGCGGATAATACTTAATTTTTTCGAATGGGATATAACATTCACCAAGCTGTTTTTTTATTCTTTCGGTTTTGATATTTTCAGCAAAATGAAAAATGAAGCACAAATTATCTATTTCTTCAACCAGACTTTCTAAATTAGTAAAAAAACTTTCATACAAAGAATATATAATCTGTAGATTAAATATAAGCGTTATCACTTTTTTTCTTGCAAGCTCCTTTAATTTCTTTTTTAGACTTGCCAATAAGAAAATTGGATTGGTCTCTTCAGTCTTTTCCCCCACAGTCCATAACCAAGTTTGATAGATGGGTACCAAAGAAACCTGCGGTAGTTCTTTAAGATCAAAATAGCAAAAACTCGCTGTTTGATTATCAACCAGTTCTAAAACTTCACTTAATAACTTCTTTTTTATGGGAGTTATCGGTGTTGTCAAAATTGTTATATTTCCTTTTAGCCTAGATTTAGGCAGTATTTTTTCTTTAGCATTCGTAATTGTCATGTTTTTCAAATAATTGTCCAAATTATACATTTTAGTCCAAATAAAGCGAAATTTTAGACAAGCAAATTAATTTAAAGATATTAATATTTCTTAAAATTAGAACAAAAGAGAGGAGCTTATGGTTCTTAAAAAAATAAAAGGTGCATCTAAAGCCACGGACAGAAGAATAGAAGAATTAAGAGAAATGTATCAAGATGAAGTTAATGAAGGTAATATTGTTACAATAAGGGTAAATCGCTTGACAGGCGAAGAAAGCGTAGAGGTTGGTGACAAAACTGTTCACCTTAAAGAGGGAGAAGGGCGCATAAGAAAGGCTATCGGCAGTATTGGTGAAAGGTTATTTGGAGGTTGAAACCGATTTAAAGTTACTCCAATTTCAAAAAAACTCATCTTCCCGACATTATTAGAACCCTTCGGTAGGTGATGGAGACAGTTAATTTTACTCTTGACACCAATTGGCACTCGTGGTAACCTTCTGCTAATCCTAGAGCAGGAGTAGGTATATGAGCGACGGATTAACAGCCAGACAAACACATATATTAAAAACTCTTATTGATGAATATATTGACAAAGCCGAACCAGTTGGTTCTGAAGCCTTGGAAAAAAAGTACAATCTTGGGGTGTCTCCAGCAACCATAAGAAACGAAATGGCTTCATTAACGAAATTGAATTATCTGAGACAACCTCATACCTCTTCTGGCAGAGTTCCCACTCCCCAAGCTATGAAATTCTACATAAATCAGTTGATGGAGGAAAAACAAATGAGTTTGGCCGAAGAAGTTAAGACAAAAGAGGAGGTTTGGTCTGCAAGACGCAATATACATAGATTAATGAGAGAAGCTGTGCAGTCTCTGGCTCAGAGAACCGGAAGCTTGTCTTTGGCGGCTTTGGATGAGGGTAGGACTTGGCACGCAGGTCTATCCAACCTTTTTCTTTATCCGGAGTTTAGCGATTTAGAACTTAGTTCCAATGTTTTTTCCCTGGTTGAGGAAGCCAGAAGAATTCATGAACTTTTTTTTGAAAGGATGACAGGAACTTCTCCTGTTGAAGTTATCTTTGGAGAAGAGCTGGGCTGGGCGGGATTGAACTACATAAGTATTGCAGGAACAAGGTTTGATCTAAAAGATAGAAAATGTGCTTTAGCCATAGTCGGTCCGGAAAGATTAAGATACAAAACTGTTATTCCTGTTCTTAGGTATTTTAGAAATCTACTTCAGGAGATTACAAGCGCCTGATAAATTGATGGGAAAAGATAAGAAAATAAAAAGGGAAGAAAAAGACAGCCTTAAGCTTAATGAGTTGAAAAATCAACTAGCCAGAGCTTTGGCTGATTATGATAACTTAAGAAAAAGAGTTGAGAAAGAAAAAGAGGATCTTGGAAAAATAATTGCGATTAATATTGTCTTAAAAGTTCTTCCCATCTTTGACATGCTTGAGGATGCTCAAAGGCATCTTAAGGATTCGGGAGTTGCCATGATTCTCAGCGAGTTTGCCAAGATATTAAAAGGGGAGGGGATTGAGAAAATTAAGGTTGAAAGGGGGATGAAATTTGACGAGAATTTACATGAGGCAGTAGAAATGGTTAAAGGAGGAAGGAAAGGAGAGATAGCTGAGGAAGTTTTGCCAGGCTGGCAGTTTACTGGCGGAGGAGTTATAAGAGAAGCAAAGGTGAAAGTTTATGGCGAAGAGGTGAAGAAAAAAGATTTGGAAAGAAAGATGGCAGAAGAATATGCCTGAGATCCTAATGTTGAAATTGCAATTCAAAATTCAAAATTGTTAGATTTATGGGAAAAATTGTCGGTATTGACTTAGGAACAACCAACTCGGTTGTGGCTGTAATGGAGGGGGGTCACCCTAAAGTAATTCCTGCGGCCGATACTGGGAGAAATATTACTCCTTCTGTTGTTGAGCCGGTTAAAAATCTGGTCGGTGATGTTGCCA
>MGGC01000040.1:0-3639 GCA_001792215.1 Candidatus Woesebacteria bacterium RIFCSPHIGHO2_01_FULL_38_10
ATTTTTTCCTCTTGATAAACTGCTCTTGACAAGATTTTCAACTTTAGAAAAATATAAAGAAACAACTTTCCTAAAGTAGATTTTCCAACTCCCAGACCAAAGGTCGGTAGGATAAACAAATTAAATAAAATAGGGTGTAGAAGTTGTTGCACTAACCAAAAGGGTTGAGGATAATTTAGGCTATCTCTCTCCTTTTTTATCTTTTCGTAAAATCTTTTATCTTTTGTGACTATCATTCCTCCAAAAACTGAGGAAATTACTTTATCTCTGCCAAAACTAAAAAAGGCTACATCTCCAAAAGTCCCTAAGCGTTTATTCTTATAGCTTCCGCCCAGAGATACTGCGCAATCTTCAATTAATAACAATTTTTTCTTTCGTGCAATTTTTTTAATCAATTCTATTTTAGCCGGGATACCGAAGGAATGTTGGACAATAATTGCCCGCGTTTTTTCACTTAACTTTTCACTAAGAGCTTTCGGATCAATGTTGAAGCTATTATCAATATCGACATAGCTTGGTTTTGCCCCGAGCCAAATAATTGAGTTGGGAACAGTAACGCAAGTAAAAGCCTGAATAGCAACTTCAGAACCTTTCCCTATCCCTGAGGCTTTAAGTATCAGATATTCCGCGCCTCTTCCACTATTGACGGCCAATGCTTTAAATCCTCTTCCAAAATATTCTTCAAATTTGCGTTCAAGTCTTTCAGTTTTTCTGAAATCAAACCAGGAGATAGGGGTAAATAATTCCTTAAACGCCAGTAAAACATCGTCTTTTTGGGTATTAGGAGATAGTGAAATAGCAATATTTTTTTTCATTTTCTTAAACTGCCAAGCTTTTCTGTAAGTGCCTGGGGAAGTTTCCCCTCAAGAAGGATGGCCGAATCCGGTTCTTGGGTTAATGTCAGAAACTCCCTCGTTAACTTATCAATGTCGTCAATCACTACAAGTATGCCAGATCTTTCTCCGAGGCCATTTCTGATACTTCTTTCAAAATCTTTATTTCTCAAAATTACTTTACTGGCAATCCTTTTCATCATTTTTCCCAAATTCCTATGAACTCTGTCAGAAAATTCACCCAATTCAATTATTCCAGTTGTAAAAATGATTTTTTTCTTTCTTTTCACGAAGGCTAAAAATGTGAGTGCTGACTCAAATCCTTTGGGAGTCGAATTAAGAGTATCATCAATAACAATGTTCCCGTTTTTTAACCGGGATAAATTCATTGTTTTTTCCGGCAGCCTAAGGCTTTTACACCCTTTTTCTATATTGCTCCAGGAAACGCCCAATTTTCTGGCAAGATAGATAGCTGCCAATAAATTCTCCAGAAAATGCCCTGCAAGAAATGGCACGGAAAGCCTATTTACTGTTTTTGAATTTGATAATTTTGTCTCAAATACCAGTCCTGAGCTATCCATCGAGATAAATTTAGCCTTTATTCCCTCGAAAGATAGATAGATATTTGATTCTGAAATCCCATCTTTATGAAGCTCTCCCGAGCTTATGCTCGAGGTATCTTCTCCGCTCGCTTCGGGAAGTACCGTATGGTGCATAGCTTCGTCGGGAGCAAAATCCCGCCGAAGCACAATATTCTTCGCATTCACCCACGATCTTACGATCGTGGTTTTCTGCGAAGGCGAATGAAAAGGATTTTCTAGGTAGTAGCCGAAAACTTTCAGGTCTTTTTTTGCTTTTTTAGCTTTTTGGAAAAGCTCAAAACAAAGCTTATTTGTCAAATTAAAAAGAGCCATTCCTTTTTTTGGAAGTGATTCGATAAGTTCATATTTTGCCTTTTTTATATTTTCCAAACTTCCAAAAAGCTCTAAATGCTGTGGTTCTATTCCTGTTACTACCCCGATTTCGGGTTTTACAATTTTACAGATCGACTCAATTTCTCCCTTTTTATAAGCTCCCATTTCAACAACCAATATTTCCGTATCTTTCCTTAGATTAGCAAAAATACTTCTGATAATCCCGAATTCAGTATTTTGGCTAGTTGGGGTTTTTGCAACTTTATATTTTTGAGAAAGAAGCTGGGCTATAAACTCTTTGGTTGTGGTTTTTCCATAACTGCCTGTTACACCAATGACTAAAGGTTTCACCTTCTGCAAAAGTTTTTTAGCTTTTTCTATTTCCCTTTTTTTAACTCTGTTTGATATCAACTGTGTAATTAATACTCCAAACAAGGGAGCTAAAAGCAAAGTTAACTCCAAAACAAAAATAAAGGAAAATATTCCCCTATCCCAAAAAAGATAAATTGCGATTAAAAACAAAGCCAAAGAAATTAGAAATATGTTTATTATGCGTTTGGTGATAACTGGTTTTTTGAGCCTTTTTTTGAATAAATCCCAAAAAAGGATTAAGTCGAGAAGCAGAAAGATCAAAGATGGCAAAAATATTTGCTTAAAATAAGAAACTGCAAAAACAATTAAACCCAGCTTAAGTAAGATTAATTCAAAAAAAAGGTTTTTCCTGCCATCTTTCCCTTTAAAGAGAATTTTGAAGCGGTCAAATCGGTACTCTTTAAGCTGTAACCAATAAATCCACGAGGTCAGTTGCCTTATTGCCTGAGGAATCCAGATTGTTAGTATTATTAATTTAAATTGGTACTCCATTTATCTATCTCCCTCGCCAAGCTCTTTGGTTTTCTATAGGGAAGTTGGTGCCCTTCTTTCCAATAAGAAATAAGTTTTGAACCCTTAATACTTTTTTTCAAAAATAAAGCATCTTTATAAGGAGTTATTTTATCAAGCTTACCCCAGAAAATAAGTACGGGAAGTCTTATCTTGTAAACATCCTTTTTCAAATCCTCAGAAATTACCCGCCGCATCACTTTTTTCATAACCCCTTGGGCTTTTTCATAATCATGCTCCCGTGCGAGTTTATAGAGTAACTTTTCAAATAAATTAGCTAGTGGAGGAATAAATAAAAAAGTTTTACCTCCTTTTGCCAAAACAAAAAAAATACTTCTTTTTATAAAACTACCCCTACTTATACCACCGCTTGCACAAAGGATAATTCCCTTTAGTCTTTCAGGGTAAAGTGAACAAGTTCTAATTGCCATTCTTCCTCCAAATGAATGCCCGAAAACAAAAAATTTTTCTTTTTTAAAAACATTTTTCGCCTTTCTGAAAATATAGCGAGAATAATTTTCAACTCCCCAGACATTTTTCGCAGGTTTCAAATCAAATCCCGGTAGCCTAGGAATAAAAACAGACCAGTCAAGTCCCTCAAGCTCCTCTTTTAATGGTTTCAATTTTGCAAACGATGCACCCCATCCGTAAATCAGGACTATATTTTTCTCCATACACCTATTTTACATCAGTTTTAAAAGCCAACAAACACTTCAAGCATTTATATTGACATAAAATGTTTCCTATGGGATAATTCCTTTTCACAAAACCCTGAAACGCGATTTCCAGATTGCGTAATTTTTTAATATATATGAGACACGAAAATGGAAAAGACATATCCGTAGAGGAAGCTATACGTACACTAAAGCGCCGCCTTGAAAATTGTAAAAGTAGAAAAACAGGGCAATTGAATGAAGAAACTAAACACCGATTAACTGCAGCAAAACTCGCCCTTCTAAACCAATGTGGAAAGTGCATATATGTCAGGAGGCGGTTAATTAAAGAAAAAT
>MGGC01000040.1:3652-61070 GCA_001792215.1 Candidatus Woesebacteria bacterium RIFCSPHIGHO2_01_FULL_38_10
AACTACGTTGCCGGAAAGGTCATTCTCCCGCCGACTTATACTTTCCCAAAGCGGTGGATATTTGCAGTCCGGATCCAGTCTGTGAAGATTTTTCTGCTTGAAATCCTTCATTTTAAACTAGATACAAGTTTCACACTTCCCTTAACAACATCTTCCTCGAAACTTGTTGCGAAGTATTATCTCTAAAAAAAGATGTTATCTTTGCTTCGAGAATAACCACCTCGGATGGTGACCCGAAGGGACTCCTCCGAGATAATGTCAGTTGGCAACATCCACCTCCGAGGTGTCTGCAAAGATAGGCCTGTCTACCACAGGCAGACCTGTCTTTGAAACTTGTGCTAGATAGAAAAACTACTCACAGCCTGTTTAAACTGATTACCTCTATCTTTATAATCTTTAAACATATCAAACGAAGAAGCGGCAGGTGAGAGAAGAATAATACCACCTTTAGAAGTATTTTTATAAGCAACTTTAATGATTTTTTTCATTGAACTAAAACCTAAATCTATCAGCTTTCCCTTAAAATCTAATTTCATCAGACACTTTTTAAGAAGAGGCCCTATTTGTCCAATAAGCACAATTACCTTAACATTTTCCTTTTCGGCTAAAAACTTACACATTTCCTCGTAACTCAGTTTCTTATCAAACCCGCCTAAAATCAATGTAATTGGTTTCTCGAATGACTCAACCGCGGCAATTGTTGTTTGCGGGTTTGTTGAAAACGAATCATTATAGAAAGATGCATCGGCAATTCTGCCAACCAACTCGAGTCTGTGTTCCAATCCCTTAAAAGAAAACACAGTTTTTTTAATTGAATCAACATCTGCACCAGCTAGATATGAGGCACAAACAGAAGCACAAACATTTTCCCAGTTATGTTCTCCTCGTAACAATAAATCCTTCGTACCGCCTATTTTACATCCCGCATTATCTATTTTTAAAATAATCTTCCCTTTTTCCACATAACATCCACTAACCCTCTTTTTCTTACTAAAGTAATACTCTTTCGCGCAAGATAGCCTTGAAAAACTTTTTGAACAAGAATAATCGTAGTTTAAAACCGCATAATCACATCTTTCTTGATAATTAACAATATTTTTCTTTGCGTCTATATACTCTTTTCTATCTTTGTGCCAGTCCATATGATCCTCAGTAATATTTAGAACTACAGCAATATGGGGGCTTTGTGTCATATCAATAAGCTGAAAAGAAGATAATTCTAAAACTACCCAACTTTCGGGTTTGAGTTTTGGCAACAATTTCAACATTGGCGCACCAATATTTCCTGCCAAGTGCACATCCTTCTTAGCTTTTTTAAGAATTTGATAAATTAAAGTGGCCGTCGTCCCCTTGCCTTTTGTTCCTGTAACACCAATAATTTTGCTAGGACAAAGATCAAAAAATAATTTCACTGCCGAAGTTATTCCAACTCCTTTATTCTCAGCATCAATAATCTCCGGTAAATACCTGTAAACACCTGGAGAACGAACTATTGCATCGTACTCTATTAATCCGCGGACAATATAATTATCTCCGCATACAAACTCAACTTTCCTACTCTTAACACCAGTGAGATCAAGTTCATTTTTAGGCTTTTTATCATAAACCGTGACATGAGCGCCCTTTTTTTGTAAAAAACCAACAGCATCTTTTCCCTCTAAGCCAAATCCCAATACTGCAACTTTTTTTCCTTTGTACTCGTGTTTTCTCATGAAGATTCCGGGGATAGGAAAAATTTTTTTACTATCTTTATAAACAGTTCTTATTTCGTATAATCTTTTTTTACGAAGCTCAATTTGACGAGGATGTCTGAATTCTTTAATCTCTTTTTCTTCAAAGCCCAGTAAAAATACTTCCGGCACTAATTCTATGCCCAATTCTTTTTTGGCCTTCTTATAAATTATCTTCATAACTGCAAGGTAGTCTTTTGCAGTTGCTTTACCTTCATTAACAATGAAATTGTGATGATCTTTTGAAATAGTAGCATCACCAATCTTAAATCCTGTCATCTTTAAAAGATGTTCTATTACAAAACCAATACTTGTTGTTGGAATTCCAAGCTTTTCTTTCTGCCCTTGAGTTAAATTATGAAAAGCACAACCAGGAGCATTTCTTGGTTGTAAACTTTTTCTCTTAGCCCATTCATTATGTATATATTTTGCTTTTTCAGCATCTCCTTTATAAAGCAGAAATGTTGCGTCAAGAATTATTTCTCCAGTCTCTTGAAAGCGACTTCTGTCATAATCTACCCCCAACTCTTCAATACTTAATGTGTGCGTTCCACCTTGTAAGTCAAGGACAGTTACTGTATCTATAACTTCGCTTATAAAATGAGTACCGCCATGGATGTTATTAAAAATAGCTCCACCTATCTTTCCCGGAATCCCGGCATACCACTGTAATCCGGTTATCCCTCTTTCCAGCAAAAAATCCGTAGCGTTGGGGAGATTTACTCCGCCTTCCATTCTCACCCGAATACGAGGTTTATCACTTTCATCATAATCTAAATCTTTAAATTCATATTTAAAAGTTCCGACCTTATCATCCGATTCCCAACGATAGACCGGCTTTTTAATCTTTTGAAAATTTGCTTCTACCTTTGGTTCACCGAAAATTTCAATTTTGTCTGAACTCTCAACTAAGACTAAGCCTCTAATTCCAGAATCCGATATCAAAACATTACTTCCATCTCCAAGAATGGTTACAGGTATGTCTAGCTGTCTTGCTTCAATAATGGCTTTTTTAAAATCGTTGACAGACTTGGCTTCATAAAAAATATCAGCCGGTCCGCCAATCTTTAAGAACGTGTGTCTAGTTAGAGATTTGTTTAATTTTGCTCTACTCCCAAGTTTCTCTTTTAATTTCTTAATGTTACTCATAGATCTTAGTTATCCAGCATCTGGCCAAAATCTGTCCTATAGACATCCCAAAATCTCTCTTGCCCATTTGTAGCTGTAGCCTGCACCCATCACGATAACAACGTCCCCTTTTTTAACCTCTTTTTTAACTCTATATGCAATTTGGACTGGCGAGGGAATGAATTTTATATCCTTGTGACCCGAAACTTTTACAATCGAGTGACTACTCACGCCAAACTTTTCCTTATCTCTTGCTTTAAATATTGGACCTATTATTACTTTATCTGAATCAGCAAAAACTCCTTTATATTTTTTAAGGAGCGCTTTTGTTCTTGAAAAGGAGTGTGGCTCGTAAATAACCCAGATACGATTCCCTGGGTGTTTTTGGCGAAGGGCTTCAATTGTAAGTTTGACTGCTGTTGGATGATGGGCGTAATCATCGTATAGTTTAACGCCCCTCTTTTCTCCGATCAACTCAAGTCTTCTACTGACTCCCTTAAAAGAACGAAGAGCCTTTTTAATAACTTGTGAATTTATCCCAATAAACTTGGCCAAAATCACAACACCCGCAGCATTTGCAACATTATATTCTCCGGGAATACTTAAATAATATATATTATTTAAGTCTAGGTCCTTCGATTCCAATAAAAAGGTTGTTCCTTTGCAGTCTTTACTTTTAATTGTCATTTTTATTAATTTGACGAGGCGAAATTTCTTCATCTTGAAAGTGTAACCATAAATCCTAAGCGATTTGAGAAACTTACCAGGAAGTGTCGATAAGAGCTTTTTTACACCGGGTGAGTCAGCATTAACAATCAACATTTTTTCTCCCTTAAGCCTCTTTACGAACTTGGCGAAACTTTCAATGACCTTTTCTTCAGAGGAAAAATAATCCGGGTGGTCAAATTCAATATTATTTATAACTATAAACTGGGGGGTATAGTTAAAAAAATTATCATAAAATTCATCAGCCTCGGTGACAAAATACTCTCCCTTGCCAAATCTATAATTGGCCCTCCACTTTTTAACTTGGGCGCCGATAACAACCGAAGGATCAAGAGAGGCTTTTTCTAAAAGAAGGCCTGCTAAAGCTGTTGTTGTCGATTTTCCATGTGTCCCGGCAACACAAATTACTTTTTTCCCTTTATGCAAAAAGTCTCCTAAAAATTTTTCCCAGGTAACTAGAATTCCTTTCTTTTCAGCCTCTCTTACCTCAGGCTGTTGGGGTTTTTTATATAAAACTGCAGGTGAAACTACAACTAAATCCACATTTTTAAGGTGTTTTTCATCATGCCCAAAAAATACTTCTCCAATTTCTCTCCTGACTTGGGAAATGTAGGCTGTTTTAGCTTCCAAATCACAACCGCTCACTTCAAATCCAATCCTTTTTGCGATTAAGGAAACTGCCGAATTACCACTCCCACCAATACCTATAAAATGAATCTTTTTTGTCCTCATCTTGCTTAAATGACTGTCTGGGTAAGAATTCTCCTCATTTTCTTGTCAGCGTAGGCCAACTGCTCAGGTGTATTAACTCCCATCCATTGATCCTGATCTTTAAGATTAAAAACACACACTTTTTTCCCCTGACCAACTGCAATTTTCACTAAGTCAACAATATAATATTCCCCGCTTGCACTTTTTTCTATCCTACTAACATTTCCTTTAAGCCAGGAAATATCGAAAACATAAAGGCCGCAATTTACCTCTTTAATCTTTTTTTCTTCTTTTTTAGCTTCTTTTTCCTCAACAATTCTTAAAAATTTATAAGATCTGTCTCTCACAACCCTGCCCAAACCAGTTGGATCAGAAATTTTAAGGCTTGTAAAAGTAACAGTGGATTTTTCTTTTTTATGTAGCTCAATAATCCTAGATAAAGTCTCAGGTCTGTAGAAAGCACTATCATCACCATTAAGAACTACTAAAGATTGTCTATTGGTAGGAATAACTTTTAATGCTTTTGCTAATGCGTCACCTGTACCCAAAGACCTTGGCTGGAATACATAATCGCATCCATTCCCGAAATAATCTTTAACAGTATCTTTTTGAAATCCGACAACTATTATAATTCTTCCAAATCCTGTCCGACGAAGCGTTGAAAGAGTATAGGATAACATCGGTTTACCGGCAATTTCATTTATTACCTTTTGTCGATCTGATTTCATTCTTATACCTCGACCAGCAGCCAGAACGACAGCGGTCAAATTTTTATCCAAATTCATTGTTTCTATAGCTTGATGATCCGACCAAGGATGCTCGACAGAATCGTAAGCCATACTTCTCTCATGCCCCTTTCCACATATAACAATCGTGTCGCCTTTTTGAGCAATTTTATTAATCACAAACGCTATTGCTTCCCCACGTTCAGGTATTCTAACAAAGACATGTTTTTTACCCCTTCGATGATTCGAACCATCGTAGTCTTTGAACATAATTTCTTTTGCTTTTGTTTTTTTTGCTCCTTTAACTATTTCAGATATAATTCTACTAACATCCTCATGCCGCGGATCTTCGCTGGTAAAGATAGAAATATCTGCAATACGGGATGAAATCTCTCCCATCAGTGGTCTTTTAGCAACATCGCGTTCTCCAGCACAACCGAAAATTGCGATAAGCTTTCCTTTTTTGCTCTGGAAATCCAGCCTTCTTCTCAAAAGCGTGAGAACTTTCTCTAATGAATTGGGAGTGTGGGCAAAATCAACAAAAACTTCCAAACCGGCTTTACTCTTAACTCTTTCAAGTCTACCGGGTAGTGCTTTAAAAGTTTTTATTGCCTTCTGAATACTCTCAATAGAAATACCGTAACCAAGCGCTGCTGCCATTGACGCTAAAATGTTTGAGACGTTGTAATCGCCTAAAAGTTTTGTTTTTATCTGAAAAGTTTTATCCCAAAGACAAACATCAAAACTCATCCCACCCTCTGAAAACTTAATGTTTCTTGCCAGTATATCTACGCCTTTACCTTCCGCCAATCCGTAGGAGGTAATTTTTGAATTGGCGTTCATTCCTTGGGAGATACTTAAAAAACAGTTGTCATCGGCATTAAGGACTGCGTAGTTAACACTTTCAAAAAGTTTTGATTTTGCTTTTTGGTAACTTTCGAAAGTTTTGTGGTAATCAAGGTGTTCGTGAGTAATATTTGTCAAAACCCCTGTATCAAAATTAACTCCCGTAACTCTTTCCTGATCCAGTCCGTGAGAAGTCACCTCGACAACTGCATATTCGCACATCTGTCTAACCATTTCAGAAAAAATTCTCTGAAGAACTAAAGGTTCCGGATTGGTTACGTGTAAACCGGTGTTAAATTTCTTTTTTCCAATTTTTGCTCCAATTGTGCTTATTAAACCAACTTTTTTACCCGCTTGCAAAAGTAGATGATCGATAAGACTGGCTGTGGTAGTCTTCCCATCCGTACCGGTAACTCCTATTATTTTTAACTTTGAAGAAGGGTGATCATACCAAGCTGAAGCAAGATAGGATAGAGCTTTTCTAGAATTATCAACACGAACATAAGTCACTCTCTTTAACCACTCAGTTTTGGGTTTGAGCATTCCTACAATTGCCACCACACCTCCCTTTATAGCCTGATCTACAAACTCATGACCATTATAATTCGCCCCTTTAACAGCCACGAAAAGATATCCCTTTTTAACTTTTCGAGAATCATCAACAATTGAACGAATACTGATTTTCTGGGATCCATAAACCTGGAAACTTCTAAGAGATTTAAGAAGATATGATAATCTCATAAAGATAGAAGTATTATTCGACTTCCTCGATTTCAGCTCCAAGCATCTTTAGGTTTTCGGAAAAATGGGGGTGCCCCCGATACAGAGCATCCGCATTAAGAATTAATGATTCTCCTTCGGCAATCATCACAGCCATTACCATTGCAACTACTGCTCGGATTATGTACGGTGCCTCTAAAGTTGCACTAGTGAGTTTTTGCCCCGCAATTACAATTATTCTGTGAGGGTCGCACATTACGATATTTGCTCCCAGCTTGTTAAGCTCGCTTGTCCAAAAAAGTCCAGCTTCGTACATCCAATTGTGAAACAACGCTTGGCCTTTTTTAGCCGAAAGGGCAATTGGGATAAAAATCGGTAAAAGGTCAACAGGCAGCGCCGGCCATGGTTGTGCTTTTATTGTTAGAATGCGCCTGCCTTCCTCTTCAGATTTAATTTGAATCTTTTGATTTGCCTCAAGAATGGCTGTCTCGCCTTTATAATAAATATTAATATTAAATTTTGAAAAAATTTCGTTTATCTGATGAAAAAGAAAGGGTAACGCATGATGAACTTTTATTCTCCCGCCTGTTACCGCAGCCATCGCCAGAAAAGTTGCGATTTCGTAGTGATCACTAAAAAGACTGTGGTCAACCCCGGAAAATTCTCCTACACCCTCTATCTCCAAAACGTTTGATCCAATCCCTTGTATTTTTACACCAGCAGAACTTAAAAAATTACAAAGGTCTTGAACCTGTGGCTCAGAGGCAGCCCCGACTATCCTGGTTTTACCTTTGAGATTAGAAGCAAGCATAAGAGCGTTTCCTGTCGCAGTTGGACTCATTTCAGAAAGCCAAAATTCGCTTCCGTTTGCCTTTGTCGCATCCATTTTTACTCCATGAGAGGTTTCTTGAATTTTTACTCCCAAGTGCCTAAAAGCATCGTAATGGGGAAATAGCGTTCTAAAACCTAAAGTACATCCTCCGGGTAATTCATCAAAATTCACCTTTCTAAATCTGGCAAGCATTGGTCCCCAAAGAAGCGATGTTCCGCGCATATTGCCAAGATCATCCTTACTTATGTTATTAAAAGATAGTTCAGAATTATCAATCTTCATCTCTTTCTCCTTTCTATTCCACTCAATTTTACTTCCCAGCTTCTTCATTATCGTAAGAAGTCTTTCAACATCTGAAACCTCAGGTACATTTCTTAAAATCACTTCTTGATTAAACATTAGCGATGCTGGAAGAAGAAAGACAATGGAATTTTTGCTACCGGAAGGATATACTTCTCCAGAAAGTTTTTGTTTTCCTTTTACGCGGATATTCACAGGCAAAATAAGTATACTATTTTTCAGGCTGAATTCCAAAATATAAAAACAAATCCCTGGCAATAGCGTACCACAAAGGCGCCGCTGTTTCTGAGGCCCACTGAGAGCTTTCAGGCTCTTGTAAACTAACCAGCATAATAAATTTTGGATCGTCATAGGGAGCAAACCCAATAAATGAGGCAATTGTTTTTTCCTCATCGTAATGACCTGAAATCGGAATCTGAGCAGTACCGGTTTTACCGGCAATCTTAAAACCTGCCTGATGTGTCCACTTCGATTCTCCTTTTTTGGCTGCTTCAACCATCATGGCAGTTACCTGAGCTGCTGTTCCTTCAGAAATTACTCTTTGCTCATGTTTCTGATTAACATCTTCTTTCCAATTCTCTCCAATAAGTTGATCAACAACGTTGGGTTTGACTAAAATACCTTTATTAGCTATCGCGCTGACGGCTCGGACCATTTGAAGCGGGGTCGTTGCAATGCCTTGACCAAACGCAGCTGTTGCCAAATCCACATCGCTCCAACTACTCTTTTCTCTTAACTTAGGAGCAATCTCTCCCTGAAGATCAATCTCAGTTTTATCTTCAAATCCAAATAATTTAAGGTAATCGTATAACTTTTCCTTTCCCAGCTTATTGGCAACAAATACCATCCCCACATTGTCTGAATTTATAATGACATCCTGCATATTTGAATCTTTATTGTATTTCCTGTTCCATGTCTCAATTAAATATTTATCGACTTTATAAGGACCGCCACATATTTCACACTTTGTTTCTGGTGTAACTACACCGTTATCTAACGCGGATGCCATGACAACCACTTTAAAAATTGATCCAGGTTCAAAGGATGAGGAAATCGCCGGATTAATGAAAAACTCATCTCCGTACTCCCAATAGGAAGACTGATCGTATGCCGGGTACGAACCCATTGCTAAAACCCTACCATCCTGAGGATTCATAACTATAGCAGTCCCCGACTTGGCCCCATATTTTTCAACCCCTTCTTTTAATTTTTTTTCCAAAGTTATCTGTATTGCTTTGTCTAAATGAGTTAATAAACTTATTCCCTGGATGGCTGAGACCTTTTTACTATCTTCAATAAAAATTGGGGAGCCTCGCGCGTCGGCTTCTCGAGACAAAAAACCAGGCCTTCCACTCAAGGATAAATCATAATAGCCTTCAAGTCCAAAATAACCCAGGTCTTCTCCTTGAGCGTTCTTGCCCACAAATCCTAATATATGTGCCGCAACTGACCCTTCGGGATAATCCCTGATCTCTTCTGGCTCAAAACCTATACCCTTTATTCCTAAAGCCTCAATTTGTATTTTGACTTCATCATTTACTCTGTGTTTAAGAGGAACCCAAACACTATTCTCTCGAGAAAGAAGTTCTTTTAATCTATCAGCCTCGGACAATACAGCTTTTTCCCCATCTTTTTCTTGGACAAAAAGGAAGCTCAGCTGGTCAGCAATTTTATTATGATCATCATCAATCTTATCCAAAGACGCATAAACTAACCACCCCTGAGAACTTGCAGCAAGCCAGGTTCCATCTGAGGCTAAAATTTCACCTCTGAACGCGTCAATTGAATGGCTGGATTCATATTGACTTCTTGCTTGAATGGATAACTCTTTACCCTTATAAATTTGCCAATAAAACAGTCTAACTACAAGCACAAGGAAGGCTATAAAGAATGCAAAAGAATAAAGTTTTAGACGGATAGACATTTAAACATTATGGTTTTCCTGCAAATGAATCTCCTGGAGTCAAATAAATCACTTTTTCTAATCTTTCAAAACCCAAATCTTTCGCTTTAGCTTCTACTTCTGCCAGTGATGTTTTCTGAACCAACTCTCTTGAAAGTTTTTTATTTTCACTTGACAACCTCTCCTCCTCCTTTTCATACAAAGAAAGGGTTGTCCCTAAGGTTACAGCTTTTATTGTCAAAACTAGCTCAAAAATGATAAACAAACCCAAAAATAGGATGCTTATATTTTTTTTGTCTAGGATCTTTTTCTTTTGAGAAATTACCTTTTTACGTCTGTCTCTCATATTTTTTCCAAAACGCGCATTTTAGCGCTTCTTGATCTGGGGTTTCTGAACATTTCCTCAGTTGAGGCTAATATTGGTTTTCTGGTAATAATTTTCCCTCCACTTTCTTTAAAAAATTCTTTAACGATTCTATCCTCCCCTGAGTGAAAACTAATCACGATAAGGCAACCCCCTTTCCTCAAAACCTTTAAGGCTTTGGGCAAAGCTTCTTTCAAATTTTCAAGTTCACTATTTACCACAATCCTCAATGCAAGCATGGAAAGTGTAACTGGATGTAATTTTTCTCCCTTCTTGCTTGCGAAAAGTTCCAAAAAATCTGAAACTACCTTAAATTTCTTTACCTTTCTTTTCTCAGCAACCATTCGCGCAAGATTCCTTGCTTTACCTTCAGGCAAAACGATCTTAAAAAGTTGAAACAACTTTTTCTGATCTAGGCTGTTAAGCAAATCGGATGCCCTAATCTTTTGAGTTTTCTTATCCATCCTCATATCAAGCTCATCTTTAGTATTTTTGAATGAAAAACCTCTTGACTCGGAGGCCAGTTGATGACTGGAAACTCCAAGATCAAAAAGAATTCCGTAAACTTCTCTAAAACCATACTTTTCCAAAATACTATCCAGGTCTTTAAAATTACCATGAATAGCCACAAAGCGCAGCCTTGCAAAAAGCGGATAAATCTTATTCGTTCGAGAATGCCTCGCGGCAAGACGCGAGGATGAATGAGCGAACGAACTTGCCGAAGGATACTTCGTAGCAGAGCTACGAACCAGTTCATCGTCTGAATCGTTTAAGGTAAGCTCTGGTAAAGACCGAGATACTTTCCTTAACCTCTCTTCAGCAATCCTCAAAGAATCGCAATCTGTCTCTATTCCTAAAACAAAACCACCTTCTTGGATAATCTTCTCGCTATGCCCACCCAATCCCAAGGTGGCATCAATAATCAGGGGGTGTACTTTTAAATGTGCAAATTTCTTTAGCTTAAGCGCTTCAACTACTTCACGAACCATAACAGGATCATGAAGATTTTGACTTCTCAGTCTGTTTTCCATTTTGATTCTTTTTCTCTTCTTCAACGCTATTGATAAATTCCATCATTGACTTAAGCCTTTCTTCCATCTGAATTTTATTGAATTTAATCATTTACTAATCACCCACCTTCTTTTTCCCAACTGCAATTCTTTCAAGCGCCTCATAAGCTTTTTCTTCAATGGCTTTTTCTAAAGTATCCCATTCAGTGCTATCCCAAATTTCTACTCTATCTCCTAAACCTACAAAGATAACTTCTGACTTTATGCTCGCATAATTAAGCAATACCTTGGGTATAATAAATCTGCCCTGCCTGTCCAGTTTTATTTCAAACCCTTGGCCAAAAATAAACCTGTCCAGATCTCTAACCGGCGATATGATTAAGTAAGATGGTCCAGTAAGCCTCTTTACCAAATTTTGCCAAGCATCTTTTGAAACCAGAACCAAACATTTTTCGTACCATCTTGCAACAATCAACTCATCTCCCAATTCCCGTCTTAACTTTTTTGGTACAGACACTCTATCTTTATCTGTTAATTTGCTCAAATACTGTCCGATAAGCACGTTCGTTAATCGGGCAGGATAGTTTTAAGAACAGTGATTACTAATAATCACCACTTTTTACCACTTTTTACCATTTTTATACTTTTTCACGTCTGTGTCAATATGGTCAGTTAATAATTTTTGCCACCATATCTGGGGTAGATTTCAAAATGCATAATTTGAAGTTTCTTTAAAAAAGACAGTTAATTATGGAGTAAAGCCAACAAATATCCCCTCGCAAGGATAGTCAGAAGAGCTTTCAAGTTTCAACCACTGCGAGTCTTGTGAGGCAAGACGATAAACACTTTCCCCTCCCAAAGCTACTTTCCCTGAAGGCACATCTTTGCTTCCTGAAGATCTGAACACTCCATATGGTCCTTCGGAGACATTTCCAGGAGGTAACTGGAAAACTCCAAAAGTTCCCATAGTCAGCCAAAAATGTTCTCCAGGAGCATCAACAAAAGTGCAAGAAAATTTGTTATCAATTGAAGTTAATTTATCCATCCCGGTCTGCAAATGAAAATCCGTTTGAAATTTGGCAATGAGTTTTCCCTTGGCGTTTCTAAAACGTAAAGTTAAAGTTCCCCTTTCAACACCCTCATCATATCTAAACTTACCGGATGACTCAGATCCCAATAAAAGATCTGCCTCAAACGAATCCTTTCCCTTTAAATCCACTGTTCCGGGAACACCTTGGGAAGCTCCGTCAGGAACCTGATACAGTAGTTCATAATCCAGTGACTCCGCATCAATTAGTCCAAGCTTTTCAATCGAGAAAGTTAGATAATGACCGTCTTTTTCAGGAATTAAAGAAACAAATGGCCGCTTTTCAAAAGGAATCTCTTTAAGAAAACTCTCTTCCTCTTCAAATTGAGCTTCTTTCCCTTTTCGACTGCGAAGAATAAAAAAAGTTCCCGTAAGGACAATTATTCCCAATAAAAAAAAAGAGACAGGTAGATACTTTTTCATCTTTAAATTCCACTCAACCTACAAGTTTATTGTGGAAGTAGTTTTCCAAATTGTCAACTGATACTCTTTCCTGTCTTGTCGTATCCCGATCACGAACCGTGACTGTATTATCATCCAAAGTCTGAAAATCGATAGTCACACACCATGGCGTTCCAATCTCGTCCTGAGAAAAATAACGCTTACCGATATTTCCCCGATCATCCCAAGCAACATAAAAATTTCGGCGAAGTTCAGCAAAAATTTTTCTTGCTTTTTCTACAAGCTTTTTATTATTTGCCAAAAGAGGAAAAACCGCCAATTTGTAAGGTGAAAGTTTAGGATGTAACTTAAGTATTTTCCTATCCTTATCTTCAGAATAAGCATCAATTAGGAAAAAAAGTAGACTTCTATCAACTCCACCCGAGGTCTCAATTACCCAAGGTGTATACTCTTCTCCTGTCTTAGGATCTTTATAGATTAGCTTATGGCGTGACAAATCCCAATCACCCCGATAATGAACCCCTTCAAACTCTTTCCAGCCAAAAGAAGATTTATATTCTATATCTTCGGCTTTCCGGGCATAATGAGCTTTTTCACTGACAGCATGTTCCCGAAATCTTAAATTCACTTTTTTAATACCCAGACCAACATACCAATTCATTCTTTGCTCTTTCCAATATTCAAATACCCTCTCTACCTCTTTTTCTTCTGGTTTGATAAAGTACTCCAACTCCATCTGTTCAAATTCCCTACTTCTAAATGTAAAGTTGCCTGGTGTTATCTCATTTCTAAATGCTTTACCTATTTGAGCAATACCGAAAGGAATTTTTATTCTTGTTGAATAAACAATATTCTGGAAGTTTACAAACACACCCTGAGTAATCTCACCGCGAAGATAAGCCTTTTGTTTCGGTTCTGTTACTCCAAGAAACACTTCTGTCATCAAATTAAACAACTTTGATTCTGTCCATTCTATTATTTCATCTTTATGACTTTCTTTGTGTTCTTCAATTGCTTCCTTATTGTCGGCTCTTACTCTTTGGTGGCAAACCTTACATTCAACCAAGGGGTCCGTGAATGAATCTAAGTGGCCCGAGGCCTTCCAAACTTCGGGGTTCATGATTATGGAAGCATCAATTCCGACAACATCATTCCGATTATAAACCATTGTTCTCCACCACTCATGCTTGATATTATTTTTCAGCTCAACACCCAAAGGTCCATAATCCCAAAAACCTTGTATCCCTCCGTAAATCTCACTACCAGGAAAAATAAATCCCCGCCGCTTGGCCAAAGAGGTTATTTTCTCCATCAAATCCATAATGACTTGATTATATACCCAATTTAATTGACTTTGTAAGTTTTGTACGGGACCAGTACTTTTTAGCACTATCCACCCCCAGGGTGGATTAGATACGCCACCTCAGGGTACTCATTAATCCTTGCCGCTTTCAAGTTCGGGTAAATCAAGTCCCTTAATTTGAAGCGCTGATGTACCAATTCGCCCCTGAATACTGCCAACAACGTTAGCTGTTGAATTTACCAGACGACGAATCTGTCCTTCACGAGCTTTCCACATCCGTTCAAAAGCTATTCTTTCTTTAGCAACCTGCTCCTGCATTTCTCTATAAACCTCAACTAAAGCCTCTAACTGTTGTCTAAACTCATGAGAAGTTACATATTCATAAAGATAATCCTTCTTCTCTCCCTTGTGCACTGAAAGAGCCTTTTGAAAACCTATGTCAAGTAAATTTTTTCTCAAAAGAGTGGCTAAAGGAATAATTAAAGAAAAATTGACAATCCAAACTCCGTCTTTTAAACCAAAACCATTCTCGATTCCTTTGGGAAGGGTGGAAGTGACAATTACCGGAATATTGGCTTTTTCGCCCCTTAAATCCTCTTTTAACTTGCTAATCCATAAGTCTTTCCAGGCTTTAGTTCTTTTCGCCTCCCAGAGAATAACTCCACAAACGTATCCTTTTGGACTTTTTACAATCTGCCTTATATCAGCTCCCTTGACACCTTTCCCCACCGGTTCTAATTCATCATTGGGAAATGAAGTGCGCAAAGTTTCCTCTAAATCAAGTTCTAAGACTTCTCCTTGAAGCTGCTGAGAACCAATTTTTGATTTTCGCAAAGCCTCTTCCAGTTGAAGCTGGAGTTGAGAAATTTTCTTGTCCTTCTCAAGATCTTTCAACCGATGTTCTTCTGCTGCCTGTTTAAAAACTTCCTCTTCCAGTTTCTTCTTTTCCTGATCAATTTGTCTTTGAAGCTCAAGCTTCAACTCTTTTTCCCTATCCTCAATCTTTCTTCTTTCTGCACGCAGTCTTAATTCCTGTTCCCTGAATTCATCAACTTTTTTATCTCTCTCAACCAACTGCCTTCTCAAATCCTCAATCACTTCACTTGTCTTTTTATTTAACTCAGTTTTAATTCTTGCTTCCAATTTTTTCCTGAGGGTATCTTCAACCTGATGTCTAAGAACTTCATCAATCTCTATCTGCTTCCCACAATGAGGACACCTAAAAGTCTCTACCATACGCTTGATTTTAACATTAAAATGAGGTTATATAAGAATTTCTTTCCCAACCCGGGCTGAAAACATTTCCCGCTCAGCAATGTCTCTTAAGACTTTGTCCGGGTCTTCCATTCTTCTCCCTTCTGGCCAAAACCCTAAAACTACTAAACATTGATAAATAAAATCTTTTCTTAGACCTTTTAAATTTTTACTTTTAACAGTTTTGTTGAAGGAGACAAGAATTAAATTTAAAAGCCTTTCGTTTTTTTCCCCGTCGCGAGTTAATCGAGTAATGGCCTCCGCCAAGAAATAAAAAACCGACATTTTTCTTAAATCATTGCGTAGCAGATTAAAGGAGACAATAGTTTCAACCTCAGAAAGTATATCCAAACTTCTTCCCCTGACAACCGAAAATTTAATATAATTAAAAACCTCAATATGGCCTCTTTTCCTACTCTCAGGTTTTCTTACGCCTCTTGCCAAAAGACGAACCTTTCCATAATCTTTGCTGAAAATAGTCAAAATTCGGTCTGCCTCGAAAAAATTTTGTCTTGCTAAAACAATTCCTTGAGAAGAATAGTGCCTCACAATTAAATTTTAATCTTTAGCTCTCCATCCATTCTTAAAAAAAACTCCTCTTGCTTTTTACCAAGCGTAATTAAGTAGGATGGAGCGTCTTTTCCCGGCTGTTTTTGAATATAAAGTTTGTAAACCAGGCTAACTTTAAACGGCAATCTATATCTGGCAATGACTTTTACGATTCCCTGTGGTCTTAATTCAAAAAAACCAGCAAAAACAGTTTTACCCAACTCCTCATAAGGATTTTCCCGATCCTCAACTCCGGAAAACTCAATCAGCTCGCTGCCTTTGGGAACATAAATTCTTACCCAATTAGGCAACAGCGAATTCAACCAGCCGTCGTATTTTTCTGGGTTGTTGTAAGTAATTGTAAGTGTTTTAACTACCGATCCATCTTTTCCGATCTCTACTTCCTGCAATACCTCCTCTTTGACATAGAGGTTTGATTTTCTGCCTCCAAGATTTGCATCGTTGATAAAAAGAAAATCGTGCTGATAATTATCCTTTAACTTTCCTGCTATCTCAAAGCTCTCGACAGCCGCCTGAGCCTTTTCATCCGTAAGATAAAAAAGCACATGCTTTTCAATCAATGATCTCAAGATAGCCTCAGCTAATTGGGGGATTTTATCTTTTGGCTGTCCAAGGGCGTTTGCTAAAACAGAATTCATTAAAGGACCAATAATTTTTTTTCTATTATCGTAATTGGGTGGAGCAAAAACAATCTTTCCAGGTTCATTTTCACTCCAAACAACAGGCCCTTCAATATCAGCAAAACTTTCAAGTTCATAAATAACCTGCGGACAATTACAGTCTGAAATTATCTTTGTACTAAATTCTCCATACCCGGGCACACCGATCGGCCCGATTACATTCAAAATATTCACTAAAAGCTGAGTGTCAACTCCAATCACCCCATCAACATTTTTGATCCCCACTTTTTCTGCCTCTTGAGTAAAAAGACGCATTGACTCTTCAAAATCAGGAGACCAGTTTATGTCTCTTAAGCGGTACTTTCTGGATAAAATATAAGGTCCTTTTAAATATTTAATTAAGGGCTCGGGCGCAGTCAGGCTTGGGGTATAGTGGGAATCTAAATTATAAATATCACTCGATTCAACAGCTTCAAATTTAGCGTTTTTTACTTTGGCTATCGAATAAGCTGTAATAAAGCCACCAGTTGGTCTTAATTCCTTATCATTCTGAAAAAGAATTAAATATTTTCTTTCTGAATCAACACCCAGAAGATAAGAAGACGCTTCAAGCAGGGGTTTACTTTTCTCAAGTAAATCACTGCCCAGAGAAATCAGTTCCATCACCTTTTCAATCCTTAATCTGATTTTTTTACCGGCCAGTTCTTCTGGGTAGTCAGTAGGATCAATTTCATCAATCTCTACCTTTACTAATTTTACCTTTTCAATCAATTTATCAGCCTTGGGAACAACCTCAGGGATAGTTTTAATTACAAAATCAAGCCTATCTTGGGCTGTTTCTTGACCGCTTTTTGCCTGTTCGGAATCCTTAACAAAACCTATTATATCGGAATAGGGTTCTACTACCTCCACAACTATCTTTAATGCTTCCAAACCATATGAAGCGCCGTTAAGCCCATGCTGACCGTCATTAATGTATTCACCCAGCCAAGGTACAGATTTCATCCACAAGATGGTTTTATAGGCATTTTTCAGGTTTTGAAAAGATTTTTCAGTGTTTGCAAGTTCTTGTTTAACTTTATCTATATCTTGTTCCTCAAAAGCAAGTTTGAGGTTCAAAACTGAGGCTCCAACAACCTCTACCTTTTTGAAATAACTGTAAGCCCAAATGCCACTTAGGGATATAAAAAAAAGAAATATCACAAGAACAATACCTCCCAGCCTCACCCATTTCTTCTGCCAAATTTTTTTCCTCATCGGCTTCCCTTCTTTCTCAGGAACATTAAGTTTCCCATCAGGATCAATTTTGGAAATGGGAATAAGAATAGAACCGCCAGGATCTTTAGACCCATCTTCCAGTCTTATCTGATCTATATCATCCATACCTAAAATATATTACACCACTCATATCGCCCCTTTTCCCGATATCATTACCCAAGGGGTCTTGAGAAGAATAAGGAAATCCAAAAAAAGCGATTTTTTCCTAGCATAATACGCATCCATCTCAATTCGTTTATCAAAATTAACTTCACTCCTTCCGGTAACCTGCCAGTATCCTGTTATACCTGGCCTTACCGTCAACATCTCCTTTACATATTTTTCTGTACCGGGAAACTTTCCCTGCTGCTCACTCAACTCTTCGGGCAAATATGGCCTTGGTCCAACTATGCTCATCTCCCCTTTTAGTACATTAATAAGTTGAGGAATTTCATCTATTGAGTGTTTCCTAATAAATTTTCCGACTTTGGTAATTCTGGAATCATTGAACGATTTGTACTTACCACTCGTACGTTTTTCTATATAGACACTCCTAAATCTAGGATCTATCTTTTCTAATTTATCTGCATCAACCATCATTGATCGGAATTTGTATAACCTAAAAACTTTCCCGTTTTTACCCAATCTCTTCATATGAACATTGGTTTTTTCAACCAAGATAGGACCTGTTGAAGTTAATTTTATTAGAACTGCGGAAACTAGTATGATCGGAGAAAAAAAGATCAGAAGTAGAATCGACCCGACTACATCAGTTAGTCTTTTGATAGTTGCGTAAAACATATCCAGGCAGGCAATTATACAACTATATAACAAACTTGAGCATTCTTCAGAGATACTCTTTTTCACTCTTTTGTTTTAGTTGTTCAACAATTTTTTTTACATTTTGGGCCTTACTCTTAGAGCAGATCAATAAAGCATCGTCCGTATCAACAACAATAATATTATCAACATCGATTATTGCAATGAGCCTTCCGTCTGTATGAATCAGTGCGTCTGAAGTATCAAGATTAATGACTTCACCACCGGGAGCATCACCATCTATAACAACATTACCGTACTCGTCCTTAGTCAAATTCTTCCAAACCTCATTCCAATCCCCTATATCCGTCCATTCATAGTCAGCAACAAGCATTAAGAAGTTTTTCGCTTTTTCAGATACTGCGTAATCGACAGAAATCTTTGGCATCAGGTTGTAATACTTTTCCAACACTTGTTTCTCTTTTTTTGTCCCAATAAATTTGCCTATCATCATCAAATTTTTATATATTTCAGGCTGGTAGTTTGAAAGAGCTTGCAGAAACGAATCCGCCTTCCAAACATATTGGTTTGCATTCCAGAAATAATTTCCCGAAGAGGTATACCTTTTGGCTTGAGGTAAAGGAGGTTTCTCAACAAATTTGTCTAACTTGTAAACAATCTTTCCTTCGACTGTCTTTATTTTCTTTCCCCTTCTGATATGCCCCATACCGGTATGGGGATAACTGGGCCGCACCCCGACTGCAACCAAAAAATTCCCCTCGTAGGCCACACAAGATGCGGCGTACATTATTTTTTTATAATTTTTTTCAGGACGGATAAAATGATCAGAAGCTGCGTTAATTATTACAGCCTGATCATCCTTTTTATAAATATGCAAAGCCCCCAATCCATGAGCCGGGGCTGTATCTCTGCGAGCCGGCTCGACAATAATATGATTTTTGGGTACAGACGGAAGAAGGCGTTTTATCTCTATCTCGTATTTTATCGTTGCGGTTGATATAAAAATTCTCTCCCAAGGCAAAAACTTTCTCAGCCGTTCAATAGTAATCTCAAGAAGAGTTTTATTTCCGAAAAGTTTCAGAAATTGTTTTGGGGTTTTATCTCTTGATCTGGGCCAAAGCCTTGTCCCTCCACCACCAGCCATTACTAAAGCGTATAAATGATCTTTATAACTTTTTGCGGACATTTCCAATAACCTTTAAAAATTCTTTCTTAAACTTTTTTTCTGTAAACCTTTTTGCATTTCTAAGTAATTCATTTCTACTAAATTTCAGTTTTTCAAACCGGTTAATTGCAGATATTAAACTTTTTTTATCCTGTTTGTCAAAAAATATACCCGTTTTAGTGTCGATTACAGTATCAAGTGCGCCACCCACTCCGTATGCTATCACCGAACACCCTGCAGCCTGTGCTTCAACAGAAACCAGACCAAAATCCTCTTCCTGCGGAAAAATTAAAGCGCGCGCATTCTGATAGTAACCTGCGAGTTCGCTATCTGTCAAATTCTTCACAAATTTAATATTTCTGCCTGCCATCTTTTTTAATCTTCCCTCTTCTTTTCCGGAACCGACAATAATTAACCTATGTCCAAGTTCATTAAGCGCTTCAATCACCAAATCCACTCTTTTATACTTCACAAGCCGGGAGACAACCAGATAAAACCCTTTACTTTTACTATCCCTTCTCCTTCTCATTCTTCCCTGATGTGTCAAGGACATTCCACCCTTAGAGTGGAATAGGTACGACACCTCAGGATTCTGCCGATCTCTATCCACGGAACTATCTCCAAACACAGACCTTTTGAAACTAAGTGGTGGAAATATCAGTTTTACCTCCCTGGCGTAATACTTCCTAATTCTTTCTCTAACCGCTAACGAAATTGCAACCATTTCATCCGGTCTTTGGGCAGCAATTAAATCCCAATGTTTAAGATAGAAAACCAGCGGTTTTGTTACAGCCCTAAAAACCGCATTTTTAAAATAAAGCTCATAATGGCTCCATAGGTAACGCGTAGGCGTAAGACAGTAGCAAACATGTAAAGTTCCCGGTTTTGTAATTACCCCCTTTGCCGCCTCCGAGGTCACAGAAATTACCAAATCATAACCAGAAAAATCAAACGATTCGAAAGCCAAAGACATCAAAGGCGCCAGTAATTCATGCCTGTCCCGCAGAAATGAAAACTTTTGTAAAAAACTGGGAATTACTTCGGGGAAAACATTCGCCCAAGGAGCTTTTTCTCGAGAATAGACAGAAGTATAAAGAGGCGCATCTGGAAACATTTCATGAAGCATTAAAAGAACTCTTTCCGCTCCACCCCATTTATTTACCCGATCATAAACCAGAGCAACTTTATCATATTGCATACCTAAAAATATTTATATCTGAGTCCTAACAGGCCTCGGATAGTCGCTTAAGACATTATATATATCTAACGTTTGCTTTGCCATTTTTTCCCAGGAATATTTTTTAATAAACTTTTGGCTTTTTTTGATAAGCTCTATGCGCTTGCCTTTTTCCATTCCCAAAGCATCTTTCATAGCCCCCTCAATTGAATAAAAGTCGTTGGGGTTAAAATACAATGCATTTCCCTTATAAACTTCTTTGAAAGTGGGAATGTTTGAAGCCAAGACTAAGGTCCCTGCGGCCATTGCCTCTAAACCCTGAAGTCCAAACCCTTCTGATAAAGATGGATAAATAAAGCCGATAGAATTTTGATATAAACTTACCAATTCTTCATCACTGACAAACCCCAAAAACCTAACAAACTTACCGGCGTTTTCCTCTCTTACCCATTTCTCAATTCTTTTGGAAAAGATATCTTTCGAACCGACAATCACAAAACTTGCCCTTTTCACAAATTTTTCATTCAAATTGCTAACCGCCTTAATAACTCTTTTTAAATTCTTATGAGGATACGCATTTCCTGTATAAATAAAATAATCTCCTTTTAGTTCATAATCAAATTTTTTGCCTGTCTTTGCCTTCAAATATGTAGGATCATATCCTTCATATATCTGAACTACTTTATCTTTATTTAGATTAAAATTTTCAACCAATTCTTTCTTGACCGACTTAGAAGGTGTGATTATTTTCACACTATCTTTCACTGCTTTTCTAAAAATCAATTTATAGGGTAATCTCTTGAATAAATAAAAGAGAGTGGGTAAATTAGTTGCGCTGATTCCTTGTTTGTGCATGGTTATATCATGAATTGTTACCACGAATCTTTCTTTGCAAAAGAAAGGTATATTGAAATGAGGAAAATGAACAAGATCAGGATTCTCTGCCCTGAGAATCTTCGGTAAGTAAATTTGTTCTTGGAAAGAGTAATGCCTGAAGTCAGCCAGGACTTTTTTCCAATTTTTTGGAAGTTTTAGTAAATCCTTATTTAAAAAACGATCAGACTTTACCTGAAAGTATTTCTTTCTAAGAAGAAGGATATAGTTGTTCTCTTCATCGATCTTACTAATCTCCTTAATTAAATTTATTAGATATCTTCCAATTCCAGAATGCTCTAGCCCATATAATCTCGCATCAATTAAAATTTTCATGACAGATGAAACTAGCCTGAAATCAGAACTTTAATTATCCGAATAAATTTCAGAGCCTTTACACCTATAAGAACAATAATTATCAAGGGAAGGGGGTATTCATTCCAAAGTCTTTTTTTAATAAAAATCTCCATCGAGTTAACTCCTGCCATCCTGTATTTAAGTTTTTCTGAAAATGAAACGCTTCTTAACTTCTTGCCGCCCAATGAAGCATTTTTACCCTTGCTTGCACCTTTTAAATGAAGAATAGAGACCAAAGGATAATAAATAATCTTCCAGCCTTTCTTCTTGATCTTCCAACAAAGATCTATATCTTCGCCATCCAAAAAGTACTCTTCATCAAACCAACCAACCTGATCTAAAACTTTCCTTCTGGTCAAGAAAAAGGCTCCTTGGATAGCATCAACTTCATGAATTTCATCTTCAGGCATAAAACCGTACCAATATTTTGCCAAAAATTTTGATTTAGGAAAAACCCTATCAAGTTTCAAAAAAATATGAATAAAACCGATCCAGGGAGTTATAAAAGATCGCCTGGCATCTTTATCGAGTCTTCCGTCGAGAAGCAGGATCTTACAAGTCAGAGCACCAATACTTTTGTGTTCATCCAAATACTTAACCACTTTTTTCAAAGTATTCTTCCTAAGCTTTGTATCAGAATTCAAAAACAACACATATTCTCCCTTACAGTAATCCTTAGCTTCATTGTTACCCTTAGCAAAACCTAAATTTTCCTTATTTTCTATTAAGCTAACCTCGGGAAAATATCTTTTAATCATCTGACAACTTGCATCAGTTGACCCATTGTCAACAACAATAATTTGGGCTTCAACTTCATCTAGCCTTTTTTGAATGGATAAAAGACAGTTTTTCAAAAGGGCTTTTGTATTAAAATTTAAAATTATAATTGAAAGTTTGAATTCCCTACCCATTTTTTACAAGCTCATCATATAAAGGTTTATGAAGGTTAACTATTGCCTGCCAATCAAACTTTTCTTTAACAAATTTTCTTCCAGCTTCTCCTATCTTTCTTGCCAACTTTTTTCCCCTGATAATTTTAATTACCGCCTCTGCCAATTCTTGTGTAGAATCACAAATTAAAGCATGCTTACCGTTTATTAAACCCAACCCCGATACTCCTATTGAAGTAGAGACAACAGGAAGTCCTGCAGCCATAGCTTCCAATATCTTAAGTCTTGTTCCGCCACCCCCCCTTATTGGAGCAACCATTACAGTTGCAGACAAGTAGGCATCTCTGGCCTCCTTAATTGATTCGGTTACCTCTATATCATTTCTTTTAAAGGACAATTGAACAATTTCTATCGGTATCTTTCTGCCTACAATCCAAAGCTTCAATTCTGGTTCATTCGCATGGATCTCAGGCCAAACCTTATCTATCAACAACTCCACAGCCTCTACATTCTGCAACCACTCGAAGTTTGTAACTCCATACAATACCCTGACTGGATCCTTCTTTTTAACCACTTTGGCAGCGTAAAAACTTGTATCTACACCGTTGGGAATTATATCGACTTTAACTGTCGGGATTAACTTTTGCATCACTTTTTTATCTTCATCTGATACTGCCACTAATCTATCGGCCTTTCTCCAGTAATATTTTTCCCAAAATCTAAGTTTAACCACATCCAGCATATAAAAAGGTTTAAGAAAAAGAGGAACTTTTTTATCTACATAACGCTTATAAACTAAATATTCAATTGTCTGCTCAACCAAAATAATCGGGATTTTAGTCTTTGGGATGTGCGGCATAACATAAAAAGCCTCCGCATGAATCAGGTCGTATTTTTTTCTTTGCAACTCATTTTTTATTGTCTGTCTTTCACTGAAAGAAAAATTTCTGATGACAACCAGAGGGTAAAGACCTAATTCCGCCAGGAAAATATTTTTTAAACTCCAGGGTGACTTGGAACGTCTAAACACTCTTACATCTTTACAATACTTTTTAAGATCGGGAATAAATTTTTTTTCCGTGTCGTCTTTTATCATCGAAAAAAGAGTTATATCGTGTTTTTTGGACATAAATTTTATTATGTTGTACCAGCGGGTCTGCCCGCCTGAGGTGTGGGTATTGGGCAAGAAAGGAACGAGCATTAAAATTCTCATTTTACTCGAGATAAATCAAGAATGATGTAATTTTCAGTTTCCTCAAGGGTTTCAAATATTTCCATAAACTCTTTAGTCTGTGCATCATAGTTGACTGATAGATAATAATCAGCCCCATTTTTTATTAATTCCTGAATAGGCCGATCAACGTACGGCCAGCCCCAACGGCCAGTTTGATAAAGTAAAGCGGTATCTCCATTATAAGGAGCAACAATTAATGAGTCTTTGGTCGTTAGTCTATCAACAGCTATCCCAGATTCAATAATCTCTGGGTGATTGATTTTATAGAATTCTTTAACCTGAAGACCTCCTGTAAAAAACATAACCATTAAGGAAAATACCAATAAAATCCTTGTAATCTTTTTATCGTACCCACCTTGTTCCCAAAAATTTACCACTCCCTGAGCCAAAACAAGACATATCGCAGGAATAATTATCGTCTGATAATAATCGTGCATCACATTAGCAGATGCCACAATTAAAAGGTAAAAAAAAGATCCAATAAAAAAGAAGTGATTGAAATATTCTCCTTTTGGTTTTTTTAGGAGCCCAAAAGAAAACGGTATCAACCCCCATGAACCCAAAATCAAATGTCCCACTCTTTCCCCAAATATCCATCTCCAAAAAGATGGCTTAAAACGGATCTTATTTCCATTAAACGCCCATTTCCAAAAGGGTATCCCTTCCGGAAATTTACTCATCCATCCTCGCCAAAATAAAAATGGCAAAATAGTAATTAGGGAAAATACAAAAAAATGAATAAATAATTTGGAATTTTTTACTAAACTTTTAAGACCGTACTTTCTAAGGACAAGGTAAATCATGGGAATCGAGTAAAAAAGGGTAAATGGTTTCGTCAAGATTGCCAAAGAAAGACTAATTGCAGCAAGGTAAAAAAAGGAAAAATTGCCCCTGTCAATAAATTTGACAAAGAGCCAGACAGATATTAAAGCAAAAGTGACAGACAAGGGCTCAGGTAAAATCACTCTAGAAAAATAAATATTAAAAGGAATCAGGGAAAAAAAGAAGGATGCAATTAAACCTCCCCATCTGTCTATAAATCTTCTGCCAATTAAATAAATAAAAAAGGTTGAAATCAGTGAAGAAAATATCGAAAGCAGCCTTCCCCAAACTTCTAAATTTAAAAAAGGAAAGTTTAAAAATAATAAAGAATGGATCAGATTATAAATCGGAAACTCAACGAATCTATAACCTTGAGGATTAAAATAGCCTGTCTGGATGGTAGAAATATCATGATAACGAGGAAGTAGAATATTAATTCCTTGTTCAACGTATGTCCTGGAAACTGAGGAAGTATCTGCCTGACGCCAGGAATGCCAATCGGCAATAGGATTGTTAATTTTGTACAATCTGGCAAATAAGAATAATAATATTATAATTGATAGTATTAAATATTCGAAATATTGGCGATGAAATACTCGATTAATTTTCTTGAACATATCTGTTTAATAAATATCCTACTGTTAACCCCACTATTAACCAAAAAATTATGGCAAACTTGGATGCCTCAAAAATATCTATAAAAATAGCGTTTATAAATAGACCAGGTATTGCTCCAATTAAACCAGAAACGAATGCCAAATTTGCTCCTTCCAATCTTGGAATGTCGGGAAGAACTCTTAAAAAAAGCTTTCCAATTCTAAAAAATATCAGTAAAAACGCACTAAAACCCAAAATACCAACCTCCCCCAAAAGTCTCAAATAATCATTATCAGTTGCTAGACCAATGGAAGAATAACCTGTACCCAAAAATGGGTTTTTTCTCAAAGAACTTATCGCTCTTGGCCATTCAACATTCAATCTGATTGAAGTAGATCTGTCTTCAAAAACAGGATTCTCTGTTGGCGTGGGAACAGGTTTTTCTTTTTTGTTAAAAACACCCTCAGCATAAACCTTTCCCGGATCAATAAAGTTGATCATCTTCATTTTCTTTACCGTACCGAAAGAAACTTCAATCAGCCTTTGATAGCGCGCTAAAAGATTGGAAGAAAAACCAATAAATGCTAGACTTATCAAAAAGACAAGCGCCATCTCTTTAAATTTTTTCATTATAATCAAACTGAAACAGGAAGATATTAAATAGGTAACAAAGGAGATCCTCGAGGCCGAATATACCAATAACCAAAGCCCGGCGAAAGACGCGAAAGACAGAATCAATCGGGTCAGCATACCCTTAAAAATAAAAAGTGAAGATATAATTATAGGCAAAACTAGCACTAAAAAACTTGCTAAATCATAATGGCCTGCAAAAGTTGAGTTAATATGACTACCCTGAACCCACCTTAAGGCAATCCCTTTAGAATATTCTTCGTTCTGAGTAATTATAATTGGAAAAGTAAGATATCTTTGTCCTAAACCATAGATAAATAGCAAAATAATAACCATTAATAAGACCTTTAGATAAAAATCAAATCCTTTAGGTACCCTTACAACAGTTTCAATACCCAAATAAAAAGGAATCATATACTCTATTCTCCTTAACCAATGCAAGACAGCAATATGTGTGTCTAGGGTCTTTGTTAGAAAAATTCCACTTAGTAAAGAAACAAAACCCACTGCCCAAAAAAGAAGTATAGCTTTATTGACTGCGTTTTTAAAAAAAGAACTCCTTTTTGTCGAATCAGTAAAAGTAATAAAAACTAAAATGGCGCCAAAAGCTAAAAGTAAATCTTCCAGTCTTATTGAGACAAACGTTCCCGGAACCCTAATAAAAGGAAATTTCGGATACAAGGGGATCGTGATTAATATCGCGACAATTACATATTTGAAAAGAAAATCAGGCAATTTTAAACGCTTTAGCATAGATTTTGACAAGGCCTTTTCTCTGAAGCACGCTCCAAAGAAAAAATCTTGCCAACGCACCTCCTTTTAAAAATAACCTTATTATGGGAAGCTGCCATTCAGGCTTATTCTTTTGGAAAAATGTTTTTATTCCCTGAAATTCAGAAACTAAAGAGAATTCGTTAGTTGCACTTCCACCTCCAAGATGGATAATACTCCACCTCGGTAAATAGATAATTTTCCAGCCCATCTTTTTTACCCGATAGCAATAGTCAACATCCTCAGTGTACATAAAATAATCTTCATCAAGTAGGCCAACACTTTCAATTACCTCTTTTCTAATCAAAAAAAAAGCTCCAGTTAACCAATCTCTCTGTCTAAAAAAATGACGTTTATCTTTACATAAAGGTAATAGGGAATGTGACAGATGAAAAGGTTTAATTATTTTCTCAA
Source organism: Candidatus Woesebacteria bacterium RIFCSPHIGHO2_01_FULL_38_10 (assembly GCA_001792215.1). Lineage (GTDB taxonomy): Bacteria > Patescibacteriota > Microgenomatia > UBA8517 > UBA8517 > WO2-39-10b. The sequence continues at coordinate 30,851 of MGGC01000040.1, forward strand.
GAAAAGGAATGTCGTCGATAAAAAACATCCAGCTAAAAAAATTTATAAGACTGGGGAAATAACCTCCACTTGCTTGCACGCTACCATCCCGATTTCTAAGGCTGCAACCTGACACCCCAACTTTCTTGTGTCGATCCATCCAAAAAACCATTTCCCCAAGAACGTTATCCTTAATAAGCGTATCTGAATTTAAAAGTAAAATATATCTTCCTTTAGAATTTTTTATACCAATATTATTGGCTTTTGCAAACCCCAGATTTTCCTTATTTTTAACCAAAACAATCGGATATTTTTTTGCTAATTTTTTTATTTCCTTCAGACTGCCGTCGGAAGAAGCATTATCCACAACAATGATTTCATATTTTATGTTTTCACTATTTTTCACAAGAGAATTGATACACTCAAGCGTGAGTTTTCTCGTATTAAAACTGAGAATAATAATTGATAAATCAAGCATTTCGAAGATTCTTAAATGAAATCAACCATTCTCTAAATAAGATAAGCCCAAACACAAGAGTTAAAAAAGCAATTATAAATCTAGTATACCAATCACTTGGTACAAATCTAATTGTGATTTTCTGTCTCCAGAGCTTCCCCTGAATATTAATTGCGTCTTTCTCTTCTTTGGGTTCAAATCCGTTGACAAACAACGATTCTCTAAGAGGATGAACGATCTCTTCTAAAAACGTGCTTCTTGTTTGTTCTCTGATTACCCTTTTGGCCTCCTCAGGAGGATAATTTAAGCGGTAAGTAGGAGGTAATATAGTGTTCCCAAATTTAAATTCATTTTCATAATGTTCCGTAACCTCCTCACGGGTAAGATTGGTAAAATAAGAACGCCTAAGTGGAGTTTCCGTATCCGCCGGCTCAAATGACTGAAGAGAATCAGGAGGGGGAGTTGGAAATACCGGATTTGGAAGGAGAACATAAGAAAAAAAAAGAAAAGAAATAAACAGAAAAGTAATTTTCACGACCATTTTCATAAAAAATTATTGGAAAAGACGGGATCTTCCCAGTCTATAATTGAGATTTTTAATTACTCTTCTTTTTATAATATTAGCAGGAACACCACCAACAACAGCATAATTGGGTACATCTTTAGTGAGAACTGCTCCAGCAGCCACAACCGCTCCTTTGCCTATTTTGACTCCTGGTAGGATTATAACCCTTGGCCCAATGAATACATAATCTCCAATCTCAACAGGAGCATTTTTTGTTTTAAATTCTTCACTCTCAATATCGTGTTCCGAATTATAAATCAGAACCGAAGACGCAAGATCAACATGATTTCCAATCGAAAGCGGCGCCCTTCCGTCTAAAAAGGCATTATCCCCAATTTTTGTATCATCACCTATCGTTACTCCTCTCGGTTCAAAAAATTTACATCCCATATGTATTGTTGAACCTTTCCCAATTTTCACCCCTGCCAGCTTGAATACTAAGTGCCTGATAGATGCCAATGGTACGTGAATGCTTACTTGATGAATTAAAAAAAGCTCTAAATCGAACCGCCAATTATAAAACCTGCTCAATGCCTTACTTAAGGCTTTAGAAAAGCTTAAAATGTTGCCGTGTTTATCAGTAAAGATAATTCCTTTCTTACCAATCTTTATGTTTTCTTGGTACAACATAAACTAATTCGTACTTTCTTTTCCAAACGAAGCAGATATTTTTGTCACAAAAGAAAGTGCGGCAAAAAAACTCAACCATTAATTACACACAGGCTTTTTGCAAAACATCTAAAGTTTTCTTTAGTTCGCCCAGGAAAACTTTTAAATCTGTTTCAAACCAACCTCTACAAGTTTATCATACTCTCTCTTATCTGAACCTATAACCTTTTTTACTCCTTGAAAAATACTTTCGCGACTCTATGGGTTAACACAAGTTTCACACTTCCCTTAATAACATCTTCCTCGAAACTTGTGATTAGAGAAAAAAGCGGACAAAAGACCCTCCATATTCTCACTCGGTTTAGGAGTTGGCAAAAAAAGTAAATAATTTTTCCTAATCCTATATTTTTAAAGAAAATGTCGCATAAAATTTTTAGGCATATTTGTGTTGAATTTATCTTTACCGTAACCATATAGAATAACCTTGACCTTTTTCCTGCTAAAATAGTAATGTCGTACAATGTCTTTTTTAGTCGTTTTAGAGGGACAGATGATATACTTTGATATAATTATAGAAATAGCACTCCAGTACTTTAATTGCCAATAATCTTTTCTTTTAAATTGTTCCGAAAACTTGAGGTATCCAAGATCATGAATAGTAGTAACTTTAGGAATTAAAGATATGGGGGGTAAATAATGACTCGGACCAAAAAGACATCCGTTTTCCGGTAGCCAATAGATAAGGCACTAACTTCACAAGTACCCAAAACTTTCCACCTTTAATAACTTTGTACTTCCAAAACCTGCTTTCCGGGGGCAAATCATCAAGAGCCCTATTTTTTAAATAAACACAAAACCTGTGTCTTATATCCTGTAGTTTACAAGAACCCCATAAAATTTCAAAAGAGTACTGATGTACTCCAACCCCCTGAGAAACATTGACCTCATCACCGTCTATACCTTAACATATATTTATATAAACTAAGTAGACTGTGCAAACTGTCTCGAAGCTACCTGAAAAACTTCTCCATCAACAAGCCAATTGTAGACCGTTGAAATGCTTTAGTGCAAGAAAATTTAAAGTATTTTGGGCATAAAGACATTTTCACAACCTGAGTAATCTTTTTATACTTAACAAACTCGAGTTTGTAATTACAAACGAGAGTTTTTGAATATACACAAGTGCCTTAAGATACTGCAAATTCAAGTAAGACAGGTATATTAACTCTCTTTCACGACAGGAAGTTTTTTAGAATCACAAATGTCTTAATCATATAAACAGACTGTTATTTCTAACCTCCTGATAAACATCTAGGGTCTTTTTCGCTACTTTTCCCCAAGAAAAGTCCTTGGCCCGAGACAAGCCTTTTTTAATTAAAGATATCTTACATCTTAACGTCTTTTGAATTCCTTCAGTTATTGAAGCTACATCATATGGATCAACCAAAACTGCAGCCTTCCCTGCTACTTCTGCCATGCTACCAAAATTTGAAGTTACGACAGGAGTACTGCAAACAAACGCCTCCAAAATTGGAAGCCCAAACCCTTCATACAACGAAGGATAAATAAGTGCTTCTGAACCCGAGTAAAGAATTGGCATCAGTCGATTGTCGACATGGCCCAGAAATAAAACCTCCTTCCTCGGCCTGAAATCCATATACTTATGGCCGGTAATAAGAAGTTTTAATCTAGATTCACCTCTAACTTTCTCAAACGCCTCTATTATCCGATCGGTATTTTTCCTCGGATTCACTCCAACTGCAAGTAAATATTTTCCTTCAACCTTGTACTTTCTTCTCAGCTTCTCAATTTCAACTTTCTTACCAGGCTTGAACATTTTATCAGGCGCTTCCGGAATCACTCTAATCTTTTCTCTTTTTATTCCCAGCCCTACCGCATCCTCAGCTGTTTTCCGCGAAGGAACTATCACTCGATCCACCTCCCGAACAATCCATCTCAGACGCGCCTTATGGGTAGATACAATTCTAGGATGGGATAGTTTGGGAAATTTAATTGGTACTAAATCGTGAATCGTTGTAACTTTAAACGCCTTCGACGGTGGTTGAGTCCAGTCTGAGGAATGGAAAACATCGATTTTGCCGATTAATGTCTCGATCGGAAAAAGGTGAAACTTGTTCCAAATCAAGTCCGCCAAGACTGGTGAGATCGGGTAGAATCTACCCTTAAAGACGCCGTCTTTAAAAGTCTGAAATGCCCGCTTTAATTCCCCCCACCTTCTCAGCGAACCTCCGCACAATATATACTCGTTCTTCTTGTCAATCCTAAGTAAGTTTTCAACCAAATTCTTGGTATAAACTGAAACCCCTGTTCCATAAACAATTGGTGAGATGTCAATTGCTATCCTCATAATAATCCTTTCTAAGCAAAAACTCTGTCTCTCCTATTTTATTAACTTGTACATAGTTATCCCAGAGAAAGTTATTTATCTTTTTCGAATATTCAACTAAAAATTGATTATCCACTTGCACAGTCCTGTCCGCTACCACCAATCGCGGCCTTCCCGTTTCCAAACTTCTTAGTATCTGATCTTCGGAAACAATAAAAAACCAAGAAAATTGCTGAACATAAACATCACCGACAGGCAGTGTATCACTCATCTGATATAGATGGGGAATTGATCCGTAGATAAAAATTCTTTCCTTTGGTAACGCCATTTGCCTAATTTCTTCAGCAATCTTTTTAGTCTCTTGGTCAAAGAAAAAAACCTTATTCCCCAGATGACCACGATAAAAAGTTGTGAGAAGAAGTATACTCCCTGCGATGTATCCTCCTTTAATCAAAGCTGCTAGACCCTTAAAAGGGAGTGATTGAAAGGAGAGAACTGTTGCAATCGCCAAAAAAGGCAAAACAGGCTGAAAATGCACAAAATCAAAACGAGCATAAGCACTTGCCAATCCTCCCAACAAAAATAAGAATATCCAAAAAACTAGTCTCTTTTTTTTAAAAGATAGAGAAAACAGGCTCATTCCGAAAACCCCGACTATTCTTAGTAAACCGGGAGTATCGGGGTATTTTTTTCCAAACTGAGAAAAGGTGGTCAGATTATAAATAACCGTCCAATACCAGAAATCGGGAAAAACATCGATTTTAATGAAATAAAATATCATTAAAAGGGGAAACGGAATAATTCCAAGTATAAAATAACTAAATCCTTTCCTTTGTCTTGCCAGAAGAAAAACCAATCCCACTAAGAAAGCCACAGGAATAACAACCTGCTTTAAAACTATACCGGCACCCAGGAATAATCCCGATAATAAATAACTTCTGTTAAGTTTAGTCTCGAAAGCATGATATGAAAAATAAAACGAGAAAAGTAAAAATAAAGGCAAAAATGAATCTATCCACAAAACCCAGCCCTCAAAAAACGGCTGCCAAATAAGATAAACAAAGTTGACAAATAGAGCATTTTTATCCGACTTGAAAATCCTTCGGGAAACAACAAATATCAGAACCTGAATAAATGCTACATTCAGCATAGCCCAGAACCTTGCAGAATATTCATCAGTCATCCCAAGAGTCGCCAAATTTACTGGGAAAAACATTAATCCAGGGAAGTGTTGGTCCCATATTTGTTTGTAAGGAAGAAGACCGCTATTTACAAAATAAGGATAGGTAAAAAGTTCCTGATAGGGGAAAAAAATTAACTTACTTAATAAAAAAAGGTGAATTCCAATTATTACAAAAAGCAAAACGAAATAATAATTTAAGTATGTCTTTTTACTCCTTTTTTTCAACATTACCTTTTCCAGTAAAAAACTTGTCCCACTCCAACGAAATTATAAACTTCAGAAATCTCAAATTTTTCTTCCTTTAATACCCTCTCAACCACTCTAGTCGGATCAGACAGATCGCGCAAATATTCAAAGTAGAAAATTCCACCCTTATTTTCAACTATTTCTCTGGTTATTTTAGACGTTTTTTGATTATCTGCCGAAATTGAGTCTGTGGCCCCCAGAGCATTAATTTTCCCCTTTGCATACCACCTGTAAGGGGCAAAGGGTTCGGGATACTCAAAAAGGGCAACATCTCCCTCTCTTGCATTATGTTCAATTAAAGAAACTGCTTGTCTCCATTGTTCTCTTTGTTCTACCTCATCGTAAACATAAATTAAAAAGCTTAAAAAATTAAACGCGATGAGTGTAAAAAAAACCATTCGTGATAAAAATTTAGATTTAATTTGATAAATACCCCAGGAGATGGTCAAATAAAATGCAGGCAAGACATATAAAAATCTAAAGTAGATAAAAGCTGGGAATATAAATGAGACCAAAAATCCTAAAGAGAGCGGAAGTATGAGCCAAAGCCAAATCAAAACTACACTTCTTTCTTTCTTTCTTGTTGCCTGATAAAACGAAGTAAGGATAGGAAGTGAAGCCAAACCAATGAGCAGAAAGTAAAGTTTCTTGTCCAAAAGCGAGATCCTTCCGAAAACAAACTTTGTCCAAACAAGGACTGCCTGTTTAACTGTTGCTCCACCTACGACACTTTTCCAGGCTGGCAATATCGAAAGCAACCACCTGCCATTTTCTGCTTGAATTTTAAATATCGGAAGCCATATCAAAAACAATATTGTCAAAGGAATAAAAGAAGCTACAAATCTTAGCCACCAATCACCATCTTTTTTTTTCAATATTCCGTAAAGCCAAAAAACAGGAATTAAGAAAATCGGAACATAATCTGTAAAAACTAATACTGTTATAGATAAAGAAAATAATATCCAAGCTAAAGTTCCAAAGCGTCTGAGAGTTTGGAATCGACCAGACACAATAAGAAAAGCGAAAGTCGAGAGTGCCGCGAAAAATGTCGCCATTGAATACATCCGAGCTTCCTGGGAATAGTAAATATGAAATTGTGAAGTAGTAATTAAAAGAGCGGAGCTAAGGGAAACTCTCCTTGTAATTCCTGAATCGTATTTTCTTCCTTTTTTCCCAATTTTTTTTGCAATCAAGTAAGTTAAAAGTATCGTTCCGACACCAAACAAAATCGAGGGAAATCTCAATGAAGCTTCTGAATAGCCGAATAATCCCGACCAAAATTTTAATACCAGATAATATAGTGGAGGGTGATTATCAAATTTCGAAAATTCAAAAAAAAGATGAGTATATGAATTATCCCTAACCTCAATCGCCCCAATCGCTTCGTCTAGCCAAAGCGACTGATTAATAGAAACTAACCTCAAAGTCGTTGCCAATATAAGAAAAATTAAAATTATTTTGTGTTTTTTGATAAAACTGATCATTTAATTCACTTTCTCTGCCTCTCCCAAACTTTAATCCAGTTAGTAATCCTGTAAATTGCCATCATGTAAGAGAGAACAAAACCCCGCCAGCCGTCTAAGTACCCACGCTTGTAAATAAAACGCCTGAAGAAAGAAAGGGCAGGATCAAAAAACATCTTAAAGATTGAAAAAATCTCTCCTCTTTCAATCTTTTCTCCGGCTTCTTCTTCTGTATATTTATTTATCATCAAAAAAAATTCACCAACCGTCTTATACTGAAAATGAACTTTTGTGTGTTTCAATCTTCCCACACTTCCATCTACTTTAACCTCAGCGTGTACCCCTCCCTCAAACCTTCCTCTATCTTTTCGGTATAACCACACATGTTCATCCGGCGACCAGCGTGTGTGCTTAATTTCTTTTCCCAAGATTATGTTTCGACGAGGGATTAAGTAACCTACAAATTTGTCTGTCTTCACGGCATTTACAACCTCACCAGCTAGTCTTCCGGTCATAACTTCGTCAGCATCCAAGGAAAATACCCAGTTGTTCTTTGCTTTATCTGCGGCAAAATTTTTCTGATTGGAAAAATTATCGAATTTTCGGTAAAAGACTCTGGCACCAAACTTTTTTGCTATTTCGACAGTCTTATCTATACTCCCCGAATCTACAATGACAATCTCGTTTGCAAATTTCTTAATAGAATCAAGACAACGAGCTAGATTTTCCTCTTCATTTAACGTAACCAATGTTACTGATATTTCCATTCTCAACTTGAACCGAGAGTTAATTTCGTAATAGAACCTTCTCGCTTTCCTGAAAACCTACTCCACCAGAAAGCAACAAAAACACTGTAGACAAGTATCAAAAATAAATAAGCTACTTTTATGAGGATTGACTGCTTTGGGAAAAAAGCCAAAGAAACATAAAACGTATTAATAATAATTCGTGTAATAAGAATTACCGTAATAAATTCGCGGTAAGACATTCGAGTAAACCCAGCCGCATAACTTGCTAAGTCTTGAACCGGAAGAAACGAGACGACCAAAAATCCCCTCCACTCTCCCAAATAGTGGTAAAGCTTATCTATTATTCTCAGGGATCTTTTTCCAGTCAGGCGTAAGGCTACCTTCCTACCTAGTTTCCTGGCAATCAAAAAACAAATTGTACTGCCAAAAAGATCACCTATAAATGTTATTAAAAAGGCCCCAAAAAAACCATAAAGTAGAGCGGTTAAAATATAAATGGGACCTCCACTAAGTGGGGCAAGAACAAGGGTCAAAGACTTCATTAGTATTATCAACAAAGGACCGTAAACGCCCGCTCTTTCAACTAATTCAGAAAGCTTTCCTTCTCCAATCACTCCAAATCCTAGCCAATAGGAAAGAAGTGTAAATAAAAGTAAAAATATAAACCCTCCCAAAAATCCTAAAACATATTTTATATCTATTTTTTTAGGTCTCATTATATTTATAATTCTTTAAATAAAGCATCATATTTTTCAACTATTTTATCCAACGAAAATTTCTCAGCTTGCTTGCGCGGCCTAACATTCCAGTCCGTGCATAATGCCTTTTGAACTGCTTCTGAACATCTTTCAACATCAGTCGGGTCAGTCAAAATTCCTGCGTCCCTTACGATTTGAGCTCTTATCGGATCATTATTAGCAACAACCGGCAGATTTGTTGCCATTGCCTCCAAAAGCACCATTTCAAATGAATATTCTGGTCTTGAGGCGGATGTAAAAACATCGACTGACCGATAGACAGAGGGCATCTCATCAAACTTAAACTTTCGCAATAAAAACCGCTTTCCCAAAACTTTTTTTCCAAGATTGTCCAACTTTTCTCTTTCAATCCCGTCACCTACCACCAAAAGACTTGCTTTTTTTAATTTTGAAACTGCTTTAATTATAAGATCAACCCTTTTCGTCTTTTCCAGAGCAGAAACACAAAGAATAATAGGTTTTGCAAGTTTAATTACTTTCTTTACTCCTTGAGGCTTAAATTTATCAGAATCGACTCCGTTTGGTATATAAACAGTTTTAACAAACGGGTTAATTTTCTTTGCCCAATTTTTTACCTGGGTCGACAAAGCAACAAAACAATCAGGAAAAGTCCACAGATTATTGGCATCATCCCAACCGATCCCGGCGTGCCCAACAATAATCATCTTTTTTCTTTGAAGCCAAGTTAATAACCTCATGAAAGCTGGTTGCCAACCACCGTTTATTGGAATTAAAAGGTCATATTTTCCTTTAAACAAAACCGGAATTACTTTTAGACTAAAAAGTGCAATCAACCTGCTCTTGTAATCGATAAACAACCTTCGTGTCAGAATCCCTGGTGAATCTTTTTTTTTCCAATTTATAGAAATATTTGTAGAAACGACTTTATATTCTTTGCTCACTCCTGATGGCCCGTTTTGAAAAACGCAGACTTCATGACTTTTAGACAATCTGCTAGCAAATTGAAGAGTCCAGTTTTCTGCTCCACGTTCCAGGTACCCGCAATAAAAAGATAATATGGCGATCTTCATACCGCTTTTATACTTTATACCCTAGGGTGTCGTATCTTTTCCACCCTTGGGGTGGTTTGTCCTTGACACCTCAGGTCTTCAGTCCACAAACCTATACTTAATTAACGTCCACAATGCAATAAACCCATCTCTCCACGATATCTTTTTGCCATCACTATAACTTCGGGGTTTAACTTCAATAGGAATTTCACAAATTCTCTCGCCCGCTTTTAACAACTTTGCGGTTATTTCTGGTTCAAATTCAAACCGCTTGGCTTTGATCTCTATGTCATCAAGAACAACTCTCTTAAAAACTTTATAACAGGTTTCCATATCGGTTATACTTGATCCAAATAATAAATTTGTTATGAAAGTTAAAGTCTTGTTTCCAATGTAATGAGTAATCAAAGGAGTCTTTCCCTTTCCGAATAACCTAAAAGGATAATTTACCAATCTACTTCCGTATACAACCTTTGTTTTCCCTTCAACTATCGGTTTTAACAACCGAGCATAGTCAGAAGGATTGTATTCCAAATCTGCGTCCTGAATCAGGACAATATCGCCAGATGAATTTTTAATTCCGTTTCTAACGGCCGACCCTTTGCCTTTATTGACTTTATGGCTGATAAGCTTAATGCCTTTTTGTTTCTTAAGAATCTTGGCGGTTCTATCACTAGATGCGTCATCAACCACGACTATTTCCTTCTCGACACTTACAAGCTTTTCTTTTTTAACCCTATTAATAACCTCGCCAACAGTCTTTTCCTCGTTATAAACCGGTATAATTATGGATAATTTCATTTCTTTTCCCCCACTGCCAAAACTGAAAGTCCCATGGGTAGTTTGATACACTCTTCCAGAAAAAGGAAGGGCTTTGAGATAACATTAAAAATCCTTAATTGGTTTTGGCTGATAACTTTCTTCCTAAACACCTTAGAACTCAAAAACCAGCCCCAAAGCCCTATAAAATTCAAATAACGTATTAAGCTTATCCTAAAACCTGTTTTTCCTAATTTAACCTTAAGATCTTTTTTTGAATATCGCGTAATATGTCCCAACTCTCGGTCAAGGGTTCCAAAAACCCATTGGTGGGCAGGTACCAATAATAAAAGTTTTCCCCCTTTTTTAAGTAAAGCGTAAGTATTTTTTAATGCCTTTGCATCATCTTTTACATGCTCTAAAACATTAAGACAAATTATGCAATCAAATCTTTTCCTTTTTCCAAAAAAATACTCTCCTTTTGCTATATCTCCATAACCAACCGATACATCTTTTGCAAATCTTTTCGTCAACTTCTTTAGGTAATATCTGTCATAATCTATAGCCGTAAGAGCGCCCCTTTTTTTAAGTAAACAAGTAAAATTCCCGATCCCTGACCCCACTTCGAGCATCTCGCCTCCAAGATATGAATAAATTAATGAAAAAAGCCACTGGTTATACCAACCAGCTTCTCTCATTATCCCCAGAGTATATTCGCCCGGCGAATCCATTTCCAATATTTTACCTCAATACTCAACTAATTGACTAAAGCAGTCTTGAAAGAGCATTATAAATTATATGTGCGGAATTGCTGGAAAAGTTTACTTGGGAAGCGGCACTGTCAATTCTTCGGATTTAAAGAAAATGGCTTCAAATATCGCTCATAGAGGACCCGACGATCAGGGAATCTATATATCGCAGGATAAAACGGTTGGATTAGTTAACAGAAGGCTGGCAATTATCGACTTGACACTGACCGGACATCAACCTATGGGTCTCAAAAACCGATACAGGATAACCTTCAATGGAGAAATATACAACTTTCAAACTGAGCGTAAAAAAATGGAGAAAGAAGGTTATCGATTCGAATCAGGAACCGATACCGAAATAATTTTGGCACTTTATGATAAATATCAAAAAGGTTGCTTGAAATATTTAAGGGGAATGTTCGCATTCGCAATCTTTGACGAAAAAGAAAAAACCCTTTTTTTAGCCAGAGACAGGATCGGCAAAAAACCCCTGAAGTACTATTGGGATGGAAATGTATTTATTTTTGCCTCGGAACTTAAGGCGTTTTTGGACCAAAAAGAAATCCATACAGCCCCTGATTGGCTGGCAATACATCATTACTTGACATATGGTTATGTTCCACCACCCCAAACCGGCTTCGAAAAGATTTATAAATTGGAGCCGGGAAATTACCTTTGGCTCGACATAAAAAGAAAAAAATTCGAGAACAAAAGCTACTGGAAACCCGATTTTTCTGAAAAACTGCATTTATCAGAAGGTGAGTGGTGTGAAAGAATAATAGCCGAGCTGAATGAAGCAACCAAATTAAGAATGATTGCCGACGTTCCCATAGGTGCATTTTTATCGGGAGGAGTGGACTCCTCATCGGTAGTTGCAATAATGGCTTGTTTATCTGCCAATCCTGTTAAAACCTTCACAATAGGTTTTAAGGATCAAAAAGACGATGAAAGACCTCACGCAGAAAGAATTGCAAAATTGTTTCACACCGATCATCAAACCCTTATTGCTGAACCGGAATCAATAGAGGACCTCCTGCCCAAATTGGTTTATCACTACGAAGAGCCTTACGCAGATTCAAGCGCAGTTGCTACCTACATGGTAAGCAAACTGGCCAAAAAATATGTAAGTGTAATATTAAACGGCGACGGAGGAGACGAAAACTTCGCGGGATATGACAGGTACTGCAGGTTAAAGAGAGACACCTTGATTGATAAATTTGGATACTTGATAAAACCAATAGGATTACCATTATCAAACTTTTTATCTTCATCAACCAATTCAAAATTTTGGAAAAAAGGTTATAAATTCTTAAAAAACTCTGAATTACCTTTGGCTTATCGGTTCGCCACATACAATTGCTACTTCAAGAATGAAGATAAAGAAAGATTATATTTAGTACCATCAACTGAGAAACCCCTTCGAGCGGCCAAACGACCTCCGAGGTGGATATCAAACTCCTACGAACTTATGAGAAAGAAGTTCGAAGAATCACAGGCAGCTGATCCAAGAGACCAGGCTCTTTATGCAGATCTCAGCATGTATTTTCCTGAAATGCTTTTAACTAAGGTTGATATTGCAAGTATGGCCGTTTCACTCGAGGCTCGATCTCCATTTCTGGACCATAAGATGATTGAACTTGCAGCCAAAATACCTTTTAACTTAAAAGTAAAAGGCTTCTGTCAACACAAATACATTCTTAAAAAAGCAGTCGAGGAATTAATCCCCAAAGAAAATATTTATCGTCCAAAAATCGGTTTCACGATTCCCCTACATAGATGGTTTACTGGGAAACTAAACTCGTACGCGACGGGCAAATTACTTACAAAAAAAGGCACTGTCAGAAAATATTTAAACGAAGATTATATTCGCGGAATGCTAGAAACCCACAGCAAACAAACTGATTTCGGCCCAAAACTTTGGTCTCTCCTTACCCTAGAACTCTGGTTTAAGAAGTTTTTTAACTAAAAGATTCTGTAAATATTTTTGATTGAGATATTTCACTTTTGCAAAACCAAAACCAGGTGAGGACCCCAAAGGGTGAATGGAAAGATTCCCTTTTCAGCCAAAAATCTAAACAATCTTTGCTGAATTTTAACATCTTTCTTTTCTTCTTCCCAACACACCGACCAGACTTTAACAGAAAGTCCAAAGGATTTTGAAAAAGGAATAAGAGTTCCAATGTACGGCTCTATGCTGGTGTCATAGTCCGACTCATGCTCTTTTGGATTCTCCATCGGCTGGACTTCATTCCAAAGAAGTGAGAATGAATTCGAAAACGGATAAACTAAATCGCCCAATAAACCCTTAAAGAACTTGCTAACCCTTGATCCTTTGAAAACCGGCGATGCTCTGTTTGGAGCGCCATAATTCGGCGCTGCAAAAACCAGGTAACCGCCCTTTCTAGTAACTCGAATCGCCTCTCTTATTACTTTCTCGGGATTTGTAAGATGTTCCAGCACAAATGCGCAATAAACTAAATCGAAACTGTCATCTTCAAAAGGCAGGTTCTCAAGATTGGCTCTTTTGAAGGTTAAATTAGAATAAGTTCTTCTGGCTAAACCGATCGCAGTCCTGCTGATGTCAACCCCCACCCCCTTTTTCCCTTTAGCAATAATCGAAAGCCTTGTTCCTTCCCCGCAGCCCAAGTCAAGAATGCAGGAAGAATTTTCTGCAAGCTTTTCCAGCACTTTGATTCCGAAGTGACTCTTGTTTAAGCTCCCTTCCTTGGCAAGCTGATAATAATATTTACTTTTCCATACCTTCAAAGCTTTGCCCTTAATATCCTGTCCTCTCATATTTAAAGATCCTCCTTTTTATTAACTTTAACGGCCACTCTATGTAAGACCTTAGTTTATATTCTTTCGACCTTCTTTCCCAAGGCGAAGGGACAATATCGGGTTTTGGCCTGAAAAAGACCTCCGGATAGTAAAAATCATGTGGAAAGTTTATTCCCAAATCGAACTTAAACTTGACATCTCTTTTTGGTACATAAAGATCGTTTTGTCGGGTAGAAGAGCGTATAACATTTGTGAAATGCAAATATCCCAACCCCAGATGTTTTCTTTCTTTTGCTGGTCGATTTTGTATCAAGACTCCGCCCTTATCATAAAGGCCAAGTTGACCGTGTGGTTTGTCAAAATGAAGGCCTTTAATTTTTCTATTTACTGCTCTTATATTAAGATGTCCTCTAAGACCATCTATTTCGTACATTCCAGCAACTTCTTCCTGGTAATGGTAGATGTCTCCAATAATATTGGAATACCTATTTACTATCGATTCGACTCTGTTCCCATTTTTACGGATAGTCTCTACCAGTAATGATATTGCAGAATCCCACCAAACCTCGTCTCCATCAACTATCACAAACCAATCAGCTTCTGTTTTAGCAAGCATCTCTTGCCTAGCTTTAGTGAAAGATCTAATATCCACCTCACCAAATTCTCGAAAATCGATCTTATCAGGATACAATTTTCTAATCTCATTAATTATTTGAACAGTATTATCTGTGCTGCCTGTATCCCAAATTAAAATCCGATCTAGATGTTCAATAACACTCATTACTGAAAACCAGATATAGCGCTCTTCGTTTTTAACTAAGGTATTTGCCCAAATTTTCATCTGTCGATAGCCTTTTAGTTTGATTTTGTTTTTGTACAAATCTTTCTCAACACCCAGATTAATGGAACTATAAAATTAAATATCTGTCCCAGCAAAACTGTTATTGCAGCACCGGTTGTGCCATTCACTGAAATCAGATTCCAGCCTAAAAATCCCACTAAAATCATATTAGTGATTGACAGATAAAAGAAGAACTTAGGATAGGAAAAATAATAAATGATGGCCATGTGAACCGGAACAGAAATAAGAAGGACAAGCATCCCAAAAAACAAAATTAGAAAGGGAGTCGTTGATCCCAGATAGGCTTTTCCATAAATAAGGGGTAAAAGTTGTGTGGCAAAGGGGACAAAGAATAGAGCGAGTATTGCTATTCCTAAAACCATAATCTGAACCTTTTTCATATATTTGACTAGCTCGCCGATTGTTGACAATCCTGCCATCCTTGGTGCAACAACAGTTGAAATTGCAGCTACGCACTGGGGCACTATTTGAACTAATTGAACTGCCGCAGAGTAGATACCAACATCAGTTGCGCTTAAAAGCCGGGCAGATATAAAAGTATCCAGTCTTGCGCCAATTGCGCTAGCAATTGAAAAAAGAGCCACCCATTTGTTATAAGCGAAAAAGTCTTTGACAATACTTCCTTCGTTTTTCACCTTCCAAAATTTAACGGAAAGTAAATTTAATCCAACCAAAAATCCCATAAATGGCACAAGTGTATAAACTAATAGGGCATTTTTTAATCCTAAAATTCCCAGACTTATAAATAGAAAAACGATGAAAAGTCTCAAAAAATTAGTTCCAATTTGGATCAGACTCCATTGGATAAATTTTTGAAAAGCCTGCAAACTTGAAATTACAAAACTGAAAAGAAGATACGAACCTACCCCGACAAACGCAATCTTTAAAGGTGCTGCCAAACCCTCTTCTGAAAAAAGCAAATCTGCCAGATCTGAACTTCCCAAAAAACCAAAAATTAAGACTAGACAGATAACTCCTAACTTAACTTTTAACCCTAATTTCAGAAACCGTTCTGCCTTTTCTAAATTCTGACTTGCGTACTTACCCACAAATTTCACAATGCCTGTATTCGTACCCAAATCGCCGATGTCTCCGACCAAAGTAAGAGTTGTAATTGCCACTATCATTAATCCAAAGTCCGAAGGCCCCAAATAACGCGCAGTAACAATATAAAAGATTGCGCCCAATCCTCCATTTATCAAAGTTCCTACTGAAGTGATTACCGACTGTCTAAAAGTCGCTGTTGCAAAAACACCTGAAGCAAAACTATATGCCGGAATTCTTGTAAATGCTTTCTTTATCACTAACTGAAATTATACATTTTTTGGAAGTAAATGAAGAAATTAAACATTATTCACAAAGTGGGGCAGTATAATTATACTCAAATCCCTGAGTTCCAGTTTCGTTTCAACCTTCAAGGTTCAACGTCAATCAAGGCCGAAGAACTTATCTAAATAAAGTTTAAATCTAATCAGATTTCAGCTTCTTTTCTTGACTGTTCTACTTTCTTACCATTAAGGGCTTCTATATTCTCTTTCGCTGGGACACCAACATCCTCTCCACCTTCATCTTCTTGTTTTGGGGTGAGAACTTCAAAAATCTTCTCCCAAAAATGTCGAAAATTTCCTCTATATTCTATATCCACCAGTTTCACCTCCTCTCAAAACAGTATAGCAATCTCGTCTAACTCACACTTATACAAAATATAGTCGTGTAGTTCAATTATAAAGTATTATAAACTATGCTTCGTGATATTTTTCCTTTGGAGCAAAACTAGCAAGGTAAAAATTGAAACTAAAGTTACCGCACTTATAACAAGTCCGGGGAGGACG
Source organism: Candidatus Woesebacteria bacterium RIFCSPHIGHO2_01_FULL_38_10 (assembly GCA_001792215.1). GTDB lineage: Bacteria > Patescibacteriota > Microgenomatia > UBA8517 > UBA8517 > WO2-39-10b. Next base: position 47,197 of record MGGC01000040.1, read on the forward strand.
TATCTTTGGGGCTCGAAGTAGATATCATACTCCCCATCTTCTTCAATCACGAATCCGTTAATCAGGGAATAAAGGGGGAATGAATTATGAACTTGCTTTTCATTCGTTCCAGCCCCGGAGAGTCTATTCAGCCATCCCGGAGGCGTTTTTTCTGAATCGGTCTTAGCTATCATCCATAACGGGTCATAGGTTTCAGAAAAAGCAAGTGTTACTGGATTAGTTACGCCCTTCACTTCAACTTTATAATGTGTCGAGTTAAGCTTTTCATGTCGGACAGTCGGACCTTTTTCAATCTCAGAAAATAGTACAATCTTATTTTCATCAGTCAGATCATCCCATCTTACAATGTCGCTTTGACTGATCAGCTCATCAAAATGGGAAAGCTCGTTCCTGCTAACAACAGCTAACGCGTTTACGATGTTTATATTACCTTCAGTTTTAATAATTATTTCATCATCTTGCTTGACCTTCAGATTCCCGCCTGTCAAATTTCCCACCTCAAACCATCTAAACTCAGCCTTTTCATACTCAAAATACTGATCAGAAATTTTGCCATATCCTGTTAGTTTTATAGCAACTTTCTCGGGATCTTCGACCAACGTATCAATTTCCCCAATCTTTTTATCGCTCTGCCAAAATTCAACCTTTCCAGCCTGTTTACTTCTAATAACTCGAGCAAGAAGAATGTCACCTTCCGAAAATTGAAAAGTGGAAATTGAAAATTCGTAATTTCCCTCAGAAATTGCCCATCCACCTCCGTAATCAAAATCCTGATTATCGATTCCATATTTTGTTTGCAAAAAATCTCTAAACCAGACAAAATCAGACGCATCCCTTTTCCACCAATTCGGGGATCCTGAGCTCGTCGAAGGACTGTAATTCAGAAATGATGCAGGAAATATATACCTACTTTTATCAATAAAACTAGCAATTAAATCAACTTCAGTCTTTTCATAAAGTAAATATGTACAAGGAAAATCCTTGTGCGCTGCACTCATGCCAGGATATTCCTCCAGAAAAATCAGTGAATTTTCCGATAGTTCAAAATCAGGTAGTTTAACTAATTCTTTATAAATATCATCTGACCCAACAATACAAAAGCTTTCTTTCGAGAGAAAAAAATGATCTTTGGACTTTTTGGTTTTTAAAAGCGCTAAAGGCGGGTCAAATATTCTCTCCTCAACCCAAGGTAAATCGGTAAGTTGATTTAAAAAAGTGTAGTAATAGTCAATACTGTCTTGCTTTAGCTCTTCTTTCCTTACATCAGGGTAGGGATAAGCAATATAGCCGACGGCCGCTATATCCAATAGTTCTCCCATGAAAGTTGACTCGCGCAAATAGTTGTGCTGTTCATAACTACCGACCCTGGCAACAGCAAATGGTCTTTTTTCGGAAATCAAATACCCCAACGCCTGGGGATGAAGGGGACTGGAAAAAGCCAAGGGGGTGCTTCCGGGAATCCATAAAACTCTTCCGAAACCTATGTCCCTTTCAAGAAAATTATTAACTTCTTTATGCTCTTTCTGATAGACAGGATTTGAAAACAGACCAGTCATTTTACCGGTGTAGACAGGGAAGATGAGAAGTAGGAGATAAAAGGTAAAAAATAAAGGGATTGTCTTAAACGACCAACGACTAATAACCAATGACCAATTAAACTTCTTGGTCAACTCATCAACAGCAACACCGATGAGAAATGAATAAGAAAGAACTATTAAAAAGAAAAACTTTGTTGGATCCCTAAAAAGTAGAAATCCTGGAACATTATCAATAATCCAGGGATACAAAGAAGCGAAGGGGGGGTTAGCCCCTTTTGCTAAAAACAAAGATAGTATCGCCACAACCAAGTAAAATCCGATATTTTTATCTTTCTTTCTTAGAATGGGGGCAGAAAACGCAAATACAGGAAGCAAAACAAAAATCGGACTTACATGTTCTAACTTTCCGAATACGTTTTTGTACCAATGCGGCTGAAATAAATAAAGTGCGTGGCTTAAACTGGTATAAGTTTGAAAATCGCCCGATAGCGATTTCAGGTAACTTTCAGGGATAACACCAACTCCTGTTTTTAATGACGGATATATCCAGTAAAAATGAAAACCCGTAAGAAAAATAAAAGATAGAACTGCAATAAAAAAAGCATTTTTAATAAGGATAAATTTCTTCTCTTTTTTTAAAACTAAGAAACCGTAAAAAAAATAGATTACTGCAAAAAAAACAAAAAGAAAGACTATTCTAAGGTCAAATATCGAAAGGGTTATTAAAAAAAAAGTAAACTTCAAAACACTACCAAGCGAATAATCGTTTATTAATTTAATGAATAAAACTGAAACCATTGGAAAAACAGCGTAAGCTAAAGAAATAAATAACTGCCCCCCATCAATAAGGAGAAGTACGTAAGTATTAAGTAAGAAGACAAAACTACCAACGGTTATCCCATACTTTCTAACACCAAAGTAACTCAAAAACTTAGCTATCGAATAAGAAGAAAGTATAATAAACGGAATAATGAAAACTATCCTGGAAAGAAAAGAAAAACTAAGACCAACTTTTGTCAAAAACGCCAGAAGAAAAATTATTGGCCAGGCCCAAGCCGTAGAGACTACGTTATACCCCATCCCGTCAGCTCCGAGAGTATTTCTCCAGAGTTGAGGAAAATTAAAAGCCGAAATTAACTCCTGAGGATACCAATATATAAAATCAGTTGCGACTTTGGTACCCGGATTCCAAAGCATCCAAAATACAATCAATAAAAGAAGGACTGTAACTTTTATACTTCTATTCATCGAAGTTTATGGATATATATCCCTGTACCTACTAAAATCAACAAAAAACAAATAGTGGCCAATTCAGAAGAAAAACCCCGGTGTCCCAAAACGGAAGAGAGAGAAGATAATATAACTACCATAATTCCTAAACCAAAAAAAATATTGATATAAATATCTTTCATGAAATTTATGCTTTACATGACATTATTTTAGCAAAACTACAATGAGTTTTTCTTGAAAGAAATTATTTTCGGGCAACGGCTTTATGCATGGGCCAAAAAAGAGGGCTTTTGACACATAGGTAGGTAAATAACCTTTTACTCCAGGAAGGTAGAGACTCCAGGACTAGATAAGTATCAAATCTAGTGATATCTGTCTTCTTAAAACCTGCAACTTTATGAAGATTTTTCAAAGTTGATGCTAAAAAAGAAAGTTCATAACCGAAAGACATGTGTTTACCCTTTAATAAATTAAGATTAACAAATTCAAAAATTTGTCTGACTACCGGAATGTTTGGTATGTTCCCCCACCTGAATCTGTAAAGAGTTCCCAAGTTAAGGCAGGGCACTGTATTAAATGAAACTCCACCTTTTTTTAAAATTCTATAAATTTCCGTTAAAACAACCTTAGTATTCTTAAAGTGTTCAATAGTGCCCCCCCCGTAAACAAAGTCAAAAGAATCGTTTGCAAACGGCATCTGGGTTATATCACCACAGACAAATAAAGTGTTTTTAATTCCAAATCTTTTGGCAAACTTTTGAGCAATCTTAAGCGCGGAGGTAGAGAAATCAATTCCGATAATCATGCTGCCCTTCTTTCCGTAATAAAGTCCCAAATACCCCGGACCGCAGCCAATTTCTAAATAAACGGTGCCCTTTCCTATTTTTTTTGAGGCGTCAATCTGTTCGACAATTTTGGGTTGATGATTTAATTGATAATCATCCATATCTTTTAAGTATTCCTTAGTTTTTAACTTCTTTTCATATATGGCATCCCACTTCTCCATACTCAATTTCACATCATCAGTTATTTCAGGTATTAATACAGGAAAGCCATACTTAAACCCGTACTCCTCGCCACATTTGCCACATATGAGTCTCCTTTTTTCTTGTCGAAGGACGAATTTACAAACCGGACAGACCAATATCCTTAATTGACTTTTTGACAGCATATCTGACTACTCCAGCACAAAACACATAATATCACAAGTTTCGTAGACACCTCTAAATCATCTCCGAGGAGTCTCTTCGGGCCACCATCCGAGGTGGTAAGTACAAAACTTGTAATTTGGTAAATTTGTTTAACTCGATTCAAACAAATCTGGATGTGTATTTCCTACAAAGTTTCTTCTGTAAAGACCATAAGTTAAAGACAATGCAATTAAAAAAAGAATCGACCCGGCATAAAAACTCCTGGGAACATATTGCATGACAATAACATGATCGCCTGGCCGATCAATAACAACGCCTTTTACAAGACTGTCTGCCATGTAACTGTTCACCTTATTCCCGTTTAAAAAAACTTTCCAATTTCTGTCAAATGTATTGCTGTAAATAAAAAATCCCTTATGATCGGTTCTAAAAATGGATTTCATAAAACCCGGTTCTTCAACAAATTCAGAAAACTCAAAACCTGACTTTTTTATATCTCTTATACGATAATCATTTGAGTCTTTAATCACTTTACCACCATTTGCTTTGTAGGTCGTTATTAGATCGTCAACATACGTCTGATTACGAATTAGGGGGTCATTGAGAATCAACACATCAAACATCTTTAATTCTTCCAATGTATAGTCATCAAGATACGGGCTTTGTCCACTGAATACCGACTGTTCCATCGGAATAAATTCCTCGCTATAGATAATCTTCCTAGCCAGATTAGAGTTAAATTTGTCTTTCTCTTGTTTTCCGACAATTAAGGACCCATTAGTAACGAAGTAAGGACGATCTCGAGTTTTTAACATCTCAAAAACAAAAACTGGATTTTCGTTTACGCTTCCGCCCTCGTTTATCACTCTAACTTTCGACACAAACTTGGGGTTATTATAAGTTTCCTGCTCTTTCTCCCAGATAAATAAGTACTTTGTGTTAAGAATCGAGAATGTTTTGAAATTATTTTCCCAAGGCGTACCTTTACTAATAGTGGAATAGAAATAAGGCGACGTTGGTCTGTAATATGGGCCAATTGAATCAAGATTATCCCTATTTACCGACTCATAAGTGTAAAAGTTAAGCCCGGGTGATTCATACCCTAAAATCGCCCTATAAGGATCACTATTGTTGGATTTGGACGCTGAGAACAACGTCACGTTCGAACTTGAATATTCTGTGAACTCAGTTTCTTCAATAAAAAACTGCGCTTGGTCAATAAATATACGAAGTGGGGGAATAATTAGTACAAAAAAAACAATCGTCAATATATTTAAATATCTTATTTTTCTCATCCAGTTGACAAAAAAATTAAGGCCTAAACAAAAAAGTAAGGGTAAAACGAAATAGACGTTTATTAAGAAACGGATCGTATAATGTGCAGACTTGAAAAAAGGCACAAGGTAATAAAAGAGAGAATAGAAATCAATTGGAATTGAAGAGCCAAAAGATGCCAACAGTGAAACCAAAAAAACAATAAAAATGGGAAAAGTAATCTTTAGTCTTTTTCGATCAAACAAAGACGCCAAAGAAAAAAGATAAAGACTAACATGGAAACCTTTAAATATGTTATTGATCTTTCTAGTTGACTCTATCTTAAGAAAAAATTCCTGTGTCAGTTTACTTATTATCGTTTGATAATATTTGGGAGTTACATCGGCCTCGGCTGACTCAAGGCTAAGATCTTTTCTTAGTGAATCACTTAAAGATTCTTGTACTGGAAGTAGTTTGGGAGCAGAAAAAATAAATGCAAAGATTATAAAAGTAACGAACAACTTACTCAGTCCCAACAAATAATTAAGGTTTCTTGTTTTAGAATTGTTAATCAAATTAAACGCCAAATAAGATAAAAAAAATATTCCTAATGCAACTGCCGCATAAGTTGTATTATATAAAGCCCCACCATGAATCAACATTGAAAAAACAAATCCCAAAAACGCTGTGAATATGTACTTTCTTGTTATTAACATTTCTATAAAAAGTAATAAAATTAGTGGAAACCAAGCAATCATAATCAAGTCGGAACGAAAACCGTTTTGAAATATTAAACTTGTCTCAGTGTTATACAGATAAAAAAAAGAACCAACAGTCGCTACGATTATATTCACTTTTAGTAATTTAGTTAAAAGAAGAAAGAAAAATGCTCCCAGAAAATAGTGTATAAAAAAGGAGATTCGAGTCGCATAAAGTTGATCCCTAAAAGGGAAATTTATTAAGTAGGTCAAAGGGTAGGTTTGTGGATATGAAGGATTGCCTATTGCAGAGCTTCCCGACCCAAGTTTATTGTCCCATAACAATATTTTATGTTTTTCTATAAAATATTGTCTTATTTTTGCAATAGGATATGTTTCAAACACAATCGACTCACCAATTGTGTATCGAGTATCATCTGTTATCAGCCTTGAATATATAGCCGAAGTCACTATTAGAGCAATAGAAGCATAAACAAAGTATATCCATAAGTATTTACTAAATTTAAGCAGTTTCATTTATTTGCTCTTTTATATAATGTCAAACTAGACCCGCATAAAACGACTCTAATTACGGGAATCTTCTCAACAAAAGCTTCTGATCGTTTCAATAATATTGCAATCCATTTGGGGCAGAAATAAGGAACCGTACCAAAAACATACTGCTCCACTACCTGATAACCTTCTTCTGAAAACCAATTATTTAAAGTTTTCGTCGAATAGGACTTTTCTTCATGCTGTCTGTGATAAGCAGATGTTTTTTCAATTACTTTCAGTATCGGGTTATAGCCATTCGGTTCTAAGACTAATATGTATTCAAAATATCTGCTCAAATTTTTTATTGCTTTTTGAGGGTAATACAAGTGATGCAACACTCCCTTCACCAACGCAATATTATAATTACCCTCCTTCTTTAAAAAATCGAGCTCATATATATTATCGACTCTAAATTTAATTAACTTCATATATTTCTTAGGAACCATTTTCCTGGCCCTGATAACAGCTTGTCTTGCGGGATCAACGCCGACAATTCGCTTAAGTTTCGATTGATTAAATATCTCTATCGTGTATTTCCCATCTCCGCAACCTATATCAATTACACTAATTTTTCCACCAAAGTTTCTCCCTATGCATTCTATAACCTCTTTAGACTGTCTTTGGTTTGCAATAAAAGCTGGATAGAGATCTTTATTGGTATAAATATAACTCCCGGTCAAAGTAATATCTTTGTTATAAAAGTCAATATTTTTCTCTGTCCCAAACTTAGATTTACTTTTGGCCATATTAAGGAAATCGACATTCTACCCAAATTCTAAAATCTTACCAGTCACAAGTTTCGCAGACAGGCTTGCCTGCGCAAGACAAGCTTAAACCACCTTCGAGATGTGCGAAGCCAGGTACCATACAGTACTTGGCGAAGTACTCCTCGGAGGTGGATGGATTTACCAACTGACATTATCTCGGAGGAGTCCCTTCGGGCCACCATCTGAGATGGCTATTAAGGGAAGTGTGAAACTTGTACCAGTGTCTAATTTAGAATTCTTTTTCAATCCTGGTAATTTTCCAAGCCCCCTCCGACATAACGATAATAGGATAGGCGGGGGTTTTTGAAAATATATTGATTAACTAGACTACCCGGCACTTTTCTTATTTCTGATTGAATACGTTTTCTTTCTCTTAAGGTGTTATTTAAATTTAGTAAATTTGCTCCTATTGCATGAAGAACAGCAAACCCTTTCTCATAATTACCTTTTGCGACTTCCACAAAAGTTACTCCAATAAGGGTAAATATATGGATAGGCAAAAGCCACAAAAGAGTTGGTAATTCAAAATTTTTTATAAATGACCTGATTCTGTTGCGGTGACTTTTAAAAACGGTATCAATATTGTCCCTTTTTTTGTAAGTCGCACCCACAAAATGCTCCACTACCGCTCTAGGTGTATACCAACACTCATAACCTGAAAGCCACACTCTATGACAAAAATCACTCTCTTCAAAATATGCAAACATATAATCATCCAAAAATCCTGTCTTTTCAATAACTTTTCGACGGATAAGTATACAAGCCCCCTTACCCGAATAAACTTTCAAGTCAGAATTATACTTTGGATCGTCTGCGTCTTTATAAAGTCCGAAATAATACGGAATGCCAGTTTTAGTCAGATATGCGCCAACGTTATCAAGTTTTTTATTATCAGACATAAAGACAAGCTTTGGTTGTACGACTCCCGCCTTTTTGTGGGTTTTGAAAAAATCGACAAGCTTGTCGATTACTTCTTTATCAAACTTTGTATCTGCATTCAAAAGTAAAATATATTCTCCCTGTACTTTTTTATAAGCCAAGTTGTTACCTTGCGCAAAACCTAAATTTTCTTTACTTTCAATGAGAGTAAAATTTTTTTTCCTGGTATATTTCTTTAGGGTTTCAAGTGAAGAGTCAGAGGAGGCATTATCGAGAACTATAACTTCATAGTTTTTATAAGTCTGGTAAAATATTGATTTAAAACAATCATCAAGAAATTCTTGCTGATTCCAATTAACAATCAATATTGAAACCAATCCTTTTTTCATTTTAGGAAAGGAAGCAGATTTTCTCTATACATCAAGTTCCAATCAAACTTTTCCACATACTCTTTAGCGTTTTTGCTTAAGGTTTTTATTAGATTCTTGTTTTTTGAAAACTTCTGCATGGCTTCAAATAGCTGACGCTTACTATTGTAAACATAACCCAACTTATATTTCCGGACGTCTCCAGAAATCTCCGGAACGCTAGATATAATAACCGGCATTCCGCAAGCAAGATATTCTTTAACTTTAAGAGGGCTTGCGTACTTAGTCCAACCTTCAGACTCGTTATATGAAGCAATACCAACCCCACCGTTCTTTACTAAAAATCTTAGGGCCTTGTCGTGTTCCAATCTTCCTAGAAGATATACCCTATTTTCAAGATTGTTTTCTTTAACAAAAGTTCTAATTTTTTCTTCCTTGCTTCCTGTTCCCAAAAATGCAAGTTTCACTCTCCTGAAACTTTTAGCTATTTTGCTAAATACATGCAAAAGCTCAATCACACCATGGGTTTCAGATAAAGTTCCAAGATAAACAAAGTCGAAGATGATTCTTTTTTTAAGTCTAGGAATAAGACCTAAGTCAACTCCGTTTGGTATCACCAACGATTTTCGTTTGTTGAGGCCTAATGAGATTCTTCTTTCTTCTGCTCTTTTAGTATTACTGATAACTAAATCGGAAATTCTTAAGGCTACCAGTTCAACCATTCTATATACGATATTCATAATAGAATTTTTGAATCTTTCATCAGCATAGTCTGATCCGTAATAAATAACGCGTTTTATCTTCCAACCCTTAAAAAAAATAGCTGGAAAAGTATCAAAGTTATCAAGGCCAATATAGTTATCAACTTTCCCGCAAGTTGTAGCAATTTCATATATGGTGATCAGTGCATTTCTAAATAATCGTACAACCGTTTCTCCCTTTTTCTTGTAATTTTTCACTGTTTTAGATTTTTTCATATTCGAATACTGCTCTACAACCGTTTCTTCCAACTTAGTTCCAAGCATCGGGTGAAAGACAACTTTTATATATGTGTCAGGAATTGCTACCAAAAAATCCCTAAGATGCTGTCCCGGACCCACAATTTCGCTTACATGTCCAACCAACAAAGTCTTTTTTGTGTTCATAGGCCTAAAATTCCTTTCAATCTCGCCATCGCTAAACCGAAAACCACAGCCATAAGTTCAACAGATTTCATAATAATAAGGCCCATGCCCAATATTGGATACTTTACAAACTTATTAACATTCCTAAAGTAAGCAGGTCTAAAAAGTGTATTCGCTTGTTTGAATGCGTGGTCTCTATGCTTGGAGATAAAAACACCTACTGTTTTTCCGTAAAAATACTTTTTTTTCATTGTTTTAAGTAAACTTAACTTTCCCTCATTATGATAGACAGGAGATTTGATCCTCCCGATTTTATAGCCGGCCTCTTTTACTTTTAGATGAATGTCTTTGTCCTCAGATGCAACCATAGTTTTATCGTGACCACCCACGTCCCAATAAGCTTTCTTCGAAAAAAACCTCGCCGATTCCATCAGATCGTCTCCAATATACAATGACCTCTCAAAAGCTTTAACCTTTGCCCAAAAACCCTCCCCATATGAAACTTCAGAAATAATAAGGGCGTCATAACCTTTTTTCATTTTTTCAACACACTCTCCCAAAACCTTGGGGTGTAAAGACATGTCCGCATCAAGATGGTAAAGATCATCTCCTTTTGCAACTTTCGCTCCTTCCCTTCGACCTTGAGCCATCATTTTGTTTTTTTTGATATAGTTTATTTCTAATTTTTTGGAATAGTCCTTAATAACTTTTGGTGTGTCATCAGAAGTCGATAAGTCATCATTAATAATAACTTCAAAGTTTTTGTAGGTTTGGAGAGTCAAAGACTTAAAAAACAGTTTCAAATGCTCTCCTGCATTTTTAGTAGGAATTATCAATGAAATTAAAATGGCTTTCATAAGATGATCTTTCAAAAACTATCTTTTTCAGAAAGAATAAACGTAATAACAGCAGTTAACAATAATACGTACAATAAACTCCCCAAGAATTCATAACTCTGGGAACCCAGAAAGGTAAAAAGCGGCATTGTAATAATAAAAGCAAGAATCACCTTTGTCTGCAAAAAGTGATTAATTCTAAAAAAAAATATACCTACCATCCATACAAGCAATATCTTTACGAAAAAATTTTGCACAAGAAGATTTACATAGGGAAGTTCTGTAACAATATTAAATATAAAAAAGAGAACAATAAGTTGCATGAGGATTTCTAACGATCTTTTCCTTATAACTCTTTTGATATTTTTCTCAATTTTTGGCAGCATAGGATTTTCTTCTAAAGTAAAGAACAAAAATTACAATTGGCAGAATTACTAAACTTATTCCGCTTGCTAGCGCCCCTCTGTAAAAAAGAATCTGAGGTTCATATTCAACAATAAAGTTTGTCTCTTTTCCTTCCAACACCCACGAATTGTTATATCCATTATTAAGAAAGTGGCTTAATTCAGATGTATCGCGTTTACGATTAATCAAGTCAAGAAGATTTACCTCGGGATTTAATCCATATTCTTCTGTGTTATAGCTACTACCTAAAATAAACTTCTCGTCAAACACTGCCTCCAGGTCTTTTATATCAACTGGTCTCAACTTCCAACCGTCATCAAACCGTTGACCAAAATTAAGAAAAGATGTATTTGTGTTCCCTTTTATCGATACAAGGTATTTTGTTTGGTTTATTCGAATAAACTTTATTTCTTGTGACAAGGGAGTTTTTCTCTCACTTGCAGAAATAAAAAACACATCTGGTCTGCTTTTTCCAATAACTTCTAATCCATCGACCTTTACCAGAGAATTTTCAATACTATTCGAATTAACACAAAACTTAAGTTTAAACTTTTGTGTATATTTATCAGGTTGAAATTCTGCCTCAAACCTGCTCCATGAAGAGTCTCTTTTTAAAAGGGAATTGACACGGTAGGTCGGGCGTTTGTTTAAGTTTATGGTATCTACGTCTTGTTCAACCAGAAAACGTATTATTGGTTCTCCAATTTCAGTTCGATAAAGAAATGACACTTTATATTTTATATCTGAACTCAAATCATTCATTTCAAAATCCCGACAGGTGAGACTACTTTGGGAAGAAAGCAGATCAAACTGAGACGGAACGGAATGTTGAAGTAAAACCGTTTCTTCAAAAGGAATCTTAATTTTGTGGGTCCCTTTTTCAAACCAAATTTTGCCAAAACTCATCCACTCATCGGCTGTTTTTGTTACCTTTGTTGCAACTTCACCTTGATCTATGGTAATAACTTGTGAATCAGGATAGGAAGAAACAAAATTTTTGTTGAAATAAAGCATAATTTGATATTCGGCGGGAAACGGAATGTTAACATCAAAAGAATGTTTATCTATAATTTCCTCTTTTTCCCTAGGAATTGATAGACTGGCAAGTCTCCACTGTAAATCCAAAAACTTTGACTTAAGATCTTGACTGTCAGTCGACTGCTCCCAGGTGATAAGATTTCTGTCATTATATTTGTAGTAGGATGAGACCCTGTTAATGTAAAAGTTTTGTCGTTGTTGATCAGGAATAGAATAAATTAGAGCAGCTATTTTAGCAAAATTTTCATAAATATCTTCAAGAATAATTATAATAAGAGCAGGTTCCTTTTTCTGTTTTAGTATTCCTTGAATTAGCACCTGTTTTTTTAGTACATTTCCCAGCAGGTAGTCTATATGTTGCTCGGGGTTGGGAAACATAACCTCTTTTCTTTCTTCCCGAATAGCCTCTAGATAATACAAGAATCGGGAATTGGGCAAAATGCGCATGCGGGGCGTTTCAACAACTGTCTGAATTGGAAAACATAAAGTACAAATACCTTTAACAACATTGTTAGTGACATACTTTTGCGGTAATTCGTACTTAAGCATAGATTCTGTTATAAAAAATGAGTCCAGAAGTTCTATCTGGGGATTACCCACAATTTTGTTAAAATCGGCCATAGAAATATCAAGAAAGCTATTTTGGGACGACAGATAAAAAAGTGGGTAAGGTTCTTGTTCTTTAAATTTGTAGACAATCCATTTTTCAAACTCCTTAATTTTTTCAAATTTTGAATTGTCCTCTATCGAATTTATAATTTTTTGTGGACTATACGACCCATTCGCGGAAGCCGAAAAATCTTTCCTGACTAAAATATAGTGAATCCCTAAATATTTGGCGATATCAAAGTTCTTGTTAAATCCCAAATCATCATAGAGCGTTCTTACCAGCTCTTGTTCACTTCCTTTTAAATAGGCGTCGTTTGCAACTACCGATTTGTTAGTAAGAATTGTAGGGATAGTAGATAAGCTAAAATATCTCCAATCATAGATTTCATATCTTGTATTCGGATCAATATCGGGGGCAAGAAGAACCCTTTTACTTGAACCAGAAGTCTCATCAATCCACTTTTTAAAATCAAACAAATAGTTTGGGACTTGAAGCATTGTGGAGTAACTTTTTGACCAATGAAAAAATCCTCCAGTAAAGTAAGGATAATTATACAAAGACCATATAGCTATAAAGAGCATAAACCCTGACAGAGCTAAAAAACGTTGAATCTTAAATATAATACGAACTTTTTTTAAACTATTGACTATATGAAAGAGTGTATAAGCAATGAGAAAGGAATAGGAAAACCATACAATAACTCCGAACTTATAAAATGGAGTTCGGAGGATTGAAAAGCCAGGGACACGGAGCAATAGCAAATCATAGATAATACCACTTGGCCTATGACTACCCGCAGCAAAAAATATTCCAACTAAACAAAGAAGAGTAAAAAAAACAACGTAAACTTTGTCTTTGTTTGAAGAAGTCTTTCGCAAGAACAAAAAAGACGAGAATGCCAAAAACGGCCAAAGAAAACTTAAAAATACAAATAAAGGGTTATAGAGAAAAGTCTTAGAGTACGGATGTTCCAAGTTATCATACCAATCAGGTATCCCTTGCAATCTAAAAAGATTAGTAAAACTAGTGTTTTTGCTAATCTCCCGACTCCAGGAAATCGCCCCCTCTACACCCCCTGCCGCTCCAACCCGGGAGGCAAAGCTCTGAGAGAAATAAAGGAAAAGAGGCACAATCCAATAAAGATTTAGAAAAATAAATGATATTAATGCTGCCAGAGAAAAAATCAGAGCTCGCACAATTTTTCTAAATATATTCTTTCTATTTGCCCGTAGCAGAGTAAAATAGGAAACTGCAAAACCAGCCACAATTCCCAAACCAGCGTAAAAAGGTATACCTGGACCTGCATTAAAGAAAAATAGTGTTAAACCTACCAACAATGCATTTATGAGAAAAGACCGTCCCTCAGAAAGGGCGCTTATTGTGAAAAGAGTTATCAAGGGTAAAGAAACCGCTGCTGAAAA
>MGGC01000041.1:0-15731 GCA_001792215.1 Candidatus Woesebacteria bacterium RIFCSPHIGHO2_01_FULL_38_10
ATTCGGTTCTAATCCTTCGACTTTGCTCAGGACAAGCTTTTTCGTATATCTCGACCAAGTACAACTTGGCAATCTTTGCGTAGGGATTTTTCCATTTTTATCATTTTTAGAGATTGTCTTGAGAGTTTGAAATTTATCTCTTGGACAATCTCAAATCCTAATTTCTGGTAAAATCCTACTGCGTTTAAGGTTGAATTCAGGTTAATTTTTCCAATCTCGTTATTCTTGAAGCCATTCTCAATATATTCATACAATCTTTTCCCTATATTCTGATTAAGATATTTTGGATCAACATTAATTTGATAAATTTGTCTATCTTTTACCGAATATTGTCCAAACCCAATTATCTTGCTGTCAATTTCAGCAACTATCCAAACTGAATTCTGAAACTGGTGATTTACATTTCCTTCTGATATTTTATTTAGCCATTCTTTTATTACTTCGGGACTATAAAATGCAGAATTTACCTCACTTACGATTTTTTTATGTAATTTGGTAATAGCCCGAATATCTTTTGTTTTTGCTTTTCTTATTTGTATATTGTTTTTCATAATACTTTTTATATTATAATTAAAGCATGGCTCGTTTTTTAGTAGAAATATTCCTAATTTGAGTTATAATGAAAATGTCAAAACTAACTAAAGTCGCGATCCTTATTGCAATATCTTTCGTCCAACTCTTTGTCTTTATTCTAATTCAAGCGAACATCATCTTCCTAACCGATGTGCAGTTTGAACTTTCCGAGAACCCGCTATCTGGATTTCTTATTTCGATCGTTACAGCCTATGTACTTTCGTCTTTAGTAACATTTACTTTAGAGAGTCTCGCTAGGTTTCACAAAAAAATAATAATTGCTCATCAAATCTTATTTATTTTAACCGTCTTATCGGTATTTTATTACCTGTCTAATTCCTATTGGAGTTAATTCTTTAAAAATCCCAAAAATAAAAAATTTACTCGATTTACCCCTTGCAAAATATTTTCACTACTTGTTATCATTAGCTATAACACATACCTGCCCAATGGAAGACGAATCCTACATTAATGTTTTGTCTGGAACTTTACTAATTTTTTTGGTAGCGGTTTTTGTTCCCAACTTTAACTTCCTACCCTCCCTTAACCACACGGTTGCAAAAGCTCTTAAGATATCATCTTCTGACCTGCTCCCCTTTTAATGACTCATAATAGTTTGCAAATTGGAGCCATGTTACGATACAAATACCGTTCTATAGATTTAAGAATAAAGATAAGAAAGCAGCTCTGAATCAAATTGGGGAATGTTGCTTCCACGTCATTAGAATATCCAAAGAATTGCTTGCAGTATCGTAATCTACTCTTCTTTAGCTGTCTTTTTATCCAAAACCAAGACGTAAAAGAGTGGTATCTTGAAAAAATCCAAAATCCATACTGATTGAAAAGTCTCAGGAACAAAGTTAACCCCATAAGCGAAGGTGTCTTCTTTAATCACATTCCATCTGAGAGTTCTCGCCATATCCGTCAGTTTTTGCTCCTTTTCAACTTTAGGAGTGATCCATATGATTTTTATGAGCCAGTTTTTTGGTAATTGCTCCCCGAATTCATGGAGAAACAAACCCTCAATAATTTTCTTAACAATTCTATCTATTCTGCTCCTATCCGAATTACTTACGTGATACATGGTTTTCCGGCCCAAATAGATCCCTGCCCTCGTATAAGCGTGAACCATCTTCATCTGACCGAACATTTGAAGTCCGAGTGCGGGGGTTCTGGTTATCGATCGCGAGATTTCGTTATTCATAAGCTGCATAGCTTGAGGAGATCTATCTAGCAGCATAGAAACATAGAATTGTCGGAAGAAATCTTCATCCTTCTGGAAACCTTTGTTACACGCACTACAGGATGGAACAGTGATGAGGTTTTTATCTGGAACCCCCTTAAAAAATTGCTTTGCTGGAATATGTTCTCGAGTATCGGCAATTCCACCACAAAAAGTACATGTAGTCATCTTCATGGGCTCTATTATATCAAACTGTATCATTAGGTTTTTGAGACACTTCTTATATAGTGTCTCATTTGTCTCATTTAGCCTCGGGGTGAGACATCAGTTATAATGATAGAAAGGGTTGAAACCTGTACGCTCAGCCAGTAAGAGGAAGAAAAAGTGGAAGGTGTGAAGCTAGTTCACCCGTAGGGTGTAAGGTAAGAGTGTAAGACAGATAAGTGTGTTATAACCTGAGAGACTAAAACAATAGTGTTTTATAATAAGTGTATGTTTACTAACCTGGATGAGGCTAAAAAACTTCTGCAAAATATTTGTGACAAGCATTGGCAATACGACAAATACATTATGCAGGGTGTTGATGGAGAGAAAGCTCATGCCCTTGATGTTCTCGCATGGGTTGAAAAATTAAATAATAAAGCTACTCTTGCTTTACAACTTGCTGCTTTATTTCATGATATTGACCGCGTAGTTACCCCAAAAAAAGGGGGAGGTTTTAAAGGTGACAGAAAAAGTAAAGCTTACCTTCAGCACAAAAAAGATCATGCTAAACGTAGTGTCAACTACATAATCCCATGTTTAAATGAAATAGAAATCAATAATGAAACACTTGGGCGCGTAGAGTTTCTGATTCTGCATCACGATGACACAGGTAAAGAAGTAGAAGAACTCAATGATCCAGAACTTAATTACTTGGTTGCAGCAGATACCTTTGCTTTTTTTACTTCAATTTGGCCCAAACTTCTTGCCACAGAGGGAATGGACAGATTAAAAGATAAAGTTAGATTTATGATTGATAAAATTCCAGATTTTCTCCGCGTCCAGTTGTTCAAATTGCAGTTAGAAGACAAATATGTAAATGAGGTTAAAAATGAGACAATTCAAGAATATTATCGTTACAATAATCCCAAGCAATCAGTGACTTTTTCGAAAAAAAAAGATAAATAACACGAATTTTACCACTCTTCTTACTAACCATCTCGGATGGAGCACTTCTTTGTAGCATTGTCTCTATAGCACCTGTTCTCGGTCTTATGTTCTCTGGTGCTTTTGTCATAACAAGATATCGCTTTCCCGCTTAATCTCCATTCCCTAGAGTTCTATGTTTTTCTATGTTTTTGTACACCGATAGATCCATTGTCCACTCGTATCTCGACCTTTCTTCCCATTTTTTAAAGGCTTCACTTTTGTGTTTTTCAAATGTTGTCCGGTCGCAGTCATTTACCTTCATAAAATGCTTAACTAGTTTTTCAAAACTTAATCTTTCTTGGCTGGTGTGAATTCCAGCAAGGCCGATGTGTTTTATCCAATGGCATTTCGTACAAAGGGCAACTAAATCAACTAATTTTTGTATATGTTTTTTATCGTTATATTTCCAAATTTCATGGCAGTGAAGTTTTCCCTTGGAGTTACATATCGCGCACTTATAGTTGCACTTAGCGTAAACAGTTTTTCTCAGATTATCCCACATTTCTTTTTTTAATAAACTTCTTAAATTGTTATACCAAGAAGAAGCTGGTACCAGTTCTATCGTCAATTTTAGTTTTTCGGTCACCTTTGAAATTATACAACATGATTTTCTTATTGTATTTTGGTTAATGGTGTGATAATAATTGCACAAATGCCGAAGAAGAAGAAGGAACTTGTAAAACCCCAAGTACATAAGGACTCTTCACAAAAACTTCAAGCAATAAAATTGGCAATGGAGCAGATCGAAAAGCAATATGGACATGGTTCAATAATGCGTCTGGGTGAGAAAATTGATGAGAAATTTAAGGTCGAAGTTATTCCCACAGGATCAATTGCTCTTGATCTTGCCCTGGGTGTTGGTGGCCTTCCTCGGGGTCGGATTGTCGAAATTTACGGGCCTGAAGCATCTGGAAAAACAACTTTGGCTCTTCATATTATTGCAGAGGCGCAGAAAAAAGGTGGTCAATGCGCTTTCGTTGATGCAGAGCATGCGCTTGATCCTGAAAGAGCAGGGATAATTGGAGTCAATTTGGATGATCTTTTACTATCTCAACCAGACACAGGCGAGCAGGCTTTAGAAATTACGGAGACCTTGATTCGGTCAGGAGCAATTGATGTTATTGTTGTTGATTCGGTTGCAGCACTTGTTCCCAGAGCTGAACTTGAAGGAGAAATGGGTGATGCGGTTATTGGTCTGCAGGCGCGTCTAATGAGCCAGGCGTTAAGAAAACTAACAGGTGCAATTTCTAAATCAAAAACCATTCTTATTTTTACCAACCAGATGAGGCAAAAAATTGGAGTAATGTTTGGTAATCCGGAAACAACTCCAGGAGGATTGGCTTTAAAATTCTATGCCTCAGTAAGAATCGATGTTCGACGAATCGAAGTACTTAAAGATGGTGATTTAGTAATTGGTTCAAGGCACAGGGCTCGTGTTGTTAAGAATAAAGTTGCTCCCCCTTTGCGGGTTGCTGAATTTGATATTATGAATGAGGAAGGGATTAGTAAATTTGGGGGGCTTTTGGACGTTGCTGTTGATCTTTCACTAATTATTAAAAAGGGATCCTTTTTTAGTTATGACGGGCAAGTTTTGGGTCAGGGAAGAGAGGGGGCGAAAATGAAAATCGGTGAGGATAAAAAATTGACAGAGGAGTTGGAGAGAAGAATTCGAGAGATGGTGGCATCCGGAAAGAAAATGCCTAAAGAAATTGGAGAAGCAGAGAAATAGTGAGTTTATTCAAGTGTCTATAATAACTTCGATAAAACCTCAAAAAAATCTGTCTGCGCAGGCAGATAAAAAGCGAGTCAGTATTTATTTCGATGGTAAGTTTGGTTTTGGACTTGATTTGGAGAATTATCTGAGGTTCGGATTGAAAGTCGGAAGGGAACTGACCGAAGAAGAAATTGAGAAAATCGTCAATCAGGCAGAATTTCAAAAAGTGTATAATAAACTTTTGAAGTTCGCATCACTTCGTCCAAGAAGTGAAAAGGAGTACAAGTTTTGGTTAAAAAGACATAAAGCTCACCAAAGTCTTCATAAAGAGTTATTTAATCGATTAAAGCGCTTGGGTTTTTTGGATGATAGAAAATTCGCTGTTTGGTGGATTGATCAACGGACGACTTTTCGTCCCAGGAGTATTAAAGCTTTAAGATCGGAGCTTGGGTTTAAGGGTATAGGAAGGCAGATAATCGATGAGCTTTTGTCAGAGATGAATGTTGGTGAAGAAAAGGCAGCCCAAAAATTAGTTGAAAAAAATAAATACAAATGGGAAAAGCTAGACGAATTTAATGCCCGAAGAAAGATGACTGAGTTTTTACTAAGAAGAGGGTTTAAGTGGGAAGTTATAAAAAAATCTTTGGATGAATTTTGAATAATAATATGTTCTAAGTTCAAGAAAACCACGGCTTTAGCTGTGGGTATCTATGGGGCGGGTATATCAGAGAAAGGGGTACTTAATTTTGAAACTTGAAAATGTCTGTCAATAAAAGTTAAAATATTCTTGGAGCAAAGGAAAAATGTTGAGAGGAACCCCGAATAGTGTTTCTTCTACGACTTTAGCGTTTATTTGAGACGCGTAAGACTCCTTTGCTTTATTTTCTTTAATGTGGATTTATGGTAAAGATAAATGATTTTAAAGCATTGGTTGAAGATTTAAAGGAACAAAGACGACAACTTGAAAAGAGAGAGCAGAAATTAAGAAGGTTCGAGGAAGAACTTAAAGAGAAACTTGAAGAAGTTTCTAAAATGTCCCTGGAGGAGGCAAAAAGATTGCTTCTAGAAGAGATCCAAAAAGATTTAAAAGCCGAAATCGCTAAAAAAATTCGAAACGCCGAAGAAAGAGTAAAACAGGAGGCCAAAGAAAAAGCCCAGGAGATTTTATCAGATGCAATGAAACATGGTGCTACTTCATATGTGGCTGAATATGCTGTTTCTTCAATTGAAGTGCCCAATGAGGAAGTTAAGGGAAGAATTATCGGGCGCGAGGGAAGAAATATAAGAAGTTTCGAAAAAGAAACAGGTGTCGAGTTAGAACTCGACGAGACAAATGTAATAAGACTTTCTTCTTTCGATTCAGTCAGACGCGAAATTGCAAAACGCTCCCTTCAAATTCTAATTAAAGACACTCGTATACAACCCTCAAGAATTGAGGAGGTTGTAAGACAGACAAAGGCTCAAATGGAAGAAATTCTTCTGGAAGAAGGAAAGAAAATTTCCGAAGAATGTGGGGTTTATAATTTATCCACAGAGGTGTTAAAGCTCATCGGCAGGTACAAATTTAGAACTTCATATGGTCAAAACTTAGCACTTCATACAATTGAAGAGACAAAAATTGGAGTTTCTATAGCCAATGAGATTGGAGTCAATGTTGAGGTGGTTCGGGCAGGCTGTCTTCTTCATGATATTGGAAAGGTGGTCACTGATGAAGAGGGGACACATGTTGAAGTCGGAGTTTCTGTTCTTAAGAAACACGGATTTGCAAAAGAAGTTGTCGCTTCTGTTTCCGAACATCATGAAGACAAGCCTTTTTCATCAATTGAATCTGTAATTGTCTGGATTGCTGACGCAATTTCCGGATCTCGGCCGGGTGCTCGCTACGAGCCGCACGAAGATTATGTTAAGAGGATGGCAAAGATCGAAGAAATTGCCAAAAATTTTCCAGGAGTGGAAACTGTTTATGCATTTCAGGCAGGACGAGATGTCAGAGTTGTTGTCAAGCCGGAAGAGATAGATGATGATGCTTTAACGATTCTGGCTCATAATATTGCCCAAAGATTGGAAAAAGAAGCAGAGTATGCAGGACAGATAAAAGTTACTGCAATTCGGGAAGTAAGAGTGGTTGATACAACCGCGGCAAGATAACACCGTTAATTATTTGGGTAATGTTTGTGTTGACAGTTAAGTTAGATAATTGGTAATCTAAATTTCCAGAGACATCTCTGGAAATTTTAATGCAAAGAAAAGGAAAATTTTTGTTATTAATAACCTCCTTTCTTTGGAGGATTTGTTTTAAAAAAGAGCCGCAAGGCTCTTTTTTTTATGAAAGGGGGTGAGATAAATGCCTGAAAAACTCGTTAGAGTGCATGGTTTGGGTAGAGTGAGGAAAGCAACTGCCTATTTTACTACCGAAGATGATCGGGCGGCTGAGCTCAATATAGATGGGTATATAATTGTATATGAGAAAGAACCTTTAGAACAAACACCTGAATCTGGTAGCCAACAAGCGCCTGACTCAGTGAGGGAAGCCCCGAGGTCTTGACAAGTTTTATCTTTTGTTCTATTCTTTCAAACTAGATATGACCAAAAGGCAAATAATTGATGTTTTGGCAAGGAAAGCGCATTTAACCAAAAAGGCAGCAGTTGAGGCGGTTGATGTTTTGTTAGATGAAATTGGTAGAACCCTTTCTAAAGGAGAAAAAGTGGTTTTATCAGGTTTTGGAACATTTAGGACTATTTGGATGGAGGGTAAAACCGTTAAAATCCCCAAAACAGATAAGATGGTAAGGATAAAAAGGCACAGGTCTCCTAAATTCACTCCAGGAAAAAAACTCAAAAGACAAGTCAGCCGTTAACAAAATCAAAAAATTTGAATTCCTAACACCTTCAAAACCCAAAGCAGGTAGTATTGGTTAAATTTAGAATTCCAATGAGGCAGGTGTTATACTTTAAGTTAATGGATGAATCTTCAGAAAAAGCTATTCTGGTTGAACATTTGAGTAAAAATTTTGAGGTTATTGAGAAAAAAGAGGGGTTTTTAGGGAGTATCAGTTCTTTAGTCTCAGCTAAAAAGAAGGTGGTTAGAGCTTTGAAAAATGCATCCTTTAGTTTAAGGGAAGGTGAGCTGGTTGGATTTATAGGTCCGAACGGTGCTGGAAAGACTACAGCCTTGAAGGTGCTTTCCGGTCTTCTCTACCCGACCGCCGGTTTCGTTCAGGTTTTGGGGTTTGATCCTTGGGATAAGAAACCTGAGTTTTTGAAAAAGATTGCTTTGGTTATGGGCCAGAAAAACCAGCTTTGGTGGGATTTACCAGCCCAGGAAACCTTTGAACTTAATCGGGCAATTTATGAAATACCCAAGAATAAATACAAGGAGAATTTATCTGAACTGATCGAACTTTTGCAAGTTAGAAAACTTCTGAATATACAGGTGAGAAAACTTTCCCTGGGTCAAAGGATGAGACTTGAACTTGTGGCGTCTCTTCTTCACCATCCTTCGGTTTTATTTTTAGATGAGCCGACAATAGGTTTGGATGTTGTCGCTCAACAAAAAATCCGAGATTTTATTTTTGATTACAATAAGCGCTATAAAGCGACGATAATCCTCACATCTCATAATATGCGTGATTTAATTGATCTTACTAAGAGGATTATTGTTATTGATAAGGGAGGAATTATTTTCGATGGAAAGTTGACTGACTTGGTTGGCGAGTTTGCCAAAGAAAAAATTATTAAAGTTTATTTTTCTAAGGAGGTAGATGTTAGGAAACTTGAAGGTGTAGGTAAATTAAAGCGTTTCGATTTTCCTCAGGCGATTATTTCTGTTCCCCGGGAAGCCTCGGCAGTTGCGGCAGCCGAGCTTTTGCAAAATTTTCCAATCGCCGATCTAACAATTGAAGAAGAAGCAATAGAAGATATTATTAGAAGGGTTTTTAGAGGAGAGAAAATAAAGAAGGTGAGGCACTAGAGTACCTGTTTAACACGTCTGACGTGTTTCAAGTATGGGTATATTTGTATGAAGAAATATTTATCTATTTTTAATATTTCTTTCCAGCAAGAATTTGCTTATAGGATAAATTTTATAATGTGGAGGGTCAGAAATGTCTTGCAGATTTTTCTAGTCTTTTTTCTTTGGGATGCGGTTTTTAAGGATCCAGGAAGAGTTGTTTTCGGATATAATAGAGAAGGAATTTTGACTTATGTTTTGGGTTTGATAATTGTTAAATCCTTTGTTTTTTCCTCAAAATCGATGGATGTTGCAGGCGAGATTTCAAGAGGAGAACTTAGTAATTACCTGGTAAAACCTGTCAGTTACTTTAAATATTGGATTACACGAGATTTATCAAGCAAGTCACTTAATTTGTCTTTTGCCTTTTTCGAAACGCTCTTTTTATTTTTAATTCTCAAACCCTCCTTTTTTATCCAGACTGATCCTATCCTTCTAATTTTCTTTTTGCTTTCACTTATTCTGGCTTTTTCTCTTTTTTCCCTTTTACTTTTCATAGTGAGTGCTATTACCTTTTGGATGCCAGAAGCTGGATGGGGAGCCCATTTTTTGATCAGTATAATATCCGTTGAATTTATGTCCGGTGCTTTATTTCCCTTAGATATTTTACCTCACTTTTTACAGAGGATAGTAAACTATACACCTTTTCCCTATATGGTTTTTTTCCCGATGCAAGTTTACTTGGGAAAAATATTAGATTCTGCAGCGGTCAAGGGAATATTGATTTCAGGATTATGGATTCTAGTTTTGTATTTTATTATGACTCTTGTTTGGCGCAAGGGATTGAAAGTTTATGAAGCTTATGGCAGATAAGTTAGTTAATCAATTATCAGTTGTCAGGCATTGGTTGGGGAAGTTGTTGCGTTCACTGAAACTTCCTCAGCCTCAAAAGCTTAAGGTGTCTTTTGTGCTTTCTTTCTGTAAAAGATTATTTTATTATTTCAGAATTTGGATTTTGATGTCTAAGAACTCTTTCATGACTGTACTTTCAAGGAAGAAAATCTTATTTTTGTTTTTGTTGGGTAAGATCTTAAGGTTTTCATTTTTCACTGCTTTTATCTATTTTCTGGTGCTTGGAGCCAAGGGTCTTTCTGGGTATACGAAAGAGCAGGTGGTATTTTTCTTTTTGACTTTCAGTCTGATTGATATTTTAAGCCAATTTTTATTCAGGGAAGTTTATAGGTTTAGGTCTTTGGTTGTGACGGGAGATCTTGATCTTGTTTTAACTAAACCCGTAAGCACCCTTTTTAGGGTCTTAATGGGTGGGGCTGATGTTATTGATTTTATAACTATTCCACCACTTCTTTTTGCCGTTTGTTATGTGGGAAATTTGTTTCAGCCAAGTTATTTACAAATTTTCCTTTATATTCTACTTTTTTTCGATGGATTTTTAGTTGCACTAGCTTTCCATATTGCAGTTCTTGCTTTGGGAATATTAACTTTAGAGATCGACCATAGCATCATGATTTATCGTGACTTGGTGGCTTTGGGAAAGCTACCTATCGACATATACAGGGAACCCCTAAGGGGTATTTTAACCTTTATCTTTCCCGTGGCTATAATGGTTTCACTTCCTGCAAAAGCGTTAATGGGATTGGTAAGTCTTCAGGGGGTCTTTTTGTCTTTGACATCAGCTGTTTTAACTTTTTTTGTTTCTTTAAGATTTTGGAACTTTGCACTAAAGAAGTATACAAGTGCCTCAAGTTGAAATATCGAAAGGAACTTTTGGATTTTCAACTGATTTTTCTTTGCGGACTGGATAAAATAGCCTTTGCAGGGGTATATGAGGCATAAACTTTTAATAATTTGTGGACCGACTGCAGCCAGGAAAACTGACCTTGTAGTCTATTTAGCTAAAGTGTTTAATGGTGAGATCATTTCAGCGGATTCGAGGCAAGTTTACAGAAGGATGGATATCGGGACCGGCAAGGATTTACCGGACAATGTCAAATGTAAAATATTAAACAATAGACTGGGTTGTTGCTAAGAAATAGAAAGTATGAGAGTGTAAAGATACGATTTGACTGATCCGAAGGAAGGGTTTAGTGTTGGACAGTATGTCGAGATTGCAAAAGATATAATTAATAATATTTCAGGGTGAAAAAAACTCCCCATTTTGGTTGGTGGAACCGGGTTTTATATCAGGGGGGTTGTTGATGGGATTCCTACCGGCTCAATTCCCCAAGATAAGAAGCTAAGAAAATTTTTGGAATCTAAAGAAATTGTCCAACTTTTTGAAATTCTGAAAATATTTGATCCTGGAAAAGCATACTCTCTAAAAATTTCGGATAGGAAAGACCCACGCAGGTTAATTCGAGCAATTGAGGTAGCGAAATGGAAATTGAAGAATAGGGGTAAGAAATTGGAAGGCAGAAAAATGAAAAATGAGGATTTACTATTTATGGGATTAATTGCACAGAAAAAATTCTTTGATAAAAGGATAAATTAGTTTGATATAATGAAAGTCAATTGGCAGGGAAGAGTAGAAATATTGGTTAAAAAATGGCATAATGGGAGTATCCGAAATTAAAAATTTCATGCCGAAAAAGATAGAAATTTCCCATAAAACGATTATTTTTTCTGTTTTTTTTCTTATTTCTTTATGGCTTATTTATATTGTCAGACAAGTTATTTTGGAGTTTTTTTTGGCCCTTCTGATTACGGCGATTTTAAATCCCTTAATTACAAATCTTTCAAAACATAAAATTCCAAGATCGATTTCGGTTTTAATTGTTTATACTTTACTTTTGCTGCTTTTCAGTGTAACCATTGCAGCAATTATACCTCCTTTAATTGATCAAACTTCAGAATTTATTAATAACTTACCTCGATTTTTGAAAAACTTGGGAATTTCAGCTTTTTTTAGCGATCAAATAGTTGAGCAATTAATTTCTCAAATAGGAGGAGTTCCGGGAAGGATTGCTAAATTTACCCTTTCCATCTTTTCAAATCTTTTAGCAGTTGTTGCAGTTTTGGTTTTTGCTTTCTATTTACTTTCGGACAGGGAGAATTTAGATAAGCAGTTAGAGACTTTTCTGGGAGAAAAAAGGAATAGAGAATTAGGGAAGGTTATTGATTTATTGGAAGTACGACTTGGTAATTGGGCTAGAGGTCAGTTTACTCTTATGTTAGTGGTGGGAGCTTTGAACTATTTTGGTTTAACGCTTTTAGGAGTTCCCTTTGCTCTACCATTGGCTATTTTGGCAGGATTTTTGGAGATAGTTCCCTATATTGGTCCTATAATAGCAGCAATTCCAGCAGTTTTTATTGGTTTCGGAACCTCATTCATTTTGGGCATTGCAGTTGCCTCGCTCACCTTCTTGGTACAGCAAGTGGAAAATTACGTATTAGTTCCAAAAATTATGCAAAAGCAAGCAGGGGTTAACCCAATAGCAACTCTTCTTTCTCTTGCAATTGGATTCAGGTTGGCAGGGGTGATCGGTCTTGTAATATCAGTTCCTACCTTTATTATGTTAGGCGTGCTTACCAAATATTATTTTGAGTCAAGATCTTAAGATAGCTTCTCAGGTTGAAAAATGCCATCTTTTTTGCTAAAATATTGCTCTGGAAGAAGGACAGTCGCCAGGTACCGTACGGTACGTGGAGGAAAGTCCAGGCAGCAGAAGGCAGGGTGCGCGGCGTAAGCCGTGATCGGTAACGACTAGTGGTTCTGATTCGAAAGACGATGAACACGTATCTCGAAGTAACGGGACGCGAGAGCAACAGAGACGAGTCTTTTGTTTTTCTAAAGAAAACAGAAAGAGTGAAACGGGCAATCCTCCCCGCTGCAACCTCTGAAAAGAGCGCCATAAGGATGCCTTCCCGATCGAGTCTGACTCGAGCGCTCTAAGATTGAGGGCTAAGATAGATGACTGTCGAGGAACAGAACCTGGCTTACTAGCTTCCAGAGTTTAAAAAAGCTCGCTACCAAGCGAGCTTTTTTAGTTGCAAAGAAAGAAAATTGTAATCGGGAAGGTTGTTACTTGTATTTTCGGACAAAATAGTCAAAAATAAACTAAAGAATTATTTGGGTTTTGGACTCAAAAACATCATCTGGAACTTGGGTACTTGGATTTACTGTTAAGTAAGAGGAAGGGGGTGAGGAATAAATGTATGTACTATCTTCATGGCAGTCTGCTTTAACTGCTTCCTGGGCGAGAGTTTGGGGCGCATTTTTAAATATTCTTCCGATAGTCATAGGTGCGATAGTAATATTTACCATAGGTTTAGTACTTTCTTTTTGGGCAAAGCGCCTAGTGATCGAAGTTTTGAGAGCAGCCAAATTGGAAAAACTTTCCAAATCAGGAGGAGTTGATAAATATTTGGAAAAAGCAGGAATCAAGATGAATTTAACAGAGGTAGTGGGGAGTATCTTTGAGTGGTTGATAATTTTAGTTTTCTTTTTGAGTGTTGTTGACATTTTGGGGTTGAACGTAGTTTCGAAAGTTTTGGTTGATGTACTTTCCTACATTCCCAATATCATTGCCGCGGCCTTAATTATCGGAGCTGGTTATTTTGTCGCCAGATTAGTTGACAATATTGTTCGAGGAGCATTGACATCGGTTGATCATGAAGTTGCCAAACCTCTTGGGAAGCTGTCTAGATGGATTATTTTGGTTGTTAGTTTTTTTGCCGCACTGGAGCAGTTGCAGATTGCTAGAGCCTTAATTACTACCTTTTTCCAAGGTTTAACTTATACAATTGTTTTGGTTGTCGGACTATCTTTCGGATTGGGTGCAAAGGACTTAGTAGGAAAGTTACTTAACGACTGGTACGAGAAGATAAAGAAGTAGAAAATTGCAAATTTCTTCAGAATTATCGGATTTCTGTTTTTGTGGTTGAGGACATTGGGGGAGTTTTTACTAAAGTAAGTTAGATGTTGTAAACTAATTTTATGAAGATTTTACCTGTCGTACTTAAAAAGATAATTGTTGGGTCCGGGTTCGTTCCGGAAAAAGATTTCGACGAAGCTGCTAAGGTAGCTTTGGAATTGGATAAAGAGGTTGTTGATGTTTTAGTTTTCCAAGGGTATATCAATGAAGACACGGTTGCAAAACTCATTTCTGATTATTTTAAAGTCCCTTATGCAAATGTCACTCACGTAAATATTCCTCAGGAGGTATTAGCGCTCATACCTGAAAAGATGGCTAGGATGTATAGAATTATCCCTTTTGCCGAAGAGAGAGATAAGCTTAAACTGGCCATGGAGAACCCAGAGGATTTTGAGGCGATCGAGTTTGCCAAGAGGCATAC
Source organism: Candidatus Woesebacteria bacterium RIFCSPHIGHO2_01_FULL_38_10 (assembly GCA_001792215.1). Taxonomy (GTDB): domain Bacteria; phylum Patescibacteriota; class Microgenomatia; order UBA8517; family UBA8517; genus WO2-39-10b. Next base: position 13,924 of record MGGC01000041.1, read on the forward strand.
TGGCCTGGAAGTTTTTCCCTATTATGCCAGTAGAGAAGAATTAAATAAAGCCTTAGGTCAGTACAAGAGAAGCATTAAGGAAGATTTCGAAAAAATAATTTCAGAAAACCTTAAAAAAGCTAAATCTGAGGCGGAAGAGGATTTGGCCAAAGCAGCAGAAGAAGTTCCAATTGTTAAAATTCTAGATACAATTTTGAGTTACGCTGTTTCTGAAAGAGCTTCAGATATTCATATCGAAATACAATTAGAGGAAGTTGTAATTCGCTTCAGAATAGATGGAATATTAAGAGATATTTTAAAGCTAAAACGTGGAATTGAGGTAGCATTGGTTGCCAGAATAAAAATATTATCAAATCTTAAAATTGATGAGCATAGAATTCCTCAAGACGGAAGATACAAGTTTAGTGTAGATGAGGATGTTGTATCATTTCGAATATCGATTATCCCTGGATTCTATGGGGAGAATGTGGTAATGCGTATTTTAAGGGAGGCACAAAGACCTCTTAGCCTTGAAGAGTTGGGGATAATAGGAAAAGACCTTCAAATAGTCAGGTCGAATATGACCAAGCCTCACGGAATGATTCTGGTTACTGGACCTACTGGATCGGGTAAAACAACAACCTTATACTCGGTTTTAAACATCTTAAATACTGTTGAGGTTAAAATCTGTACTATAGAGGATCCTATTGAATACGGAATTAACAGAGTTAGCCAAATTCAAGTTAATCCCAAAACAGGATTGGAATTTTCCATAGGACTGAGGGCTCTTATGAGACATGACCCAGATATAATTATGGTGGGTGAGATTAGAGACAAGGAAACTGCGGAGATTGCAATTCATGCCGCCCTTACCGGCCATTTAGTTTTATCAACGCTTCACACAAATACAGCTGCAGGAGCAATTCCCCGTTTTATAGATATGGGAGTAGAGGATTTTTTATTGGCATCGACCTTGAATGTGGTTATTGCTCAGAGGTTAGTTAGAAAGATTTGTAATTCTTGTATTAGTAAATACACACCGGATGAGGTTGTTCGGAAAAAGTTATCAAAGAACTTGGGAGTTGATTTAAAGGATCAAAGATTCTACAAGGGAAAGGGGTGCGACGAGTGCAACCAAAAAGGTTACACAGGAAGGATAGGTATTTTTGAAATTTTAGATGTTGGAGAAAAAATAAGAACTTTGGTTACTCAAAGGGCAACTAGTGATGCCATACAGAATCAGGCAGTTTCAGATGGAATGATTATCATGCTTCAGGATGGTTTAGATAAAGTTTCATCAGGCTTGACCACAATCGAGGAAGTTTTAAGAGTGGTTAGGGAAAATTAGCTGCAGTGAAATCTTAATTTTTAATTTTCTAAAGTGCCTTTATACACTTATAAAGCAAAAAATGAAGAGGGAAAAATAGTTGAAGATGTTGTTCAGGCTTCGAATAAAAAAGAAGTTGTTGTAGCATTAAAAATTGAGAATTTACAGGTTTTGACTGTTAAAAATTTTGAATCAAAGGTAAGATCATTCTTTAGAGGTGGGGTTTCAACTTCGGAGAAAGCTGCTTTCTGCCGTTTCTTGGCAACTATGCTCAGGGCCGGTCTTCCCCTGCCTGAGGCGTTGGATATAATCAAACAGGAAACTAAAAGTGCTAAATTGAAACACATACTTTTCGATGCCATTTTTCATATAGAGAAAGGACAGACGCTCTCCTCGGTTCTGGCTAAATACAAGATTGATTTTGATGCGGTTTTTCTTACCATGATTAAAGCCGGAGAGGAATCGGGTACTTTGGATAAATCATTTGATTATCTGTCAAAGC
>MGGC01000041.1:15768-27419 GCA_001792215.1 Candidatus Woesebacteria bacterium RIFCSPHIGHO2_01_FULL_38_10
AAAAATGTCTGATGTTTTTCTTGATCTTAATGTAAAAATGCCGGCTGTTACAAAATTTATGTTAAATGCAGGAAAAAGTGTTGGAGAAAATCTTGCCTTAACCTTCGGGATATTTTTTTCGATTATATTTTTTGTGATTTTGCTTTTTTTACTCCGCCCAACCAGAAAAATCATATTAAGTTATCTTTTGAAACTACCTGTTGTTAATAAGGTTATGGATCAGCTGGACACAGCCAGGTTTGCAAGAACTCTCTCTACCTTGTTAAAAAGCGGAGTTCCTATTATGGCAGCGCTTGATGTTTGTTCAGATGTTTTAAAGCAGCCGGGTCTCAGAAGCCAGGCAAAGGAATTTAGTTCCGGAGTTGCTAAGGGTAAATCTTTATCAGATATTTTAGTTCAACAAAAACACTCATTCCCTGTGACTTTAATTCAGACAATAAGAACAGGAGAAAAAACAGGAAGTTTAGAGTTGGTGCTGGAAGAACTCGCCATTTTTTATGAACTTGAGGTGGATTATGCCTTGAAGAAGGCAACAGCGCTAATTGAACCTCTTCTTATGCTCACCATCGGAATTGCTGTTGGTGGAATGGTTATCCTTCTTATATCTCCAATCTATAGCATTGTTGGAGGTTTAGAATCAGGGATTTAGTGGTTATTATGTCAGAAGCCGAGAAAGAAAGGAAAATCGAGCACCCCTTACTTTTGTTATCGACTTTTTGTCTACTGACAATCTCTTTAATCCTTCTCATCAGGGGTTTAATTTTTCGGGTTAAAAAGGAAGAGGAAGAGGCTGTTCCAAGCGTTAAGCAAAATAGCGGAGAATTTTTTATAAGCGGTTATTTTCAGGATGAAACCTCGCTTGACGAGGACGAGTTGGGAAGTGACTTGAAAAAAGTCTATAAGGAAAATATCTGTAAACTTGGTAAAGATACGGTAAAAGAAGGAACAGTGATTTATGATACTACTTGCGCCAGTGAGTCTGAGGAGTAAAGACTACTCTTCCCTCCAGGAGATAAATTCGTATTCCCCTGCAGTTGGGAAGTAAGGCGGGGGCGCGTAAAGAAGATGAGTATCGTAATTGACGGTTCGGGTGGTAAACCCTGAAATAAGTCCCAGATAGGAAGTATAGTTCCAATAGGATTTGTAATAGTTAATTAAAGCTCCGTTTATCGTCAGGCTGTTTTTGATAGAACCGTAAACATTTGTCCGACATAGAGAATTGGTATAGCGGTGGCGGATGATTTTTCCTTTTTGAGCCATTAAAACCGCATCAACCTTAAAATCATTGGGAATGTCTCGGGCGAAGAAAATATTATTTTGCGACACAAGCCCTAAGACATCGCTTCCATCGTAGGCGGTATAGGTTAAATTACCTCGGATCCAAACGTCAACATTACTGGATTGTATGGGAAAGGTTGCTGCAGCTACAGTGATGCGTCCTCTTATTGTTCCTTCAACCCAAAGATTATCCTCAACAAAAACAATTGGCGTATCAGTTATTGAGTAAGTTCCTAAAGTGACCTCAGTTGTAATTACTTGTGGAAGATTTCTGCAGCCTCCCTGCCCCTCTGACCCCAATCCTTCTCCGGGTACACTATAGCCTTTTATTGAACTTACTGACTCCACTTTCTTGACAGTGAAAGAGCCATCATTGGCAAAGATCAGGTGGTAGCCACTTTTTCCTGAGGACCCGAGATAAAGACCTCCAGTTTGGGCTGCATCTCTCATATTAGTCAAGTCAACTGATATGGAGTCAAAATCAATCCAGGAAGCGGGGAATTGCCAAAGTCCCTGATCTCCTCCACTTCCCCAGACCCCGGGTTTGGGTGTTGGAGGTAAGCAACCGGTTTCACTACCGCAGATATACTCTTCCTGGTAACTGGTGACCAGGGATGTGTTGGTTCCATCCATGCGTATGCCGTTGTTGGAATGGATAAGTCCATTAACGGTAATTCCCGACCCGTACCAGCTGCTGGCATTGGATAGAAATGAATACTTTGCAAAGGAGGGAATACCATACTGAACGGAGACAACTCTTCTTAGATTGGGATATTCGTAAGTCCAGCCAGTTGAGCGGATGGTTACAATTGAGGAACCTGCTTCAGGAGGAGTAATCTCTAGACTAAATTTTCCCACAGCATTACCCTGGGGATCAAAATATTCGTGTTCATAAGGTCCTGGCTGACCAGTTCCATCGCTAAAATCCTCAGGATCGTGGGCTAGGTGCCAACGGTAGTAGTTTACCCCTGCTTCGGAAACATGAATAGATTTTTCAGAAACTGTCTGCCTTTGGGAGTAATTTAACTGCAAGAGAAGTATGAAGAGAAGTCCATAAATGACAATTAAAAAAGCGCTTGTGATAACCAGAAGAGCAGGAGTAATGTTACCTTTAAATATACTGGATTTCATTTTGCTTTCTTTCATGTTATACCGATATTATTTGAATCTGCAAGTTTTAAAAGTATGGGTATGTGCCCAAAAGTGTTCTTTAAAAGAATACAAATTAAAGTATTTTGGTCATAAAACATGGGAATTACTTACTCAAGTTTGGTAATCTTCAAAAGACTTTAAAGATTTTCCTTCAACATCCTAAGTTGAACGTATGACTCTAAGATAAAGTCACTTTCCTCGTCTTCTTTTGTATTAAGTCTTAAATAAACTTTCATGAGTTTCGTGTCAGACAGTCTAGCTGGTGTGGCAAGAGGATTATTAACCGTGTCTTGTGGCCAGTCTCCATTGTAATAATAAAAAATTGGTGAAGAAGCATTTCTTACATTTTCAGTTAAAACTTTGACTTTTTCGCTTCCTGAAGGATAAGTGGCAGGAAAACCAGTTGGCTCAATTATTCCCTTGACGAACTGCACTCCTGTAAGTGAATACCTTATCTTTTCTGTTTTTCCATCATAATCTATGTCAGAATAAAAGATTAATTCATGATCCTGAGCCCGCTCTAATGGATAGGCGGCATTATCCCCAGGTCGGATGTTTCTTATTTCTCTGACCAAAGTTGCTATATTGCTATTTGCCTCCTCGACATTGAGGTAGTTTTTAAGGGAAGATAGTCTAACATCGGTTATGATTTTTTCGAGGGAAAGAATTCCTATACCGATCATGCCAGTAAGAACAGTAACAATTAGAACTTCTATCAGGGTGAATCCGGATGGAGTTTTCTTTCTACTGATCATAAGTTGTTTATTAAGGTGTAAGGGTAATTTCTTCTTCTGTCTGTCCCGAGACTGGGATACTACCATTAAAGTCAATAAAACCGGATTTAGTTGCTTCTAATGTATAAGTTTGTTCGGCAAGTCCGGAAAAAAAGGCTTGTCCAAAATCAGGATCTGGCACTTCCCCACTAAACTTACTTTGTTCAAAACCGCCATTGGAAAGAATAGCTGTTGCACTGGCGATAGGATTATCAGACGTATCTAGAAATGTTAAAAGGAGAGTGTTGGTTGTTTGATTAGCTAGGGCAAAGCTAAAATTCAGAGTAGTGTCAGCTAAAAGGGAGATTGGTTGCAGAGGGTTTGTTCCCGAGATTACATAAAGACTTGCCTCAGGAAGTAAAATTCTGTAACTATCCCATTCCATATTTTCAAGAGTCAAGTCTCCGGAAGCGTTAGTAATCAGAGTTTGATCAAATTTATAAACAGGGTTGGAGTCGGAATCTGTTCCTATCGTTTTATCTCCTTTAAGTTGGAAAGTAAAATTCGGGAAGGGAGAAAAGTTATTTTCCCTATCGTAGTGAGATGAGATATTTAGGGTGGACACTTTATCAATTGAAAAACTGATTTCCGTAAGCTCGCTTTCGATGACAGTTTGGTGGGGCTTATTAGGATTTGTGACCTCTGAAGTTGAATAAGTTCGGTCGGTGCTGTAGAGGGGTTTTGTGACGGTTATTTCATAGCAGGAGAAGCAAGCGGGCGCTCCAGGCAAAATAATTCTTCCATTATCGGCAGTTTTTAAGCTTAAATTAACTGCGGGTGTTGCTGAAGAAGCAGCAATTAAAACATCAGCTTGGGGGACTGGGTCGCCATTGGCGTTAAATACAACTATCGATAAAGTGCCTCCCCCAGCAGTTGTTTCGACTCCACGTGGGGCAATATCTGAGATCATTACAACAGGATTGTTACGGGAGGGCGCAATTCCCCCCCAGGATATTTCAACCCTGATTCTTTTATAATCTGTTGGCAGAAGATCGGATGGGGCAGTATAATCGAAAGGATCGTCGTAATAAATAATGGTTGTTTTAATAAGAAAGTTGAGTTTGTTTCTAACAATATTTTCTTCTTGCAAGAGGGGTCCTCCCGGTATCCCGCCAGAAGTTCCAGCATTATCATAAGGCAAGTTTCTGATAAGTTCAATTTTTTCTTGGGCCAGGTGTCTGGCTGTAATTCTGGCTCGGTTGTAAGAAACAAGTTGATATGAAGACCCTACAATTAAGAATATAGCATGAGCCAGGATGGAAAAGATTGCCATGGCCACAAGTATCCCGATCAATGTTTGGCCTTTAATGCTTAAAGAGCTTCCGGGCAGTTTTCTCATTGGAGTAATTGATAATAAGTATAGCATCATGGCATAATGAGAAATAATTTGGGTAATTGAATGACCCATTTTCAGCCTTTGCTGAAAATAGATACTGCCATGTTTGATAAAACCTTTATCTCAGTATGTTTTTCCAGAAATAAGCTTTTACTCCTTGAACTGAATTCTAGGAAGAAAAAGATTAAAAAGTTCGCATCCTTGGATTTACCTTCCGGCTTAATAAAAAATTACCAAATCCAAGACAAATCTTTTTTAATAGAGGCACTAAAAACTTTCTGGAAGAAGTACAAACTTAAAGAAAAGGTGGTTGGAATTATCGTTCCTGAGTTCTCAACTTACACAAAGCTTCTGAGTATTCCCAAGTTGGAATTTTCCGAATTAGGTGAGGCAATTGCCTGGCAAATGCAAGAATTTCTTCCCAAGGATTTAGGAGAGATGGTTTTTGATTGGAAGATAGTTGGCAAAAAAGATGATAATTATGAAATCCTTACTTTTGCGATAGACAAAAAGGTTCTTTCCGGTTATGTCGAAGTATTGGAAAAATCAGGACTTTTCCCCATGGCGGTTGAGACGCCGTCTCTTAGTCTTGTTCGAATTTCAGGAGCTAATGAGTCAGGGCAAAGGTTAATAATTTATAAGGATGAAAGTGAGACTTTACTAATTATTGCAGATGGCGGAAAGATTATAGGTACTTCAGTTCAGTATACAAAAGACTTGGATGAGATCATAGATATTTCGCAAAAATTTGTCTTTCATTATAGGGATGTTGAGATTAAAAAAATTTTCGTGGGTGGAGCCGGGATGACCCGGGAACTTCTTGGGGCTCTTGAAAACTCTTTCAAAATTAAAGTTCAGTGGATTACGCCTGAAATAGAGGGCTCAGGCGAAAAAGAACTTCAGGAATATCTTATTCCAATTTGTATGCAGCTGGGTGGGTTGGAGGAGCCATCAGACCCGGATTCTTTGAACTTATTGCCATTAAATCTGGTTGAGAAGTACAAAACCGCAAGATTAAAACTTCAGATTTGGAGTCTTACATTAACTGTAACTTTGTTTATCTGGATGTCGTTTTTAAGTACTCTGGGGGGATATCTTTATCTTTCTCAACAAATAAAGACCGTAAAGCAAGAAAATTTAGAAAAATTAGATATCACAAAAAAAAGAGAAAGCTTGGTCAGCGAGATCAAAAGAATAAATACACTTGCCGAGAGCGTGGTAAAAATAAAAGATGTTTCCCTTATTCCCCAAACTCTCCTTAATGATATTTGGGCAGCCAAACCAGAAGGGATAACTTTAGAAAAATATAAACTTGATCTTGATAAAGGACTGATTGAGTTGAAAGGCAGATCTCAGGATAGATCTACCCTTATTGGATTTAAGAATAACTTGGAAGCGGCTCCTACTTTCGACTTAGTTGATGTCCCTATATCAAGTTTTGAAGAAGAGAAGGATATAGAATTCAAACTAACTGCCAACATTTCATCAATTACAGTCAAATTGGGAAAGGAGGGTAAGAACTAGTATGGTGGTAAAGACCGATCCGGTAGCTAAATATTTGACCAATATAAAAGAGCTTCCTCCGGATTATGGAAAGGAAGAAGAGTCTCGTCCCAGAGAGAAAGTAACCAGTCTGGAAAAGAAAGACGCAAATGTCTTGAGAAGAAAAGAAAAGCCCGAAGAGAAAATATCAACTACTCAGGATTCTTCTGAAAATTCCCTTCAAAATGAAAAAAGTTTTTCTTTTGACGAAATTAGTGAAGAAGAGACAAAGAAGAAACTCCCGTTTTCCTCAAGAGAGATAATCCTCTCGGTTATTAACCTTTCCTCTTTGATATTTTTATTAATAATCCTTTATAAACTTCCTGTTAAAGCTCAGGAACTGAAAACTTCCATAATTGAAAAAATAAAAAATGAAGGGAGTATTTCTTATGAGTTTATTGAAGTAGAAACAGGTAAAGAAAAGGCCGACAGCTTAGAGAAATTATTCTTGGAGGACGAGGGAGTTGTAGAATTTGTCAATAAAGTGGAATCTCTTAAAAAAGAAAATGAAGCTGTTAAAAAGGTTAGTTTTGCTTCTCAAAAGGCTATAAAGGACAAAACTGAGAATTACGGCTACCCGGTTATTATCGAAATTACAGGTGGGTGGGAATTGATAGAGAAAGCCCTTATTGATATCCAGAACCTTCCATATCTTTTTAGGTCGGTAAGTATCGAAACTGATTTGGATGTTGAGACTGGTATGGTAGAATTTAAATACGGGATAATTTTATATGTTAAAGATCGATTGGGTCAGGATAGATAAATTTTATTTGATTTTAGCCTTTGTGCTTTCCCTTTTGTCTGTCTTACTTATATTTTCATTCAGGGGGGTCTTTTCGGCATTTCTTTCAGCTTATGAGATAGACCAGAAAAATTTAGAAACTGATTTGAAGTTAGAAAAAGAAAAGTTAGACAAAGCCCACGAATGGGTTTTGCAACAAGAGAAAATTTTTCTTAAAATAAGATGAAAATAAAAAATGCTTCAAAATCTTTTGGCTTTACTCTAATTGAGCTTTTAACAGTTATTGCAATTATCGGAACCCTGTCAACCGTCATAGTTGTGTCAATTAACCCCAGGACTCAACTGGCAAAAGGCAGGGATACAAGAAGAGAAACTGATCTTATTACCGTTCTTTCAGCGGTTTACCAATATACCTCGGAGCATAGTGGCGACCTTCCGGATACAGACGGAAATCCGCAAACTTCTAACTTTCCCACAACCCTTACTTGTATCGGGACTGATGTTGGCTGTTTTAATTTGGCTTCGGCTGGGGACGATGAGACGATTGTTCCTGTTTATTTAGCTGATATACCCAAAGATCCAAAGCCAATAAATGAAGATGAGGGAGACGACGGCAATACCGGTTATAAAATAATGGTTGATACCTATGGGCGCCTTACTGCTTCGGCTTCAGGGGAGACAAGGACAGTGTCATTTACCCGTTAGTTTACCCTTGTTTACTTAAAAAGTTCTATACATTTCCATTTTTAAAATATGAGATATAAATAACGGAAATTTATATAGAATTCCGGCAGATCTTTACTATATTTCAAATATAGAATTCTATAAAAGGTTTTGCATTTGATATGAATAAGATGTAAAAATAGTTCAAAGGAATGGGAATGTACGCTAAGTTAAGAAGTAATTTAGAGGAATTTTTGGGCACACCTTCAATAATTAACATCAACGTGGGAATTAACATAAAGTTATCTCAGATATATTTTGTTGCAAGAAAAAACTTACAGGTACAGCTGAATATCTCCAAACAAAGAGAAGAAAAAATAAAAGTTATTTTTGAAAATATGGCAAACCAAGTGAGAAGTGGAATACCAATTTATGGTACGACCACAGCTTATGGGGCGCGAGCGGGTTTAATTTTAAATAGGGGCAAAGAATCGGTGAGGTGGAAGAATGCCTGCAGATTATCTGAAGCTATAATTCATGTTGATGTGTCAACAGGTCCGATTATAGCAAAGGATATAGTTAGGGCAGCAATGTTAGTCCGTCTGACAGCTCTTTTAAGCGGACACAGTGCGATTAGACTTCAGACAATAAAAGCTATTCAGAAGCTTCTGAATAATTACATAACTCCAATTGTAGGCTGGTATGGTTCGGTGGGTGCGTCAGGCGATTTAGCTCAGAACGGAAGGATAGTAGCGACTTTATTACAAAAAAAGACGGCTAAGGTTTGGGATAAAGATGGAAAAGTTGTATCTGCTAGTTTCGCCTTGAAGAAATCCGGTATGAAGCCGATTCAACTTGCGCCAAAAGAAGGACTGGCACTAGTTAATGGAGACAATTTCTCAACAGCTGCGGCTACTTTAATCTCTATTGATTTATACAAACTTATGTTCATAAACACCTTTGTTTCAGCTTTGACGATACAGGCACTTAAGGCAACCACAAGAAATTTTCATCCATTATTGCAGACACTAAGGCCACATCCAGGACAGAAACTGGCAGCGGATTTATTAAGAAAGTTGCTTGAAGGAAGTAAACTCTCGTTCGGAAGTCTTGAATTTTTGACAAAAAGAGAAGGGTCGATACAAGATGTTTATAGTATACGTTGTTTACCTCAATTTTACGGACCTGATTGGGAAACCCTCTTTGTTGTTATGGACACGCTTGAAATAAACGCAAACAGTGTTTCTGACAACCCTTTATGGACTGACCTTAAGACAACTTATAAAGATAAAACCCCGTATCAGTGGGTATCAGGAGGAAATTTTTTAGCAATGTATATGTCAGACGCTTTGGATAAACTTAGGAAAATTTTTGTGCATATCGTTAAGCAGAATGATCGGCACATGGCGCGTCTCACCCATCCTGCTTTTAATAATGGTCTTCCGCCAAACCTATCTCATCAATCAGCGATTTCTCAAACAACATTTAAAGGATTGCAGACTCAGATGGGGATGTATGAAGTCTTTGCTTCTTTGCTTGCAACCCCAGTAAGTACAGCATTCGGTGTTCATGAAGAATTTAATCAAGATATAACGTCTCATGCTTTGACTTCAGCATTGCTTACCCAAGAAGTTTTGGCTATAGCCAAGCTTGCAGTGGCTTCAGGCCTAATTTCAGCCTGTCAAGCAATAGACTTTCGGGGGGGTATAAATTTAATATCTCCAGCAACAAGAGAAATCTTTAGATGGTTGAGGAAAAGAGTTCCTTTTATTAAAAAGGAACAGTCTTTGGGGTTTTATGTAGAGAAAATTGCGGATGAGATACTCAGTGATGATCTTCTAAAAATTTGTTTAAAGGTTTTGTAAAGAGTATGAAAAGTTATCTTAGAGAATATTTGAATACGGGTCGAAAAAGATACTTGAGTGATGGAGGGGTTTTGAAAAAGAAAGCTGAGACAAAAGTATTAAAGCTTTTCCATGAAGCATCTAGAAAAGTTCCGGCTTACAAAGATTTTTTGAAAAAAAATATGATTAAACCAGAAAGGGTTAAGTCAATAGATGACTTCAGGAAATTTGTTCCACCAACCTCAAAGGAGAATTACATTCAGAAATATCCATTGAAAGAACGCTGTTGGGATGCAAAGTTAACAGAAACTCATACTTTTGCAGTAAGTTCAGGATCAACAGGAGAACCAATTTTTTGGCCTCGAGGAATTGATCAAGAGATAGAAGGCGCAAAAATACATGAACTTTTATTAGACAAAGTATTTGATGTTTATAAAAGGAAAACTCTTTTTATCAACTCCTTCGGATTAGGGAATTGGATTGCAGGGATGTATACAGAAATGTGTTTGTATCTTCTAAGGCTCCGCGAAGTCCCATTTACTTTGGCGTCACCCGGTTATAGCCAAGAAGAAACCTTTAAGGTTGTTAAGGCTTTTTCCCGATATTATGACCAAACGATTATTGCCTGCCATCCGCCGATATTAAAAATAATGGTCGAAAACGGTAAGGAAGAGGGAATTGACTGGCCAAAGTTATGTGTAAAATTTTTAGGAGCGGGGGAAGGTTTTTCTGAAAACTGGCGAGATTACTTTTCGTCCCTAGTTGACCAAACAGATATTCTTAGAACAATTATAAACATTTATGGCTCGGCCGATGCGGGCCTGATGGGTTTTGAAACACCCCTTTCAATAATGCTACACAGAGAAAGTTCCATAAGCCGTAGCTTAAACGAATTGCTTTTCAGAAGCGCAAGGACACCCTTTCTTTATCAATTTGATCCAACCACAAAGTATTTAGAAGGAAGTGTAGAGAACGAGATAATGATCACTATGAATGCAACAGCGCCTCTTGTGAGGTATAACATTCACGATCAGGGGGGGACAATTGGTAATTTTGGCTTGCTAGAGATAATAGAGGATCATTCAAATAATATATTTCAAGGATTAAAAGACAATGGAGTTAACGTAAAAGACTGGCAATTTCCATTTATATACGTTTTCGGTCGTGAACAATTTATGACAAGTTTATATGGAGTGAATATCTACCCTGAGAATATAAAAGCCTCTTTAGAGCATAGACTTCTGCAACCTTTTTTAACAGGCAGATTTATTGCCGAGAAGAAAGTTGATGAAAATCAAAATCAGTATTTATTGTTAAGAGTCGAACTAAGGCCAAAAATTAGAGGGAGTCAGGAAATAAGAAATCGTACCATAAAATTATTTACCGAGACTTTCAAAAAACTTAATAGTGAGTACAATCAGGTAGAGCAAAAATATAAAGAGAGGATGCATCCTAAAGTAGTACTGTGTAAATTCCAAGATTCAAAATACTTTCCTGAAGGTAAAGTTAGAAAAATGGCTTGATGTTACAATCTTCTAAATTATTCTTAAACAAAAAAATTATTAAGGAAGTTAAAGAAGAGCTTCTGGAGAATGCAAAATTTGATGAAGAAGTATCTAAAGTACTAAATAAATTTTCTTGTCTTTCTAATTTTAGTAAGGAAAAACAAGTTTATTGGTTCAAGAGAGCCTTATTTCTTCTGTTAACTGCAAGAAATAGACAGTTAATAACTCTTACGGAACAGGAGAAACTAAAAGATACAGTAGTGGCTTTCTTTGGGTTAAGTGTTGGAAGCCACGCCGCTCTTACCTGGATGATGTTATCCAGAGCAGATAAAATAAAAATATCAGACCCTGATATTATTTCTCCCACAAACTTGAATCGACTTAGGTTTGGTTGGAATACTATCGGTAAATTAAAGGCAGATATTGTTAAAAAAAGATTGAGAGAGATTAATCCATATTGCGAAGTGTATAAATTTACACAGGTAGAGGAAAGAATCGTTAGAAAGATAATTCTAAGTGAACCGAAGCCACAAGTTGTTGTGGATTGCATGGACGATCTTAAAAGTAAGGTATTAGTAAGGTTATTGGCAAGGAAAAGAAAAATACCGGTTTTAATGGCGACGGACGTAGGAGACAATGTTTTTCTGGATATTGAAAGATATGACAAACTCCCTTTACCGAGGTTATTTAACGGCAGGGTTGAGGATATCGAAAAGATTGATCTATCAAAGTTATCCGACCCTGAAAGAATAAAACTATCAATGCAGATAGTTGGATTTGAGCATAACTCAGAGAGAATGCTCAAATCGCTCCTTT
>MGGC01000041.1:27431-41143 GCA_001792215.1 Candidatus Woesebacteria bacterium RIFCSPHIGHO2_01_FULL_38_10
ACGCTGGTTAAGAAAATGGTGTTAAGGGAAAGGGTAAAAAGTGGGCGTTATTATTTCTCAATAGATAAGCTTCTTGTTTATGACTATGATAGTAAAAAAAGAAAAAAGAAGAAAGAACAGTTGTCAGATGAGATTGCTAAGAAAATTTTTTAAAACTTACAAATTTAAGTAAGATGAGTATATAATCAAATTATGTCTACTCCTTCGCTTGAGATCTTAGCTACCTTGATAGCAGCTGTAATCAACTTAATTCTTGCAGTTTTTATTTTTTTGAATAACCCGAAGAGTGCTACTAATAGATTTTTTTCATTCTTAGCCACTACCATCGCCGTTTATTTAATTACTAACTATTTTTCTTTATATCAAGAAAGTGTGGAATCAACTTATTTATTGGTAAGGGTTGTTATGTCAATTGCGGTATTTATAAACCTTTCTTTTTTCCTCCTTTCCAGGACTTACCCAAGACAAGAATTGCAGTTGGAAGGCAAGAAATTTTGGGGAGCAGTGTTAGTTACTTTAATAATTGCCCTACTAGCACAAACACAATTAATTTTTACTGGTGTGGAAATCAGCTCAGGCGTAATCCATCCATCTCCTGGTCTAGGGATGCCTCTATTTTTAATTCATACGGTGTTTTTTTTGGGCGGTGGATTTCTCTTTTTACTTAAGAAGTTCAGGAAGTCTTTAGGGTCAGAGCGCGTTCAGTTAAAGATGCTTTTTTCTGGAGCCATATTAATGTTCTCCCTTATATTGTTAACTAATGTAATTTTTGTTTTGGTTTTTAACGTGTCTGGTTTTGTGGGACTACTTCCATTGTATACACTTGTTTTTACAGGCTTTGTGAGTTATGCAATTGTGAAACACGGACTTTTTAACTTAAAAGTCATAGCCACTCAAGCGTTTACTGTTGTTATCTGGGTTATACTTTTTTCTAAAATCTTCGTTTCTGAATCATCAAGCGATCTAATCGTTGACCTTTTTATTTTTATAACAATGTTCATATTTGGAATTTTGCTCGTTCGAAGCGTAGTCAATGAAGTTAGGCAAAGAGAAAAGCTTGAGGAGTTAACTCAAAAACTTAAAGAAATGGATAAACAAAAGGACGAGTTTATTTCCATGGCTGCGCATGAACTTAGGGCGCCAATGAGCGCTATTAAGGGTTACATCACCATGGTTTTGGAAGGAGATACTGGAGACATTCCGGAAAAATCCCGGGGATTTTTGGCTGATGCAAATAATATTAATGAGCGCCTGATTCGTCTTGTAAATAATATGCTTAACGTCTCAAAGATTGAAGAAGGAAGAATTGTTTATCAGGTTGAGTCTGAAAACTTATCCCAGGTAGTCAGAACTGTTTTTTCTCAATTTGCCCCAGAAGCGGAAAGAAAGGGACTTAAGTTTACTCAAGTTATTCCCAGGGAAATTAGAGATAAGGTGGAAGTTGATCCTGATAGAATTCATGAAGTTGTCGCTAATCTTTTGAGTAATGCTGTTAAGTATACCGAGAAAGGATCTGTCGAAGTTAAACTCAGCCAGTCGAGCCAAAGCTCCGTCCGTCTGGAGGTTATTGATACAGGACCGGGTATTACCAAAGAAGAGCAAAAATTACTTTTCAAAAAGTTCTCTCGAGCGGAATCAAGTGTGGGAAAAACAACCGGAACGGGATTGGGTCTTTATATAAGTAAGCTTCTTGTCGAAAAATTCAAAGGGAAGATTGGCGTTGATTCAGAACCGGGAAAAGGAAGTGATTTCTGGTTTGAACTTCCTTTAGCTTCAGCCTCTTGATCTTGTAACTATAAAAATGAGTCCTACCAAGGCGGTTAGAGCAATGGCAGCGGCAAGACCGGCTCTTTTTAAGGCAGTCGCTAACTTTTCCCTAGTTGTTGGTTGTTTTTCCGTAACTGGGGCTACCTCTTTTTCCTCACCAGTCTTTTCTTCTTCAGGTGTTGGGACTTCCCCCTTTTGTAAAAAAGTAACTGGCTGGGCGTTTCCTTGTATGACCACTTTTCCACTGGGAGTTTTAACATTCTTGTTTGTCTCTGTGGTTACGAAGAGGGAAGATATGGGTTTGGCTGCTCTGAAGGTCTTTTTACCAAAGTCGAGTGTTCCAAGTTTTATAGAATCACTTGCATCCTTTGGCTTGGCCCATAAGACATAAGTATATATTTCGTTGTCCACAGGATAGAGAAGGTTTTGGCAGTTAATAAGAATTGTGTACTTACGGTCTTGCATTTGCAAAGAGGCTGCAAAACAACGATAATCTTCTTCTGTCTTACTCGCCATTTCAAAAGTGGCATCCGATGCTTTAGTTCGGGAAGGTAAAGCTAAAAGAAGAGTAGCTGATGTGAGAATTGATGTGAGAAAAAATATAGATAATTTAAATTTGTACATTAATAAATATAATACTAAAATTTCTCTGTTTGAAAAAGTGGGAAGTTTACCATAGTATTAACATTAGAGGTATTTAGAAAGTTATGGATTTAGTTACTCAGAGTCAAGATACTAACGATCAGCTTGCGAAAGATTCACAAGCAAAAATTATTCTCATAGTTGAAGATGACCCTGTACTTTTAAAGATGTACTCAGAAAAGTTCAACTTTGAGGGGTTTGAGGTTTTGAACGCCCATGATGGTGAAGAGGCTTTAAAAGTAGCCTTGGAAAATAAAGTTGGTATTATTCTTCTTGACATTATGCTTCCCAGAATGTCAGGAACCGACTTTTTGGAAAAGTATCGTCAGGACCCCAGAGGCAAAAACACACCAGTCGTTGCTCTTACCAATTTAGCCGAAGAGGCTGAAAGACAACGGGCTTTAAAGTTAGGGGTGAAAGAGTACATTGTTAAAGCAATGCAAACTCCTGAGCAGGTGGTGGAAAAGATAAAAAAATATATAGAATAGAGTTAGAAGCTATTTCAAAACCTCCCAAGTCTGACTTGGCTTCGGGACGTTTGACGTCCCTTAGCTAGCTTGTATATCTGATTCAAAACTTTTGTTCGTCCCGCACCGTCTGGTTCAGGATTTGTTTGTTTTAAAATAAGTTATAGATTTTAAGAGGGAGTTTTTTTGGATTTTTTCAATGCAGCTACATATTCCCTCAAAGCAGGCCTTAAATTATAGGCAATCCTTGTTCCAATAATCATAACTCTTCCCGCAATCGGTTTTCCTGTTTCATCGTCAATAGCTTCAACCTCTCTTAAGTTGATGAAGTTTCTAGATCCTTCAGGTATTTGGTTCATTACTTCGACGTATTCGGCTGAACACCACTTACCCTTCTTTTTTCTCTCTAAATTTCTCCAATCTTTTATCTTTGAAGGATCTTCGCACCTGTCTGCGATTAAAATCATCTCCTCGTTTTCTTTAAGACTGTAAACTTTTTCATAATCAGGAAGCCTTTTCCAGTCAGGATTCTTCTTATCATCTTCTTTCGGTTTTTCTGCTCGATCTAAAAATCTCTTATCTGAAACTCCGAACTTGGCAAAATTATATCGTGCCTGTCTTAGGGGAATTAAGTTGGGTCCTGGACCGCCGTCTAGTTTATCATTTTGTACAGGATCATCTTGCCACTTACAAATTGAGCAGATCTCGTGAGTGTCTGCGATCGTTTTATATCCGCAACATGGACAAAAATATTTAAAATTCATAAATTTTTTCTCTAAGCTTGTTAAGTTTAATCAAGTAATTTTTCCAGAGTATATATTGGAACCCTCCAAGCCATTCCGCCTATAACACCCCGACCCAAGTATTCTCCATCCTGCATATAGGGAACTTCTCTTCTTATAATTAAAGAAACGCCAGCTTCTGATTCTCCTTCTCCTTCTAAAGCTGCGCTTTGTTCGACGAACTTTGCATAATCGTCTCCAAACTTAAAACCAAAGTGAGGTAAGTCTGGATTGTTCTCAGGATCCGGCAAACGCCTATTAAACTCTGAGAAGTTGATTGCTAAAAGCCCTGAAACGACTGCAGGCGAGAAGGGAGTCTTTTCTCCTATTTCCCAGTTTAAGCCTGGGATTAATCCACTGCCCCGTGAGAAAAGTATTTGTCTCCGACCACTTCTACCCTTTGTCAAAAAATTTCTTACTGTTAAAGAAGGTTCTTCTTTTCTTAAATCGCTATAGGCCAATTTTAAGTCATTAACCGCTTCGGCTAAAATATCACCCATTCTATTTGCGGTATTTTCCTCAGATGCTTTAAGTCTACCCAGTATATTGTGAAAAGCAGTAGAAGGATCAAGTTTTCCTTCTTTTTCTTTACCAGGAACTCTTCCTCCAATTCTTCTTTTTAGCCTTTTAAATATTCCGCTTAACTCTTCCATTTAGTAATAGTTTGATTTAAGTCTTTTTTAAGTACTAAGTCAATGAGAATAAAGTCTTTCTTTGTATTCTTCGAACATTTTTTCAGCTGAGAAGTTTTTGGAAACTTCGATTGATTGTCTCATTCTTTCAATCCATCCTTGAGGTGGGTTGTTTTGATCACGTTGATAGTAAAGTGGGACAATTTCAGTTTCCAAAATATTATAAAAACTTTCAGCTACTTTCTCCGGATCAAGAATCCACCCCACTCCTTGCCAATCTACCTCATATGTCCAACCATCAAGTACTGTGCAATTCAGAACTCCATTTGAAATAGCTTTCATACCCGAAGTGCCGCAGGCCTCTAAATTGCCCTTTGGTGTATTTAGCCAAAGATCAGAACCCGACACAAGGTGATTGGCAAGAGAAATATTGTAATTGGGAATGAAAATAGCGTGGCCTGAAAGTTCAGTTGCGAAGAGTCTGATTATTTCTTCGATTATCGATTTTGCATTAGGGTCAGCTGAGTGGGAGTTACCGGCCAAAAGGAGTTGTACAGGCATTTGGGGATTTTCAAGAATTTTTTTTAGGCGGGTAATATCTTTAAATATTTCTTTTGGTTGCTTGTATTCAGCCAGTCTTCTTGCCCAGCTGATAACCAGCCTTTGCGGATCATAGGCGAATCCGGTTCTTTTCAAAACTGTGTTAACCAGTTCGCGTTTTTTAAGCTTGTGAAGTTCCCACATATCCCGATCATTCAGGTTTTTTCTGAAATCACTGTCCTGCCAACGGGGAAAGTGGACTCCGTTAGTGATGCTAATCCATCTATATTTCGGCCATTCAGCCTGGGCATACTTTTTATGAATTTTACTGACTGTTGAGTGTTTTTTAGAAGTATTTAATGCAAAAAGACTAATACTGAAGGTTTTTTTATCTAAAAGCCCGTCTTTGATAAGAAATTCACTTTCTACTCCCATTTTTGAGGCAAAGGGTTTCGCCCACTTTTCAACAAGGCCTCGAGGAAATTGCAAATTCCCGGCCGGAATTAAAGTGTGATTGGTGTAAACAATTTTT
This sequence comes from Candidatus Woesebacteria bacterium RIFCSPHIGHO2_01_FULL_38_10, assembly GCA_001792215.1. Taxonomy (GTDB): domain Bacteria; phylum Patescibacteriota; class Microgenomatia; order UBA8517; family UBA8517; genus WO2-39-10b. Next base: position 32,794 of record MGGC01000041.1, read on the forward strand.
TCTTTAGCCAGCTTCCAAGCTTCTTCAAAGGGAATTTTTTCTTTTCTAAGCACCTTCGACACCATCTCCCAGATAATAAACGAGGGACGCCCTTCATTAATGTGGTAGACAGAGGGATTAAGATTAAGGGAATTCAAAAGTTTTACTCCCCCGATTCCCAGAAGAATTTGCTGTCTTATTTGACTATCACTATCTCCTTTATAAAGAGCATCCATATCGCTTATCCACTCGCCGGGGTTTCCGTCAACGTCTGTTGAGAGGAAATAAAGGATTACCTTATCGGAAAGTCGGATATAGTATGATTTAATTTTTAAAGTATAAGTGTCAAAGGGAATTTCAACTATCAGCTCGTGATCTTCTTTTGTTACCGGTCTTAAAAATGAGCTATCGTGATCAAACTCAGAATCTCTTTTTTCTTCTTTTCCGTCTCCTGTTATATGTTGAATATATTCTTTTCCTTTGTAAAGGATTCCGACTCCGATCATTGGATAGTTTTGATCGGCAGCCGCATTCATCAAATCTCCTGCTAAAACACCCAGTCCTCCGGAATAAGTGGGCAGTTCATTATCAATAGCAAATTCGCTACAAAAGTAGGCAATAAGTTTTTCGTTGGGGCTCATATATATAGGATTACAGATTTAGATCTTCTTGCCAATGATTAAATTTCTGATTGATGAAAATTGCCAGTCGTGAGAAAATAATGACTGAAATGAAAACTGTTGAAGTTAATTTTATGGAGTTTGTGAGATTTACGGCAATAGGCGGGTTTATAACCGCAACCACTCTTTTGGTTAACTTAAACTTTAAGGGTTTCTCTTTTATTTTTAAAGAAAAGACAAGAACCTACTGGTGGCTTTTTCTTACTCTAACAGTTATTCCATTACTTTTATTTCTTTACATATTCACACTTATCTTTGGAAAATTGCGCTTAGGGTTTTGATTATTTTTAAACACTTAACACGAGAGATTATCGACATTAATCTTCGTTCTCAGTAATATAAATCAATGCTTGCCAAGATTACTTCAGGCGCAACAGTGGGGCTTGATGCCAGACTTGTAGAAGTTGAAGTTGATGTTCCTGGAGAGGGACTGCCGGCATTCAACATTGTTGGACTTCCGGATAAAGCTGTTGAGGAGGCCAAGGAGAGAGTCAGGTCAGCAATAAAAAATACAGGTAGCGATTTTCCCTCGGGGAGAATTACTGTTAACTTGGCTCCGGCTGATTTACCCAAAGTTGGTCCGGCATATGATCTTCCTATTGCCTTGGGTATGCTTATAGCCTCCGGTCAAATTGCCGGAAGCGCACCCGACGGTTTATTTTTCGGAGAACTATCGCTTGACGGAAACTTACGTTCTACCAACGGAATTCTTCCTTTAGCTTATCTGGCTCAGAAAAAAGGTTATAAAAAGGTATTCGTCCCAAAAGTAAATGCCAAAGAAGCAGCCGTTGTTCCGGGAATTTCGGTTTATCCTGTTGAATCACTTTTGGAACTGGCACGTTATTTTTCTGGAACTATTGAAATAAAACCTTCAAAAAAAATTTCATTAAAAGATCTTTTGAAAACTGCTGAGGCTGAATTTGATTTTTCAGAAATAATTGGTCAAGAGCAGGCAAAAAGGGCCCTCGAGATAGCCGCAGCTGGAGCTCATAATATTTTTATGAAGGGAAGTCCGGGATCGGGAAAAACAATGTTGGCCAGAGCCCTTCCCGGGATATTACCCACTTTAACAGAAGACGAAGCGCTGGAAGTTACTAAAATTTACTCAATTACCGGTAACTTAACGCAAGGTCAGGCGATGGTAATCACCCGTTCTTTCAGAAGCCCTCATCACACAACCAGTAGAATCGGACTTATCGGCGGTGGTTCAAATCCCGCTCCTGGTGAGGTATCTTTAGCGCACAGAGGGGTTTTATTTTTGGACGAGTTTCCCGAGTTTCCGAGACATGTACTTGAATCCCTTAGACAGCCGATGGAGGATGGACGCGTCTCAATATCACGAGCAAAAGGAACAGTAACCTATCCTGCTTCCTTTTTATTGGTTGCTGCCTCCAACCCTTGCCCCTGCGGATATTATGGTGACCCCAAAAGACCCTGTAAATGTCTTCCGGGAGTAATTTCCAGATATCAAAAAAGAGTCTCTGGTCCAATTTTGGACAGAATCGATATTCACATATCATTGCGTTTGTTGGAAACTGATAAATTAGTAGGAAACAAGGAAAAAGCAGAAAGTTCTAAGTCTATTCAGGCAAGAGTTCAAAAAGCAAGGGATATGCAAATTAAACGCTTTAAGGGTTCTAAATTCAAGTCGAATAGTGAAATGAGTTCCAAAGCAGTTAAAGAATTTTGTCCATTATTACCAGAATGTTTAGCAATTTTAAGGAGTGCTGTTGCCTCAATGAATCTGACCGCTCGTTCTTATCATAAAGTTATAAAAGTAGCTAGAACTATTGCTGATTTGGAAGGTGTGAAAGAGATAACTACGAATCACATAGCGGAAGCCCTTCAATACCGACCGCAAGAGGAAGATTTTTAAAAAGTGAAAATTTGTTAAATTACTAGCTCAATTTTTGCTCCTAAAGATTTTAGTTTTCCGACAGGGTTTTCATAACCCCGATACAAGCCTTTCAAATTCCGAATGGTCACTTCCGCAGAACTTATTATTGCTGCATTTATCGCGGCAAATCCTGCCCTCATATCGGTTATTTCTATTTCCCCAGCACCGAATCCTATTGGACCATTTATATAGGCGGTATGTTTGTAATTGGCATCTTTAAACCTACACGGAAGCCCTGCTGGACATGCTGTGGAAATATTCAATGAAGTTGGTAAAGTAGCAATTTTATTTAACTCGTCTAAATATCTAAATCTTTCTTCGAAAATAGTCTCATGAATAGACGACCTTCCTTCTGCCTGACTCATTAAAATAGCCATTGGTTGTTGAAAATCGGTTGGAAAACCAGGATAAACCTCTGTAGTAATATCTGCTGCTTTTAGGGGTTCCCGCCAGTAGAATCTTATACCATCATCCTGAATGTCAAACCCTGCTTTCATTTCTTGTAATACATCTAAAAAGGAAATGAGTGGTTCGTGTTGAGCACCATGGATAAAAACGTCCCCTCGTGAAGCTAATGCCGCGATTGCTAGTGAAGCAGCCTCAACCCTATCTGGAATAACGTCAATTAATGGTGTAATTCCATGTTTTCTTCCAACTATTTTTAAAGTTCTATCCGGAAATGTTTTTATATCGACTCCAGATCTTTGTAAAATTTTTACCAGTTCGATAATTTCAGGTTCTAAAGCACAATTGTTTAATATAGATACTCCCTCGGCACATGAAGCGGTAATCAATAAATTTTCCGTTGCACCTACGCTAGGAAAGGGCAAGTCGTAACGGGTTCCTTCAAGAGTGGTTTTCTTTAAACTCAAGGAATAGTAGTTTCCCTTATCTGTTATATTTACGCCAAATGCCTTTAAACCTTGCAAATGGTAATCGATTTTTCTTTCTCCGATTTGGCAACCTTCGGGTTTACTAATATTTGCCCTTCCGAGTTTCGCCAATACTGGACCTGCAAACAAAATTGCCACCCTATTTCCATGATAAGGATCGCTAATCACATCAGGATTTGTAAAATCTCCCACTGATAATTCCAATTCCTTTTTACTCGGATCTAGCTGGTAGTTAACACCCAGACGGCGACACAGTGCTAAGGTAATTGCTAAGTCTCCTACAAAAGGAATGTTTCTAATCCTGACTGTTCCTTCATCTGCCGATAATGAGGCAGCAATTACTTTACTGACCATATTTTTTGTTCCGCTAACCTGAACTTCGCCTTGAAGGGGTCCTGAATGTTCGGCTTTGATATATGACTTCTCAGTTATTGCCTCGTAAGTATGAAAAGGATCAAATTCGGGGCTGATTTCTGAATATGTGGTTCTTTCTCCTGCCATAAATAAATTCTTATAAAGATAGGTCTCCTTTTAAAAAATATTCACTTATTTTTCCAATTTCTTCCATAACTTTTTCTATCTTATCTTTATTTTTCCACCAGTTATGTTTTGTTATATCCCTTTCATCTTTAACAGGTATCATAAATAGCTGAGAATTAGGAAAAAAATTGGCGAAGGTCATTTTTAACCTTCTTGCGTGATAAGGTTTGCATACTAATAATAGCCTTTTATGCTTGAGTTTATGTTTCCTTGTTAATTTAAATGATTCGAAAGCATTTTCTTTTGTATTTTGGGATACCCCTTCGAAGTAAATAGCTTTTAATGGAACTCCAGATTTTAAAGCTATGTCTTTTCCAAAATCACATTCCTTTTTAGATATTTTAGGACTATAACCTCCAGTAAATAACAATTTTTTACAAAACCCGTTTTTGTATAAAAAAACAGCCTTTTTAGGTAATTGATGATGACTCGAACCTGGTATTATGACTAAATCAGCTTTAGTGGGTTTATCACTAGCAAATATGAAATTAGTAATTGCTTTTTTTGTAGTTAATCTTGGTTCCATCTTTGATAAAGCTTCCCCTTACAGAAATGGCCCATGTCTATCTAAAAATTGGTCTTCGGGTAATACCGTATCTATTAATCCTCTGCGTGCCATATCTAAAACTATATTCAACCTGTAATGCCTACACTTTGAAAGATCACAATGATCGGATTGCATTCTTTTGTCAAGTTTTTCAATAATATCCAAATGTTGCGGACTACCCCATAACTCAGTAAGTTTAGTTCTATTAACGTTTCCTATTGAATATTCTTGATCATCGGTGGTTGGGACGCAAAGAAACACATCTCCGTTTTGTTTGATGCCCATGTTATGCATTAACAGTGCTGTCCAACAATGAGATGGGCGAATTGAAGTGCTTTGGTCTTCGGGTAAAACATTATTTTGATTTCGAACGAGATTTTCTGCGAATACTTTAACATAACCTTTTTCAAATCCAGGTGCATTCATTACTGTTTCGTAAACAAATTGTCGTTGATCGTCTGTAATATCTATATCCGTCCTTCCTTCAAAATTGTTCATACAACGAACAAAAACATTATCTGCTCCGACACTTTCTGCGTAGCGAAGCATCGGGATAAAATCCCGATATGTTCGTTGGTTAATAGCCACCTTTAGGTTTACGTGCGGATACTTACTTCCTGTTTCCTTTTTGATTGTTAAAATTTTATGAAGGTTGGCATCTATTATTCCAAATTGATCTTTGCCACAGACTTTCTTATAAGATTCTCTGTCGTGTCCTAAAATTGGAACTGTAGCATAAAACAGTTTACTAATTGAACCATCATCAATAAACTTACCTAATAATGTCCCGTTAGTATCAATTCCAACTGAACAAAACTTGCTTAATGTGTTTATATACAGCGATAGGTTCCCTTGCCAGAAAGTGGGTTCCCCACCTCCGGCTAAAATTACTCCCTTAGGAGGAAGTTGTTCATGTAAGTTAGTTACTACCTCGTCCATTTTTTCCTCGGTGAGAAAACTTCCTTTTTTGTTTCTTTCTTGATGAGAGCAGAAAAAACATTCCCTGGTACATCTTGAAGTAGGAGATAACCCCACGGTCCATGGGGGAAAAACTCGCGAAATCGAGACGTTCTCATCCAGCGGATACTGTGAGATTCTCCCGGTATATAAGACTTTTTCCACACCAATATTTTTTTCTGGATGCAAAGAAGCTGTTAATGGTAGCGGAATTTCTGCAGACATATTACAAATTAGTGTCTATTTTTATTATTCTGGTCTTGTTTGGTGTTATAAGAATTTCCCACAAAGTGCAGTTTTGTAATTTATTAGCTTGGCTGAACTCCCAGAATTTGTTCAAATCTATGTCTTGGTAGAACATTAAGGCTGCGTGAATACAACTGCCATGGGTAACAATTAACGAATTGTTTTTGGAACGCATAATTCCGTTAATTTTTTGGGTAACTCTTTTTTGCATTTCCAACAAAGTTTCTCCTCCAGGTGGCGGTATTGAAGCTGGATTTTGACCTCTATGCAAATAGATTTTTGGGTACTTTTCCTTAGCTTCGCTACTTGTTAAACCCTGCCATTTACCGTAGTTCACTTCTTTTAGCTTAGTATCGACAATAAGATTAACTTTTAAATACTTTTTGATAAGGGAAGCAGTTTCGAAACATCTCCTATAGGGACTTGAGTATATTGATTTAATACCCCTCTTTCTTAGCAAGGGAATGATAGTTTTTATTTGTTTAGTCCCATCTTTATTTATTCCAACCCTGTAATTACTACCTGTAAAGCGTTTCACTAGGTTATCCTCAGTCTGAGCATGTCTCATTAGATAAATTTTCATTTTATTAATCTTGGTTCCATCGATATTCCTCCCGAAAGGTATTCCAAGGCTTTTCTTCCATTAATGTATAAATTTCGTTAGCAACTCTGTCGGGTGAGGAAACAACTGAGCGAGTTTCGACAGATAGGGCTTGCCCTATATTATCTAATTTTCTGTAGAGAACATTTGTCACATCAGATACATCCTCTCGTGTGAAGTTTCTATTTTCGGTCCATGTTATCAACCCTTTTAACAAAAAGGCTTCTGTATCAAAAAAAGCTTCTGATAGATTATTAAAATCCTGCCTATCTCTGAAAGATGGAGCTTTCTTAATATTCCAGACATTTCCTTGTCCAACTGCCCTAATCTTATCCAGACAGTTTGCGTAGAGAGTTTTCATAGCTGCGTAAATTGCGGCTACATCTTTCGGCATAACATAGTCGTGATATCCTTCAAAAGGATTTTTTTCAATCAAACGGCCTTCTTTCTCCATTAAGTGTTGAATAGGAGTGCCGTCAAATACACGCAAAGCTTTACTTAGCGTCGGTGTTAACCCGCTTTTTTCTAAAAAAGCTAAATCTTTTTTTAAAGTTTCTGTCGTTGTATAAGGATTAAAAATTAAAAATCCTATTACAGTCGATATACCTGCATCCTGTAGTAAGTTTATAGATTGCTCCATGCCCTCTATGGTTTCTCCTTTACGGAATTTCTGCAGTGTTTCGTTATCAGAACTTTCTACCCCTATGAGAAGTCTTTCAAAACCAGCTTTTTTAAGAGGGTCGATTATACTGGGATCTTTTGTTATGTCATCTCCTCTGCAAAATCCCATCAAGTGTAAAGGAAGATTTCTTCTTGCAACTTCCCTACAAAAACCTCTGACATGTTCCTTACCTTTCTTCCCTGGGCCGAAAATATTAGGATCATTAAACTTAAATACCGTTACGCCTCTAGTTTCATAAATTTCTTGCATCTCGTCGATGACCAGGTTTGGGCTTCTTCCTCTCCAACGTGGTCCACCCCTTATACTTTCGAATGCATAGTTGCTGCAGAAAGTACATAGTCCGTAACAACCGCGACTTCCCATTATAGTGGCATAGTTTGTTTTTCCAAGGCAGTAGTCTAAGTAGTCTCTTGAGGCAAAAGGTAGCGCATCAAGGTCTACTGTTTCAATAGGTTTGTTTACAACTTGGACGTTATTCTCGAGATAAGCTATACCAGCTAAATCATGCCAGTCTTGATGTAGAGCAACCCTTTCAGATAAATGTCTTAGTATTTCTTCGCCCTCGCCTAAAACAAGGCTATCAATTTTATTTCCAACTCTTTCCAAAATATAAGGATAGCTTAAGGTGGGCGTGATTCCGCCACAAGTGACGTGTCCTTTGTATCCTTTATTTCTAATTTCTTTAACAATAAGTTCGAATGAGGGAAGAGCTCTCTGAAATACAGAGAAACCTACTATAGGAGGGTTCTTTTCGAGTATATATTGACTTGTTTGCGCTATTGTCTGTGCTTCGATATCGGCATCTAATATATGGACGTTTCTGTAATCTCTTCGTAAGCTTGCAGCCAAATACATCAAGCCCATTGGTTCTTTGGGATTATAGTCAGGTTCTCTTCCTGTCTGATAAAGCGGCGGTAAGACTAAAAGAATTTCAGGTGAATCTAAGGGTTGATAATCGACTGCTTGGGCAGGATATCGATTTTCTATTCTAGACATTTATTATAGGTATTATAACATAAGTAGTATATTTTAGCCTTGTTTTATTTAGAGAATATGCTTTAACTATTTCTGCAAAGGAACTATCATGCACATATCATTGCGTTTGTTGGAAACTGATAAATTGGTTGGCCCCTCGACTTCGCTCGGGGTAAATACTGAAAGTTCTAAGTCTATTCAGGCAAGAGTTCAAAAAGCAAGGGATATGCAAATTAAACGCTTTAAGGGTTCTAAATTCAAGTCGAATAGTGAGATGAGCTCAAAGGCTGTTAAAGAATTTTGCCAGTTATCCCCTGAATGTTATGCTATTCTAAGAAGTGCTGTTGCTTCTA